>NZ_JARKOT010000168.1 GCF_029977985.1 Propioniciclava sp. | reverse complement strand
GTGACCTTGACGAAGCCGTCGAACAGGTCACCGGCAGCCTCGCCCTTGGGGGCCGGGGAGATCACCGGCCCGAACAGGGCCATGCCGTTGACGTGGAGCACCGGCGTGCCGACCTCGTCGCCGACGGCGTCCATACCGGCGTGGTGAGAGGCGCGCAGCGCGTCGTCGTTGGCGTTGGTGTAGCCCAGGTCGGCCAGTTCGGCCGGCAGGCCCGTGTCGGCGAGGGCGGCCTCGATCGTGGCACGATCCTTGGGCGCGCCGCCGGGGTGGAAGCGGGTGCCGATGGCGGTGTAGAAGGCGCGCAGCGCGTCCGACCCGTGCGCGCGCTCCACCCCGAGCGCCACGCGGGCCGGGGCCCAGGCGGCGTCCATGTGGGCGCGATAGTCCTCGGGCAGATCCCGGCCCTCGTTGAGGACGGACAGACTCATGACGTGAAAGGTGGTCCGCACGTCGCGCACCTGCTCGACCTCGAGCATCCAGCGCGAGGTCATCCATGCCCACGGGCACGTCGGATCGAACCAGAAGTCAACAGTCTGCGTCATGCGGTGCAGCCTAGTGGCGTCGCGTGTCCCGTTTCGCGGGCCGGGGCCGCTAGGGTGGGCCGGAGTTGTCGACCGTACCGAGGATGGAAGCCCGTATGTTCCCCGCCAACATCACGCGTGACGAAGCGGCCACGCGCAGCCAGCAACTCGATGTCACCTCCTACGAGGTGCTCGTCGATCTCAGTGGACGCCGCCCCGACGGCTCCCCCCTCGCCGACGCCGCGGGGACGTTCGTGTCCACGACGACCGTGCGCTTCTCGTCGGTCGCCTGCGCGACCCACGCGAACCTCATCGCGCAAGCCGTGCTGGCCTGCCGCCTCGACGGGCAGGACGTGGCGGCCGAGGCGTTCGACGGCGAACACCTGGCACTTCAGCTCGACGCCGGCGACCACGTCCTCGAGGTGACCTCCGTGATGCGTTTCTCGCGCACCGGCGAGGGCCTGCACCGCTTCGTCGACCCGGCCGACGACCGGGTCTACCTGTATTCGCAGTTCGAGTCGGCCGACGCACGCCGCATGTACGTCACGTTCGAGCAGCCCGACCTGAAGGCCACCTTCCAGCTCTCGGTGCTCGCCCCGGCGCACTGGACCGTGCTCTCCAACTCCCCCGCTGTCGAGCCGCAGCCGGTGGACGACGCGATCGCCCGCTGGGACTTCGCGCCCACGCCCCGGATCTCCACCTACATCACCGCGCTGTGCGCCGGCGACTTCCACTCCGTGGCCGGCGCCTACACGCGCGAGGACGGCTCGACGATCCCGCTGTCGATCCACGTCCGCCAGTCGGTGGCCGATCACCTCGATGCCGACCGCATCCTCGAAACCACGCAGCGGGGTTTCGGCGTGTTCGAGCACCACTTCGGTCGCCCCTACCCGTTCGCCGACTATGCGCAGGTGTTCGTGCCGGAGTTCAACTTCGGCGCCATGGAGAACGCGGGCTGCGTCACGTTCCGCGACGAGTACATCTTCCGCAGCCGCCAGACGGCGGCCAGCTACGAGACCCGTGACAACACGATCCTGCACGAGATGGCCCACATGTGGTTCGGCGACCTCGTGACCATGACGTGGTGGGACGACCTGTGGCTCAACGAGAGCTTCGCAGAATGGGCCTCCCACTTCGCGCAGGACGAGATCCGGAAGCTGTTCGGCGACCGCGCCAACCCGTGGGCCACGTTCACCAACCAGCGCAAGACGTGGGCCTATCGGCAGGACCAGTTGCCCTCGACCCACCCGATCGCCGCCGACATGTACGACCTCGAGGCGGTCGAGCTCAACTTCGACGGCATCACCTACGCCAAGGGCGCCTCGGCGCTGCGCCAGCTCGTCGCCTTCGTGGGCGTCGAGGACTTCCTCGCCGGCGTCCGGGCGTACTTCGACGAGCACGCGTTCGGCAACACGCAGCTCACCGATCTCCTCGAGCATCTGGAGGCCGCCTCGGGACGCGACCTGTCGTTCTTCACGAGCCAATGGCTGCAGACGGCCGGCGTCAACACCCTGGCCGCCGACTGGGAACTGGACGCGGACGGCGCGTTCAGCCGCTTCGGCATCCGGCAGTGGGCGCTGCCGGCGTGGCCGACGTTGCGCCGGCATCGCATCGCCGTCGGCTTCTACGACCTCGTCGATGGCCGGCTGACACGCACCGAGCGGTTCGAGTTCGACATCGACGGCGAGTACACCGAGGTGCCCGAGATCGTCGGACGCCGTCGGCCCGGCCTGCTGCTCATCAACGACGACGACCTGACGTACGCGAAGATCCGCCTCGATCCGGGTTCGCTGGCGACCCTGGTGGGGAACGTCCACCTGCTCGGCGACGAACTGGCCCGCGCACTGTGCTGGGGCGCCACCTGGGATCTCGTCCGCGACGGCGAGATGTCGGCGTCCGACTACGTGGAGCTCGTGCTGCGCGGGGTGGGGGTCGAGTCCGACCTGACCGCCGTGAGCGCCCTGCTCGGGCAGGCCCGCCAGGCCATCGACTACTACGCCCCGCGCGCGCAGCGCCGCGAGCTCGCCGACCGTTGGCAGGTCGGCATCGCGAAGCTCATGGCGGACGCCGACCCCGGCTCCGACCACCAGCTGGCGCTCGTCCGGGCACTCGCGCTGGCGATCAACGACGCCGTGGGCGCCGAGTTGCTCAAGGCATGGCTCGCAGGCGAGGAGGTGCCCGAGGGCCTGGCCGTCGACACCGACCTGCGCTGGCGGCTCCTCACCGAACTGGCTCGCGTGGGTGCGGTCGGCGAAGCGGAGATCGCGGCCGAGGCCGAGCGGGACCGCACCGCCACCGGTGCCGAGAAAGCCGCCGGCGCCCGTTCGGCCCTGCTGGACGCAGGTGCCAAGGCCGACGCGTGGGCGGCAGCCACGGAGCGGGAAACGCCGAACGAGACGCACTTCCAGGTCGTCACGCAGTTCTGGCAGCTCGATCAGGACGAGGTGAACGCCGACTACGCAGACCGCTACCTCGACGTGGTGGCCGCGATCGCGGAGCAGCGCGACGGGTGGGGCGACCGGTCGTCGACGATCCGGCAGCACGTGCTCAGCTGGCTGTTCCCCCGGCCACTCGCCGATCAGACGTTCCTCGACAAGCTGGACGCCTTCCTCGCCGAACGAGACCTGCCGGACTCGGTGCGCCGCCTCGTCGTGGAGCGTCGTGACGACGCCGCCCGGGCCCTGCGGAACCAGGACGCCGGCTGAGCGAGGTCGCGTTCGCGCGCCGAGCACCCTGTGCCGCCAGACTCCGGGTGCGGAGGCGACGGTAGCATCGGGCAGCGTGAGCACAACGGTGGGTGAGGTCGTCAGCTGGCTGGAAGCGGCCTACCCGCCGCGCCTGGCCGAGGAGTGGGATCGCGTCGGCCTCAGTGTCGGCGACCCGGACGCCGCCGTCGACCACGTGTTGCTCACGGTGGACGTCACGGACGCCGTCGTCGACGAGGCGGTCGCGCTCGGGGCGCAGCTCATCGTCGCCCACCATCCGCTGTTGTTGCGCGGCGTCCACGCGGTGCGCGTCGACCAGCCGAAGGGGCGCGTGGTGACGCGCCTCATCCGGGCCGGCATCGCCGTGTTCAGCGCGCACACCAATGCGGACGCCGCCGCCGACGGCGTCGCGGACGCCTTGGCCAACGTGCTGGCGCTGACGGATCGGCGTCCCCTCGACGACCACGGCCAGGGCCGCGTCGGAACCCTGCCCGCGCCCCTGCCGGCCCGGGCCGTCGCCCAGGCTCTCGCCGAGGGCGTCCCGACCACGGTGGCCGGGGTCAAGCTGGGTGGCGATCCCGACCGGGTCGTCGCCACGGTGGGCGTCGTCGGCGGCGCGGGCGACTCGATGCTGGACGCCGCCCGTGCGGCCGGCGTGGACTGCTACGTGACGGGCGATCTGCGCCACCACCCGGCCCAGGACTTTCTCGCGCACGCCGACGCGCCGGTGCTCATCGACGTGCCGCACTGGGCGGCGGAATGGCTGTGGCTGCCGGCGGCCGAGCGCACCCTGCAGATGGCTGCGCAGACGGCAGGCCGGGCGGTGACGTCGACGATCTCGCGGATCAACACCGATCCCTGGGTGCTGCGCTTGGGCTGAAGATCGCCCGCCTCAGCGGGACTCGAGCTCGCTACCCGGCCGCGCGCGGCGGAACCAGGCAGGACCCATGATGGGCAGCGTGATGACGGCGGCGATGACCGTGGGGATCGCAACGATGAGGACGAGCAGGTCGAGCACCGACGGGCTGTAGACCTCGGGCCAGCCCGGCAGGGTCTCGAGGATCGGGAATCCGAGCAGGTGAGCCATGGCCGAAATGGTAGCCGACGCTGCGCTAGATTGGGGCTCCGATGAGCGCCTCCCAGATCCTGCCACGCCCGGATGATGCCCGTGTCATCTGGGACGCACCGGATGTCTCACGGGCCCTGCGCCGCATCGCCGCCCAGATCGTCGAGGCGAACCGCGGCACCGACAACCTGGTCCTGCTCGGAATTCCGACCCGTGGGGCGCCCCTGGCCCAGCGGCTCGGCACCTTGATCGCCACGGCCGAAGGGGCCGACGTGCCCGTGGGCGAGCTCGACATCACCCTGTACCGCGACGACCTGCGCCGCCACCCCACGCGGCCGGTCGGGCGTACGCGTGTGCCGGCGTCCATCGACGGAGCCACGGTGGTGCTCGTCGACGATGTGCTTTACTCGGGCCGCACCATCGCGGCTGCCATGGACGCCCTGAAGGATCTCGGCCGCCCCCGCGCCGTCCGGCTGGCGGTTCTCATCGACCGTGGTCACCGCGAACTGCCCATCCAGGCCGACCACGTCGGCAAGGATCTCCCGACGGCGGCCGGAGAACACGTGCGGGTGAGCATCGCAGAGCTCGACGGTACGGACGCCGTCACGCTCGTCCGCAGCTCCGACCAGTCCGAGGAGTCGTGATGCGCCACCTGCTCAGCACCGGGGACCTGAGCCGCTCCGAGGCCCTCGCCATCCTCGACCTGGCCGAGGAGATGCACGAGGTGCAGCGGCGCTCGATCAAGAAGCTGCCCGCCCTGCGCGGCCGCACGATCATCAACATGTTCTTCGAGGACTCCACGCGCACGCGCACCAGCTTCGAGATCGCCGGGAAGTGGATGAGTGCCGACACCATCAACGTCTCGGCGAAGGGGTCGAGCGTCAGCAAAGGCGAGTCGCTGCGCGACACGATGCTGACGCTGGACTCGATGGGCGTCGACTGCTTCGTCATCCGGCACCACTCCTCCGGCGCGGTCGCGCAGGCGGCCGGCTGGGTGCAGGCGCACGTCGTCAACGCCGGCGACGGCGCCCACGAGCACCCCACGCAGGCACTCCTCGACGCCTACACGATGCGGCGGCACTTCCGCACGCGCGGCCTCGGCGACGGCTTCGAGGGGAAGCGGATCGCCATCGTCGGCGACCTGCTGCACAGCCGCGTCGTCCGGTCGAACGTGCTGCTCCAGCGGGTGCTGGGCGGCACGGTGACGCTCGTGGCACCCCCGACCCTGCTGCCCACGGGCGTCGAGAACTGGGACGCCGCCGTCACCTCCGACTTCGACTCGGTCCTCGACAGGGCCGATGTCGTCATGATGCTGCGCGTGCAGCGCGAGCGGATGGCGTCCGGCTTCTTCCCGACCGAGCGCGAGTACACCGCAGGTTTCGGGCTCACCCGGGAACGGCTCGCACGCCTCAAGCCGACGGCCGCGATCATGCACCCTGGCCCGATGAACCGAGGCGTCGAGATCAGCTCGGAGGCCGCGGACGCGGCGTCCTCACGCGTGCTCGACCAGGTCTCCGCGGGCGTCGCCGTCCGCATGAGCGTGCTGTACCACCTGCTGGGTGGGGAGGGAGAGGAATGAGCGCGGTCTCGACAGGCTCGTCCAGCCGGCCGCTCGTCGTCACCGGCGTGCACCTGGCCGACGGCACCGGCACCGATCTCGCGATCGTCGACGGTCGGTTCGTCGAGGTATCGGACGCCCCCAGCGACGCCGAGCGCATCGACGCCGGCGGGCTCATCGCCCTGCCGGGCCTCGTCGACCTGCACGCGCACCTGCGCGAGCCCGGCCGGGAGGACGCCGAGACGGTCGAGTCGGGCACGCGGGCTGCGGCGCGCGGCGGCTACACGGCCGTCTTCGCCATGCCCAACCTGACGCCGACCACCGACACCGCCGAGGCCGCCCAGTACGTGGCCGACCTGGGCCGCCGCGACGGATCGTGCGAGGTCGTACCGATCGGCGCGGTGACCAAGGGACGCGAAGGCCACGAGCTGGCCGAGCTGGGGCTCATGGCCGCCACCGGCGTCCGGGTGTTCTCCGACGATGGCGCGTGCGTGTCCGACAGCCTCCTCATGCGCCGGGCACTCACCTACCTGAAGCCCTACGACGGCGTCGTGGCCCAACACGCGCAGGACCCGCGCCTGGCCGGCCCGGGTGCGTGCGCGCACGAGTCGGAGATCTCTGGGCGCCTCGGCCTCGGCGGCTGGCCGACGGTCGCCGAATCGACCATCATCGCGCGGGACGTGATGCTCGCCGAGTTCACCGGCGGCCGCTACCACGCCTGCCACCTGTCGACCGCGGAGAGCGTCGACGTCATCCGGTGGGCGAAGAAGCGCGGCATCAACGTGACCGCCGAGGTCACCCCCCACCACCTCCTGCTGGACACGCCGCACGTCGAGACCTACGACACCACGTTCAAGGTGAACCCGCCGCTGCGGACCTCCGAGCACCTGGAAGCGGTCCGCGAGGCGCTCGCCGACGGCACGATCGACATCGTCGGCACCGACCACGCCCCGCACGCCGTCCAGGACAAGGACCACCCGTTCGACGTCGCCCTGCCCGGCATGCTCGGGCTGGAGCAGGCGCTCGCGGTGGTCAAGGAGCTGATGGTCGACACCGGCCGCATGGACTGGGCGACGCTCGTCGAGCGCATGTCCGCGACGCCGGCGCGCATCGGCCGGCTGGCGCACCAGGGGCGTCCGATCGCTGTGGGCGAGCCGGCGAACCTGGTGCTCGTCGACCCGACGCGCCGGGCGACGGTCGACAAGAACACGTCGGCGTCCCGGTCGCGGAACAACCCGTACCACGGCCGCGAGCTCCCCGACCCGGTCGAGCTGACGGTGTGGGCCGGGCGGATCACGTACCGGCGCTGACAGCGCCGCCGAACCCGGCGACCCGGTTGCCGAGGCGGATGAACGCGTCGCGGAGGGCGTCGGGCTCGACGACGGTGAGCGCACAGTCGAGGGCGAGGCCCGCCCGAGTGAGGTACCACGCGAGCGTCTCCAGCCGGTCCTCCTCGCCGCGCACTTCGGTGCGGCCACCGGGCAGCGCCGTGAGGCGCACCTCAGGTCCCCACCAGCCGGCGGCGGCGACCGCGTCGGGCGGGGCGTCGTAGACGACGGTGTACGGGGTGCCCCGCCACGCGTGGGCGACGGCGCGGCGGACGTCGTCGGCCGGGTCCGGACCCGGGCGCGGACGGAAGCGCCACGTGGTGGCGGTGACGGCGTCCATGCGATCGATGCGGAAGGTGCGCCAGTCGTCGCGGTCGGGGTCGAAGGCGTGGAGGTACCAGCGGCGTCCGGTCGTGACGACGCCCGTGGGCTCGACGTCGCGCTCGGAGGGCGGATCGCCGTAGGCGAAGCGGACCCGCGTGTGGTCGCGGACGGCCGTGGCGAGCGTGACGAGGGCGTCGGCGTCCACGTCGCCGGTGGGCCGGCGCACGTCGATGACCTGACCCAGCGCGCGCACGTGATCGCGGAGGGCGGCCGGGAGCACCTGATCGAGCTTGCCGAGGGCCCGCACGGCCGCTTCGCCGGCCCCGGTCACGTGCGAGCCGGCGGCCACGCGGAGAGCGACGGCCACGGCGACCGCCTCGTCGTCGGCGAGGAGCAGCGGCGGCAGGCGCAGCCCGCGGCCGAGCCGGTAGCCACCCTCGGCGCCGTGCTCCCCCGCGACCGGGTAACCGAGCGAGCGAAGCCGCTCGATGTCGCGACGGATGGTGCGCGTGGTGACGCCAAGGCGATCGGCCAACTCCGTGCCGGACCACTGGGCCCGCGCCTCCAGCAGCGAGAGCAGGCGCAGCACACGGGCGGTCGTGTCGGGCATGAACCGAGTGTGCCAGAGGCTGCGGACAGAAACTGTCCTAGTTCGGCGGGATGCTGGGCACATGCTCAAGCCAGACCAGTACACCGAATCCGCAGCCCTCGTGGGCTACCTCGACGACCAGCTCCGCGCGCTCCGCAACGCTGCGCACGGACTCTCCGACGACCAGGCGCGTGCCACGCCACTGCGCAGCGCGTTGTCCATCGGCGCCCTGCTGAAGCATGCGGCCTCCATCTGCGAGGCCTACGCGGACGCCGCGGACGGCCTCCCGCCGCGCGATGACCGCTTCGAGGCGTACTTCGAGAACCTGCAGATGCTGCCGGGTGACACCTTGACCGCGGTGCTGGAGCGGTTCGACGCCGCCGTAGGCCCGTACCTGGCGGCCGTGGCCGACGCCGATCCGGACGCGGAGACCCTGGAGGACCCAGCGCCCTGGTTCGGCGTCACCGAACGGTTGCGGGCCAACAAGCGCTTCCGGCTGATGCATCACGTGGAGGAGTTCGCGCGGCATGCCGGCCACGCGGACATCATCCGCGAGCAGTTGGACGGCGCCACGGCCGGGAGCCTGCTGCTGGCTGTCGAAGGGCTCCCCGGCAACGAGTTCCTTCAGCCATGGACGCCGCCCGTCGACGTGTGAGGGCGCCGGTAGGGTGCGGGCGTGACGCTCGGGAAACGCCTGCTTCCGCTGGCGTACCTGCCCGTGTTCCTCGCGTGGTACTTCGCGCTGGAGGGGCGCGACACGGCGTCCATGATCGTGGTCGAGTCGCCGCTGGACGCCCTCGTGCCCTTCGACGCGACCTGGATCGTCGGCTACCTCGCGTGGTTCCCGTTCCTGCTGGGGGGCATCGCGTGGCTCTACGCGGTGGACCTCCGGGCGTTCCGGGAGATCCCGCGGTTCGCGTGGCTGCTCATCGTCGGCATGACCGCGTGCCTCATCGGCTACACGCTGTGGCCGACGACGGTGACGCTGCGACCAGAGGTCTACCCCGACCAGGGCTGGGCGACCGCCGTGGTGGCGGGGTTGCAGGGCTTCGACGACCCGGCGAACGTCTTCCCGAGTCTGCACGTGTACACGTCGATCGTCGTGGCGCACTGCATCGCGGCGAGCCGGTACGTGCGTCGAGCATGGGTGCGCGTCGCTGCGTGGGTCGCCTGCGTCCTCATCGCCGCGTCGACCTGCTTCCTCAAGCAGCACTCGGTGCTGGACGCCGCCGGTGCGGCCGCGCTGTTTGCGATCGTGCTGGGCGCGTGGCATGTCCTCCCCCGCACGGTGCGCCCGCCCCGGCCGGATGCCGTCGCCGACTGACCGGCCGAGGTGGACTGCTCTCCGACATTGACGCTCCGCCTGCGAGTTCGTGCGTCAGGGGCGCTTCGTGGGCGCACTCGTCCGCTCGTGCCCTAGGCGGTGGTGTGGGGGAACTGCGCGGCGAGAGGATCGGGGAGCTGACGATGGATCGGTAGACGCGGGCGGCATGACAGGCACGCCGCTTGGGCACATGGACGCCGCTTGGGCACATGGACGCCGTTTAGGCCGCACCCAACGCCGCTTAGGACCACAAACGCCGCGTCTACGCGGCGTGGTTGCCCCTAAGCGGCGTCCTTACCGACGAGCGGCCAGGGCCTACGCCGGACCCGTGCTCCCCCGGACCATCAGCCGGACGGGCACGGTGACGGGGAGGTTCTCGGGTGGCTTGGTGCCGTTGAGGCGGGCGACGATGACGCGGACGGCGGCGTCCCCCAGCATGGTGAGCGGGGCAGCGACGCTCGTCAGGCCCGGCGCGACGAGCGCCGACGCGAAGATGTTGTCGAACCCGACGATGCTCACCTGCTCGGGCACCCGGATGCCCCGCTCGGCGAGGCCCTTCATCAGGCCGATCGCCATCAGGTCGTTGAAGCAGATGACCGCCTTGGCGCGCCGCGCCGCGATGACCTCGGCGGCCCCGCGGCCACCCTGCAGGGTCGGCGCGAACGGGCCGACGCGATGCTCCGTGAACCCGAGCTGGCCAGCCGAATCGCGGACGCCTCGCCAGCGGATCCCATCGCCCCAGGACGCCTCTGGCCCCGCCAGGTACGTGATGCTCCGATGGCCGAGACCGACCAGATGCTCGGCGGCTTTGCGGGCGCCGTGGGCCATGTCCGGCACGATGCAGTGCAGACCCGCCACGCGCCGGGTCAGCACCACGACGGGCAGCGTCTTCGCCACGGTGCGCAGCTCGGTGTCTGAGAGACGAGAACCCGCGATGACAAGGCCGTCGAGCAGCGGCATCGACCGCCGCAGCATCTCGCGCTCCATCGCCTCCGACTCCTGCGCGTCGATCAGCGTCACGACGAAACCAGCCTCCGCGGCCGCCGCCTGACACCCCCGGATCACGCGGAAGTTGAACGGGTTGGTGATGTCCGCGACGGCGAGCCCGATGATCTTCGTGGTGCTCTTCGCCGTCGTCCGGCCCACCTCGCGCGCCCGATACCCCAGCTCCTCGGCCACCTTGCGAATGTGGTCAGCGGTCTTGGCGCTCACGCGCCCCGGGCGCGAGAACGCCCGCGACACCGTCGACGGGCTGACCCCGGCCACCCGGGCAACATCATAGATCGTGGCATCCGAACCCGTCGCTGCGTCGTTGGCCATGGGGGGGAGCCTAGCAACCCCACTCCGGCCCCGCCGCCGAATAGCGGCCCGGCCAGCAGTCCCTACGGCAAGATGGGCCCATGAGCGACAAGACAGCAACGGCGCAGATCGGCGTGATCGGCATGGCGGTGATGGGCTCCAACCTGGCCCGCAACTTCGCGAACCACGGCTACTCCACCGCCGTGTTCAACCGTACGTGGGCCCGCACCGAGGGCGTCCTGACGGCCCATCCCGAGGCGAACTTCATCGCTTCCGAGACCATCGAGGAGTTCGTCGACTCCCTGGAGAAGCCGCGCCGCATCGTCATCATGGTGCAGGCCGGAGCGGGCACTGATGCCGTCATCGACGAACTCGTCCCCCTGCTGGAACCCGGCGACATCGTGGTCGACGGCGGCAACGCCTTCTTCCAGGACACGCGCCGCCGCGAAGAGAAGCTGCGCGCCCACGATCTCCACTTCGTCGGCGCCGGCATCTCCGGCGGTGAGATCGGCGCGCTCGAGGGCCCGTCCATCATGCCGGGCGGCTCCGAGCACTCCTACGCCTACGTGGGGCGCATGCTCGAGGACATCTCCGCCACGTTCGAGAGCCCCGACGGCCCGGAGCCCTGCTGCACCTACATCGGCACCGACGGGGCCGGCCATTTCGTCAAAATGGTCCACAACGGCATCGAGTACGCCGACATGCAGTTCATCGGCGAGGCCTACGACCTCCTTCAGGGCATCGGTCTGACCGCCATCGAGGCGGCTGACGTCTTCGCCGAATGGAACACCGGCGACCTCGACTCCTACCTCATCGAGATCACCTCCGAGGTGCTCCGGCAGGTGGACGCCGCTACCGGCAAGCCGCTCGTCGACATCGTCGTGGATGCCGGGGGCATGAAGGGCACCGGCACCTGGACCGTCCAGGAGTCCCTCCGCCTCGGCGTCCCCGCCGCAGCCATCGCCGAGGCCGTGTTCGCCCGGGCGGCGTCCAGCTCACCCGACCTGCGCGCCGCGGCCAAGGCGGCGCTCACCGGCCCCGACGGCCAGATCGCGGACGCCGACCGCACCGCCTTCGTCGACGACGTGAAGAACGCGCTGTGGTGCGCCAAGGTGATCGCCTACGCGCAGGGGCTGGACCTCATCCGCGTCGCGGCGGCCGAATACGGCTGGACGATCGACGTCGGCGCCGTGGCCCGCATCTGGCGAGCGGGCTGCATCATCCGGGCGAAGCTCCTCGACCGGATCAGCAACGAGTACGCCGCAGCCGACCTGACGACGCTTCTCGAGGCGCCCAGCATCCGGGCCGGCCTCACCGAGGCCAATCCCGCCTGGCGTCGGGTGGTGGCCGCAGCGGCGACGGCCGGCGTCCCGATCCCCGGGTTCGCGTCGGCACTCGCCTACTACGACCTCGTCCGCGCCGAACGCACCAACGCCGCCCTCACTCAGGGGCTGCGCGACTTCTTCGGCTCGCACACCTACCGGCGCATCGACACCGAGGGGGTTTATCACACCTTGTGGAGCGGCGATCGATCGGAGGTGCGCGAGAGCTGAGACCCTTTCGGGGGTGGCGGACGCCGCGGGTGGTGGTCTAGCGTGGAAGGGCACACCAGCGCACCGAACCCTCAGGAAGGAGCGCCCCCGACAAGGATGTCGGGGGCGCTCCGCAGCCCGGGATTCGCGCGGGTCGCGACACGCTCCGCTCACGCGGTCTCGGCCAGATCGACCAGCGCTGATGCCGTGGTTCACGTGGTGGCTCGCCCGACGGTGGGGCGTTACCAGAGCGTCAGTGCCGCGATGCCGCCTTCAGCCGCGAGGCCGGGGTGGTCGACCACCGTGACGTTCGCGCCGGTCTCCGCGGCCTGCTCGAAGGCACGCTCCAGAAGCAGGTCATCGGCGAGGTCTCCGAGAAAGGTGCGCGCCTCGGGGGTCACGTCGGCGCGGGCCAGCTCCAGACCGGGCACGACGACCAAGTGCTCGACCCGCTGCTCGGCGAGCGCACGCAGGACGGCCGCCCCGCCGATCTCACCGCGCCCGTCCGTCATGGCTGCCTGGGCCAGAGCGTCCGCCGCCACCTTGCCGTCGCGTTCGCGGGTCACCTCGGCGATCGTGTCGGCGAGGCGCTCGGCGACCGCCGGGGCGTCCTCGCCGGTGATCTGCGCCTCGACCGTTGCCCCGACGCGGTCGCGCACCTGGGCCGGCAGCGCCTCGACGAAGGCCTCCAGCGTTCCGGGAGCGTGCGCGATGACGATCGAGGCGACGTCGAGCCCCGGCAGAGCCCTGACCAGCTGATCGGCGGCGTCCGCAAGGAACCGCTTCGTGTACTCCTCGGCGCGCGCCTCCACCTGCTGCTCGTGCGTCCGCAGCTTGGGCAGCCGGCCACCTCGCTCCCGCCCCGGCTGGAACGCCACAGCTCGAGGTCGAACTCGACACCCGTCTCGGTGCCGTCGACGATGCGGCCGTCCCACCACCGCAGGACGCTCATCTCGTCGGCGTCCAGCAGGACGATCGCCACAGCGCGCCCTCGGTCGACCAGGTCGACGAGCGGCGTGATCCACGGCCGCTCGTCCCAACGGGCCTGGGAGGCGTCGAGCGTCAGCTGCGAGGTGATCCGCTCGCGGAAGCTGCCGTCGAGGGTGCAGAACAGCGCCACCGACCGGCCACGCTGAGCCGGCGTCAGGTCGCGCACGTCCTCCTCGATCTGACGCTCCGCAGCGCGCCAGGCGAGCACGGTGTCGCGGTCGCCCTCGGCGTCGATCGCTGCCCCGACCTCGCGCAGGCTGTTGCGCAGTTCAACGAGCCAAGCCGGGTTGTCGGAGTTGTTCTCGGGCTTGCGGGGATCGGTGTCGAGGTACACCGACACCACGGGGGCATCGGGCCGGGCGGTGGACAGCTCGGTCAGGGTCTCCGGGTGCGGATCGGACGGCATGGATCTCCTCATGTTCGAAAGAGTGTCGATCCAGCCTAGCCAATGGCATCAAGCACCCTCCGGCGTCGTGCGATTCAGGGCGTCGAGGGCCGCGGCCAGCAGCGGTTCGGCCGGGCAGTCGAGGCCCGTCATCAACCTGATCTGATCCAGGGCCTGCCCCACGAGTAGGTCGAGACCGGAGAGCTGCACGATCCCCGCGGCGCGGGCCGCCTGGTCGAGGTGTGTCGGGTAATGGTTGTAGGTCACATCGAAGGACGCCCCCACGCCTGCGACGAGCCCTGCGGCCACCGCGGGCGGCAGCGGCGCAGACACGGTCGACACGAGGACGTCGGCCGTGGCGTCCGGCACGCTCCCCCAGGCGCCGTGTTCGAGCCGGACGCCGAGGCTCCCGGCAAGTGCCCCCAAGGACGCCTCCGCCCGCTCGCGCGAGCGGGCCAGGACGAGCGCCTCCGTGAGGCCCATGGTCGACAGCGCGTAGAGCGCCGATCGGGCGGTGGCCCCGTTGCCGAGCAGCAGTGCCGTGCGCGCGCGCGTGATGCCGGCACGCGCGAAGGCACCGACGAGCCCCGTCACGTCGGTGTTCTCCACCCGGGCAGGCGTCCCGAAGAGAAAGGTGTTGCCCGCGTCGAGCCGCCGCGCGATCTCGGATGCCTCTCCCAGACCCAGCACGGCCGACTTCAGGGGTGCCGTGCACGACAGCCCGACCCACTCCGGGCCGCAGCCGGCGACGAAGGCGGGGAGATCGGCGACGCCCACCTCGTGGCGCCCGTAGTGCCAACGATCGGCGATGCCGAGCACCTCGTAGGCACGGGTGTGGATCAGCGGGCTCAACGAGTGCCCCACCGGCTGGCCGAGGACGGCGCAGCGCCACACCTCGGTCATGAGGCGACCGCCGGCCACCGTTCGCCCGCGACCCGCAGTTCCTCCGGCAGGGGTGCGGGGCGACCGGCGGCGTCCCCGTGAACGACGACCGAGGTCGAGCGGGCCGTGATCCTCCCCGTCACCGGCTCGACGATCTCGGCGGCCAGCGTCGACGAGGTCCGGCCGAGTGCACCGACGGCCGTCCGCACGACGTAAGGCTCCCGCTGATACGTCATCTGGGCGGTGTGGCTCAGATCCTGCCGCACGAGCAACCACGTCCGCGCCGCCTGCGCCTCCATGGTGGCGCGGATGGCGTCGGGCAGCAGCTCGCCGTAGAGCGCCACCCGCGCCTCGGCGACGTAGTCGTAGTAGAGCGTGTTGTTGACATGGCCGTAGCGGTCGATGTCCGACCAGCGCACCGCGATGGGGTGTTCGTGCGCCGCCGCACCCACCCGCCAGCGGCCGACGTCGCGCAGGGGCTCCAGCGGCTCGGCCACGGACGCCAGCCAGGACCGTTCGGACACCCCCAGCCGCGTCGGCCGCCCGGCCGCGAAGTCGAACTGGGCGAGGACGGTGCGGGCGCGGACGACGAGGCGTCCGTGCTCGAACACCTCGTAGGCGACGGTGAACCGGGCCGCGCCGACGTCCCCGACGCGCACGGCAACCTCCAGCGGCTCGGGCCCGAAGGCGATCGACGCCAAGTACTCGACCTGGTGGCCGGCGACGATGATGCCGTTGCCGAGCAGGTGCGCAGCCGGGCTGTCCTGGAGGAGAGCGACGCGCGCCTCCTGCAGGTAGTCGAGCACTGCGGCATTGTTGACGTGCCCCTGGGCGTCCAGGTCGACCCACCGCTGGGGGATGCGGAAGACGGCGCTCACCGGCCTCCGCTCAATCCTCGGGCTCGGCGTCGTAGAGCGAGTCGACGACGTCGGCGTACGTGTCAGCGAGCTGGCTGCGGCGCAGCTTCATGTTCGCCGTGACCCCACCGCCCTCCACCGTGAGTTCGTGGTCGAGGATCGCGTACCGCTTCACCGTCTCCCACCGTTCGAGCTTGGCATTCGCCCGGGCGAGGAAGCGGTCGATGGAGGCGCGCATCTCGGGCAGTTGGGTGAGCTCGGCGTAGCTGAGCCCCTCCTTGCCGTGGCGGCTCGCCCAGTTCTCGACCGAAGTGGGGTCGAGCGTGAACAGCGCCGACACGTACTTGCGGCCGTCGCCGACCGCCACCACCTGCGACACGTAGGGGATGTTGGCCGCCAGCGTGCCTTCGACCTTCTGCGGCGCCACGTACTTGCCGCCGGAGGTCTTCATGAGGTCCTTCTTGCGGTCGGTGATGCGGAGGTAGCCGTCCGCGTCCAGCTCGCCGATGTCGCCGGTGTGGAACCAGCCGTCGACGAGCACCTCCGCGGTTCGCTCCGGATCCTTGTGGTAGCCGCGCATGACTCCTGGCCCGCGGAAGAGGATCTCGCCGTCGTCGGCGATACGGAACTCCGACCCCGGCAGAGCCGGCCCCACGGTGCCGAAGCGCGGCTTCGTCGGCACGTTCACCGCCGCGACGGCGGACGTCTCGGTGGAACCGTAGCCCTCGACGATGACGATGCCCGCCGAGTAGAACCACTCCTGCACCTGCGAGCTCAGCTTCGCCGACCCGGAGATGAAGAACTCGATGTTGCCCCCCATGCGTTCCTTCAGCTTGCTGAAGACGAGCTTGTCGGCGACGGCGTACTGCACCTTGAGCAGGCCCGGGAGTTGACGTCCGGCCAATCGCTGCGCGTGCGAGCGGCGGCCGACGCGGAACGCCCAGCGGGCGATCTTGCCCTTGACGCCGCCGGCAGAGTTCGCCTTCACCGCGTTGCGGACCTTCTCGAAGACCCGGGGGGCACCGCACATGAAGGTGGGCCGGGTGGCCCCGAGCCCGGCCACGATGCGGTCCTGCCGGCCGTCGACGGCCGAGGCGAAGCCGATGCGGAGCTGAATCATCATGACGGCCTTGCCGAACACGTGGGACAGCGGCAGCCAGAAGTATTGGAGCTTGTCGTGCTGGATGATGTCGAGCTCGTCGATCGCGACGCCCTCGTAGGTCCAGTTGCCGTGAGTCAGCTCGACGCCCTTCGGCATACCGGTCGTGCCGGAGGTGTAGATGAGGGTGGCCAAGGTGCCCGGTCCGGTCGCCTTCACCGCGTCGTCGACCGCCGACGGATGCTCCGCCAAGTGCGCGCGGCCCTTGGCGCGCAGGTCATCGAGCGAGAGGGCGTCCTCGTCGGTGCCGTCGAGCAGAATCGCCGCGCGGATCTGGGCCGGGTCGACCGCGGAGTTGCGCAGTTTCGTGAGCTGCTCGACGTTCTCGGCCACGAAGTAGTGCGACTCCGAATGCGAGACGATGTGTGCGAACTCGGGCCCCTGGGTGTTCGGGTAGACCGCCGTGGTGGCGCCGCCCGCGCAGTTGACGGCCAGGTCGAGCAGCACCCATTCGAGGCGCGTGTTCGACGCGATGGCGACCCGCTCCTCCAGCTGCAGCCCCAGGGCCAGCAGTCCGGCGGCGATGTCCCAGATGTCGTCCTTGGTCTGGGCCCAGGTCAGCGACTGCCAGTTCTCGCTCGCGTCCGGGTAGCGGAGCGCCTCGCCGTCGGGCGTCGCGGCCACGCGCTCGAGGAACATCGCTCCCACGGTGGGCGGTCGTTCGGCGAGCACCTGCTCGATGGTCGTCATGGAATCCTCCCCTCGCCGGCCCCCCTGCCGGCGGCGTTTGGGACAGTCTAGGGGACCGAGAAGATTGAATGGTCAAGAACGGGTAGGATCGTGGCATGTCGTCGAACGAGGTCCGCTGGCTCACGCTGCCGCAGCAGCGGGTGTGGCGCGCGTTCCTCGATGGGGTCGCTCACATCCAAGAGGGGCTGGACGCCGACCTGCGCGCCTACGGCCTCGACCTTGCCGAGTACGAGATCCTCGTGAGGTTGTCGGAGTCCGAGGGCCGGGCGCGGCGCATGTCGGACTTGGCGAGTGCCGCCCGCCAGTCGCGATCCCGGCTCACCCACACGGTGACGCGCATGGAGCGCAAGGGACTCGTCACCCGCACACCGTGCCCCGACGATCGCCGCGGCGTCATCGCCACCCTCACCGACGACGGCTACGCCTTGCTCGAACGGGCCGCGCCGAAGCACGTGGAGGGCGTTCGGCGCCTACTCGTCGACGCCGTCGCCCCCGACGACTACGAGGCACTCGGACGCGCGATGCGGGCCGTCGCCGAGGTGCAAGACTGAGGCGGTGAGCGCCGACGCCTTGTGGGACACGCTGAACCTGCTGCTGCACCACGACGGCGTGCCCCTGCCCGACGACTCGACGCTCACGCGTGCCCTGTACTCCACCGACGCCTCCCTCTACCGGGTCGTGCCACGCGGGGTGGCCACCCCACGCGACCGCTCCGAACTCGTCGCCCTCGTGAACGCCTGCCGCACCCGCGGAATCCCCCTCACGATGCGAGGCGCCGGCACGTCGTGCGCGGGGAACGCGGTAGGCCCGGGACTGGTGGTGGACGCCGCCCGGCACCTCCACACGATCCACGCGATCGACGCCGAGGCACGCACAGCCGTCGTCGACCCCGGCGTGGTCCAGGACGTCCTGTCCCGTGCCGCCCGAACCTACGGCCTGCGGTTCGGCCCCGACCCCTCCACGTTCACGCGCTGCACCGTCGGCGGCATGATCGGCAACAACGCCTGCGGCCCCCGCGCACTGGGCTACGGCCGGACCTCCGACAACGTGGTCGCCCTCGACGTCATCACAGGGACAGGTGAGCGGCTGACCCTCGACAGCCGCACCGACCTGACGGCCACCGACTCCCCGACCCTGCGCGCGCTGCACGCGCTGGTGCAGGCCAACCTCGGCGTGATCCGCACCCAGTTCGCCACCTTCAGCCGCCAGGTGTCGGGGTATTCGCTGGAGTGGCTCCTGCCCGAGAACGGCTTCGACGTGGCCAAGTTCCTCGCCGGCAGCGAAGGCACGCTCGCCGTCGTGACCCGGGCCACCGTGCGGCTCGTCGCGGACGCACCGCACAAGACCATGCTCGCGCTCGGCTACCCGACGATGGCGGACGCCGCCGACGCGATGCCGAGGATCCTCCCCTTCTCCCCCACCGCCGTGGAGGGCATGGACCGACGGATCGTCGACGTGGTGTTGCGGGCGCTCGGGGCCGACGCCGTCCCGCGGCTGCCCGAGGGCGACGGCTGGGTGTTCGTCGAGCTCGTCGACGACGATCGCGACGCCATGGCCGAACGCGCTGCGGGGCTACTGGCGGCGTCCGCGTGCCTCGACGGCGAAGTGGTGGACGACCTGAGCGTCGCCGCCGCCCTGTGGAAGATCCGCGCGGACGGCGCCGGGCTCGCCGGCGTCAGCCTCGACCGGCCGGCCCACGCGGGCTGGGAGGACGCCGCCGTGCCCCCGGCGCGGCTCGGCGCCTACCTGCGGGCGTTCGACGCGCTGCTCGCCCGGCACGGGCTGCACGGGCTTCCTTACGGGCACTTCGGCGACGGCTGCGTGCACTGCCGCATCGACTTCCCGCTGATGCAGGAGGCCGAGGGGGCGGCGTCCTATCGGCGGTTCGTGGAGGAGGCGGCCGACCTGGCGGCGTCATTCGGCGGGTCGATGTCCGGCGAGCACGGCGACGGGCGGGCTCGCTCGGAGTTGCTGCCCCGGATGTACTCGGCGGAGGCACTGGCCCTGTTCGCGGCCGTCAAACGCATCTTCGACCCGGACAACCTGCTCAACCCCGGCGTCCTCGCGGATCCGGCCCCCCTGGACGCCGACCTGCGGGCCGTCGCGGCACGCCGCTCGCCCCTGCTCCGGACGCACCCACGCTTCGTCGAGGACGTGCACCGCTGCACCGGGGTGGGCAAGTGCGTGGCGTCGACCGGAACCAACGTCATGTGCCCCAGCTGGCAGGCGACACGGGCCGAGAAGGACTCGACGCGCGGCCGCGCCCGCGTGCTGCAGGAGATGGTGAACGGGACGCTGGTCACCGACGGCTGGCGGGCCGCCGAGGTGCACGAGGCCTTGGACCTGTGCTTGTCGTGCAAGGGTTGCGCCCGTGACTGCCCCACGGGGACCGACATGGCCGCCTACAAGTCGAGCGTGCTGCAGGAGGCCTACCGGGGGCGGCTCCGCCCGCGGGACCACTACTCCATGGGCTGGCTGCCGATGTGGGGCCGGCTGGCGTCGTCCTCCCCCCTGCTGGGTCGGCTGGGGAACGTGGCGCTGCAGACGCCAGGTCTGTCCCGGCTCGTGACGTGGCTCGCCGGTGTCGATGCCCGGCGCGGCATGCCCCGGCTGGCCTCGGGGTCCAACCGGGCGGCGGTGGCCCGTTCGCTGACTCGACCCCCGCTGGTTGAGCCTGACGAACGGAGTGCCGCACCGAGCCGCGGCGAGGCCGTCGTGTGGGTGGACTCGTTCAGCGACGCGTTCGAGGGGAACAACGTGGCGGCGACCGCGGCGGTGCTGATCGAGGCGGGGTGGACGCCGCGGCTGCTGGAACGCAAAGCCTGCTGCGGCCTGACGTGGATCACCACCGGCCAGCTCGAGCACGCGGCACGCGAGTTGCGGACGGCCACGGACGTGTTGCACCCGTTCGCCGCCCGCGGCGTCCCGATCGTGGGGACCGAGCCGAGCTGCCAGGCGGTCTGGCGCTCGGACGCCCTCGAACTCGTGGACGACCCGCGGGTCGCCGAGGTGGCAGCGGCGACGCACACGTTGGCCGAGCTGCTGGCCTCGGCCGATGGCTACGGCCTGCCCGACCTGTCGGGGCACACGATCGTCGCGCAGCCGCACTGCCACGAGGCGTCCGTGATGGGGTGGGGGGCAGAGGAACGGCTGCTGCGCGCCACCGGCGCAACGCTTGTCAAGGTCGGCGGCTGCTGCGGGCTGGCGGGCAACCACGGCATGGTCGCGGGTCACTACGACTTCAGCAAGGCCGTGTTCGAGACCCAGCTCGGCCCGGCGCTGGCCGCCGCCGGACCGGACGCCATCGTGCTCGCCGACGGGTTCAGTTGCCGCACCCAGCTCGCCGACCTCCAGGGCCGTCAGGCGTTCACGCTGGCCGAACTGCTGGTGGCCCACCCCTGACGCCGCCTGGGGTCAGAAACGCCGGGTCTGCGCGGCGTCCCTGCGCCCAACCGGCGTCGATGGCTCGGCGGGGCGACGAGTCGCGGCAGGATGGAGCCATGGGTTCCATCGACCTCGCCCGGGACGGCCACGTCGCCGTCGTCACGTTGAACAGACCCGACAAGCGGAACGCGATGACGGACGCGATGTGGCGTCAGGTTCCGGCGGTGATGGCCGAGGTGGACGCCGACGACGACCTGCTCGTCACGGTCGTGCACGGGGCGGGCGGCTCGTTCTGCGCCGGCTCCGACATCGCCGATCTCGACGCCCTGCACCACGCCGAGGGGCCGATCAACGCCGAGGAGGCCTTGGCGCGCAGCCCGAAACCGGTCATCGCTGCCGTCGAAGGGCACTGCCACGGCGGCGGGTGTGAACTGTCGCTGGGCGCCGACCTGCGGATCGCCGGCGCGGGCGCGCAGTTCTCGATCCCGCCCGCGAAGCTCGGCATCGTGTTCCCCGTCTCGGCGACCCAGCGGATGATCCATCTCATGGGCCCCGCGGTCACCAAGGAGTTGCTGTTCACCGCCCGGCGCATCACCGCCGAACGGGCCCTCGCCTTGGGCCTGGTCAACGAGGTCGTCGCAGACCGCAGCGCGTTCGACCGCGCCCTGGAGGTCGCCCGGGGCATCACCGAGCTGAGCCAGCTCACGGTGCGCGCCTCGAAGGAGATCGTCGACGGGCTCGTGCGCCGCGACCTGAGCGCCGAAACGGCCATCGCGTGGGTGCGGCGGGCGAACGCGTCCCCCGACCTGCTCGAGGGGCGGGACGCCTTCGCCGAGCGCCGACCACCGGTCTTCACCTGGCGGCCCCCGCGACGTTGACTGAGCCCTACACTCTCCCCTGACAAGGGGGTCTTCATGGCAGGTTCCTTCGTGCGTCGCTACCGCGACGACACCTCGGAGCCGACGAAACGGTCGGTGGCGCGGGACATCGCGATCCGCGGGTTGCTGCCCGCGCTGGCGCTGCTCGCGATCGTCTACCTCGTGGGCGAGTTCGTCCTGCCCCGCGAGGGCGTCGGTAACGAGTCTGTCGTCAACCAGCAGCTGCAGGCGGGCCTGACGCCGACCCTCGATCTGTTGGCATTGGCCGCCTCGCAACTCTTCGGCGTGATCGGGGCTCCGCTCATCGCCGTCGTGGCGGTGGTCGTGCTGTGGCTCACGACGCGCCAGTGGTGGCTCGCGCTCGTGCCCCTCGTTGCGGTCGCCCTGGAAGCCCTCGTCTACCAGACCGCCGCCCTGCTGGTGGCCCGCGCCCGGCCCGAGGGGGTGGAGCAGATGGACTTCGGCCTGCCCGAAGCCAGCTTCCCGAGCGGTCACGTCGGCGCGACGGTGTGCCTGATGGCGGTCTTCACCCTCCTCGCACTCGCCTCCGACAAGCCGCGCTGGGTGCCGGTCGCCTGGGCGGTGGCCGGGGTCGTGGCCGTCGTCTGCGTCGGCGCATCGCGGCTCTACCTCGGCATGCACCACGTGAGCGACCTGGTGGCCGGGCTGCTGATCGGTCTGATCAGCGCGGTGATCGGCTGGCTCGTCATCCGGCGGCACCCTGGGCGCGGGGCGGCGTCCTGACGGGCCTATACTGGTCGGCGATTCCACCCGCACCCGACAGGATGGTCCATGCCCGAATTCGTGTTCACCATGCACAACGTCCGCAAGACGGCTGGTGAGAAGCTCATCCTCGACAACGTGACGCTGTCGTTCTTCGAGGGCGCCAAGATCGGCGTCGTCGGCCCGAACGGCGCCGGCAAGTCGACCATGCTCAAGATCATGGCCGGCCTGGAGAAGCCCAACAACGGCGACGCGAACCTCGCCAAGGGCAAGACCGTCGGCATCCTGCTGCAGGAGCCGCCGCTCACCGAGGACAAGACGGTCCTGCAGAACATCGAAGAGGCCGTCGCCGACACCAAGGCCAAGCTCGACCGGTTCAACGAGATCGGCATGGAGATGGCCGAGCCGGACGCCGACTTCGACGCCCTCATGGCCGAGATGGGCGACCTGCAGACAGAACTCGACCACCGCAACGCCTGGGACCTCGACAGCCAGCTCGCCCAGGCCATGGACGCGCTGCAGTGCCCGCCCGGCGACTCGCCCGTCACCCACCTGTCCGGCGGTGAACGCCGCCGCGTGGCGCTGGCGAAGCTGCTGCTCGAACAGCCCGACCTGCTGCTGCTCGATGAGCCCACCAACCACCTGGACGCCGAGAGCGTGAACTGGCTCGAGGGTCACCTCAAGAACTATCCCGGCGCCGTGCTCGCCGTGACCCACGACCGGTACTTCCTCGACAACGTCGCGCAGTGGATCTGCGAGATCGACCGCGGCCGCCTGCACCCGTACGAGGGCAACTACTCCACCTACCTGGAGACCAAGCGTCAGCGCCTCCAGATCGAGGGCAAGAAGGACGCCAAGCGCGCCAAGATCCTCGAGAAGGAACTCGAGTGGGTGCGCGCCAACCCCAAGGCCCGGCAGGCCAAGAACCGTGCCCGCCTCGCCCGCTACGAAGAGCTCGCCGCCGAGGCCGAGCGCAACCGCAGCATCGACCTCGCCGAGATCAACATCCCGCCCGGCCCGCGCCTGGGCGCCGACGTGCTCGCCGCCACGAAGCTCACGAAGGGCTTCGGCGACCGCGTGCTCATCGAGGACCTGTCGTTCACACTCCCCCGCGCAGGCATCGTCGGCGTCATCGGCCCGAACGGCGTCGGCAAGACGACGCTGTTCAAGATGATCGTCGGCGAGGAGCAGCCCGACTCGGGCGAGCTCAAGGTGGGCCAGACGGTCAGCTTCAGCTACGTCGACCAGAGCCGTGGCGGCATCGAGGCGAAGAAGAACGTCTGGGAGGTCGTCTCCGACGGTCTCGACCACATCAAGGTAGGCAACTTCGAGATGCCGTCCCGCGCCTACGTGGCCTCGTTCGGCTTCAAAGGCCCCGACCAGCAGAAGCTGGCCGGCGTCCTCTCCGGTGGTGAGCGGAACCGCCTCAACCTGGCGCTGACGCTCAAGCAGGGCGGCAACGTGCTGCTGCTGGACGAGCCGACGAACGACCTCGACGTCGAGACCCTCCAGTCGCTCGAAGACGCCCTGCTCGAGTTCCCCGGCTGCGCGGTGGTCATCTCCCACGACCGGTGGTTCCTCGACCGCGTCGCGACCCACATCCTCGCATGGGAGGGCAACGACGACGACGAGGCGGCCTGGTTCTGGTTCGAGGGCAACTTCGCCGACTACGAGGCCAACAAGGTCGAGCGTCTCGGCGCCGAGGCCGCCCGCCCGCACGCCAGCAAGCACCGCCGGCTTACGCGCGACTGATCGCCTCCTTCAGCTCGGTGGAGGCCGGCGCCTCCCTCAGGTCGGCGTCGTCGAGCACGACGCCGTCGGCGTCGACCCGGTAGCTCTCGACGTCGTCGTCCAGGTCGTCGGGCGGCTCGGACGCCACCGGGCGCGGCTGGTTGCGGATGAAGGTGGAGTGGCCCCGGCGCAGGTCGAGCGCCACCCACAGGGCGTCGACCTCGAAGTCCTCGCGGGGCTCCCCGTTCTGATTCGTCCACGCCTGCGTGGTCAGCTTGCCGTGGACGATCACCGGATCGCCCTTGCCGATGCTGTCGCGGATGTTCTCGGCCAGCCGCCGCCACGCCGTGACGCGGTACCACGTGGTGCGGCCGTCCTTCCATTCGCCGTTCCGCTTGATCCGCGGCGTGCAGGCCACGTTGATGATCGCCCGGCCCCCCTCCACGTTCGCCTGCCGCCAGTCGACCGGGCCGCCCACATTGCCCACCAACGTCACCAGTACATCGTTCATCGCGCTGTCCTCTCTGCTCGTGCGCACGCGCGCATCCCTCACCTCCTCATTAGCCCTCGCAGGGTCGAATCCGTCACCGCCGACGAGACTGTGGATGATCGTTTTTCGACGGCAGGGGCCCGACGGCTCGCTCACACACGCGCGAGGGGGCAGCCGCTCCGATGAACGGAGAAGATGCCCCCTCGTAGTCGGGAAGGTGGGAATCAACACGGTGAGGCTTCCCTCCTCCGCTCAGACGTGCGTGTGCGGCGCCAACTGATGACGGCGGCACAGGCCAAACAGGCCAACGTGAACGCCAAGCCATAGGTCCAGGTCATGGAAGGCCCCGTTCAGAACACCGTGATGCAGCGGCGCTGTCGACCCAACTGGTGTGATCGGTCCACTACGGCGGTGCCTGTGATGCCCATGCTGACCCCAATGGCGTTGAGAACGGCTTGTTGGCGGCCACGAGAAACTGCCCAGTGACGGTCATGTAGTTGCCCGCTGGCGGTCATGAAACCTGCCCGGTGGCGGTCATGGGATCTGCCCGACACGACTATCCGTTGCCGACCGCGTCCGTGGTTGGCGTCCCTTCCTCGAGTAGCGATGGCGGTGCTGAAGCGCTCATCCACTCGAGGAAGGGACATGTTGAAGTCTGCCGAGGAAATCATGGAAATCTTGGATGCGTACGACCTGACCGGGTCGTATCGGGACGCCGCCGAACTGGCGGGTTGTTCCCACCACACCGTCAAGAGCTACGTCGAGGCACGGGCTGCTGGCGGGCAGGAGTTGGACCGGCCGGCACGCCGGTCCCAGTTGATCGACGACTACCTGGACAAGGTCGAGGAGTGGGTCGACCGCTCCCAGGGCAAGGTCCGTGCCGACCGGGTGCACGCCAAGCTGGTGTGGCTGGGCTACACGGGCTCGGAACGGACCACCAGGCGGGCGGTCGCGGCTGCGAAGGCTGCGTGGCGGGTCGGGCACCGGCGGGTGCACCGCCCGTGGATCACCGAACCGGGCATGTGGCTGCAGTACGACTACGGTGACGGACCGCTGGTCGAGGGGGTGAAGACGGTCCTGTTCGTCGCGTGGGTGGCCTGGTCCCGGTTCCGGGTGGTACTCCCGCTGCGGGACAAGACCCTGCCGAGCGTGTTCGCCGCCCTGGACGTCACCTTTCGCCGGATCGGGGGCGTGCCCACCTACGTGTTGACAGACAACGAGAAGACCGTGACCAGTGAGCACATCGCCGGCATCCCGGTCCGGAACCCGCAGTTGGTGGCGTTCGCCCGCCACTACAACGTGACGGTCCACACGTGCGTACCGGCCGACCCCGCCAGCAAGGGTGGCACCGAAGCCAGCGTGAAGCTCGCCAAGGCCGACCTCGTCCCTACGAGTGCGAACCTCAGGGATGCCTACGACTCGTTCGCCGACCTGGAAGCCGCCTGCCTGGCGTTCTGCGAGCTGGTCAACAGCCGTCCGCACCGGGTCACCCGCCGAGCGCCGGTCGACATGCTCGCCGAAGAGAAGCTGCGGTTGCACCCGGTCGCCGCCACACCGTTCACGGTCGCGTTCGGCCTCACCAGGGTCGTGCCACCGAACACGCCGATGGTGGCGTTCGAAGCCGGCCAGTACTCCGTCCCCCATGGCTTGTGTGGGCAGACGGTGTGGGTCCGCGCCCACGGCCGCGGCGCTGACGAGGAGGTCGTCATCACCCACGTGGGTGCTACCGGGCCGGTTGAGGTGGCTCGGCACCAGCGGGCCACCCCGGGCACCCCCCAGCTCATCGACAGCCACTTCCCCGACCCTCCTGAAACAGCGGTGTCCCGGACCCCGCGGGCCAAGACCGCCAGCGAGGTCGACTTCCTCGCCCTCGGTGAGGGAGCCCGCCTGTGGCTGTCAGAAGCCGCCGCCGCCGGCACGACCAAGATGCGAGTGAAGATGGCCGCCGCGGTCGAGTTGGCCAAGCTGTTCAC
>NZ_JARKOT010000161.1 GCF_029977985.1 Propioniciclava sp. | reverse complement strand
ACGTGCCCACGGTCGTCTGGGACGCCGACCAGTCCCCCGCCTCACGCGCCTACGTGGCGGCCTTCACCGCGGGCGGGTTCTTCGACCTGCGCGGGTCCGTCGCTTCGGTGGACGCCGTCGACGACGCCTTCCAGCGCGGCGAGGCCGCTGCGGCCATCGCGATCCCGGCAGGCTTCGGCCGCGACGCCGATGCCGGCGTCCGCGGGGACGTCCTCGTCCTGGTCGACGGCAGCTCCCCCACCACCGCCCGCATGGGGGAGGCGTTCGCCCTCGCGCTCAACCAGCGCTGGAACGCACAGGGGTACGCCTCCTGGGCGGTCGCGACGGGGTCTGCGGCCACGTCCGGCCCGACCGGCGGCGTCCTGGAGCCGCGGGTGCGCACCTGGTACAACCCCGACCGGCTGAGCTCGATCTTCCTCATCCCCGGCCTGGTGGTGGTGATCATCATGATCGTCACGGTGCAGCAGACGGCGGTGACCATCGTCCGCGAACGCGACCAGCACACGGCCGAACAGATGCTCGTCAGCCCGCTGACGCACACGGAACTGGTGATCGGCAAGCTGCTGCCGTGGACGCTGCTCGCCTTCGTCGAGATGGGGCTCGTCATCGGGCTGGGCATGACGTTGTTCAGCCTCCCGCTGCGCGGGTCGATTCCGCTGCTCACGGTGGGTGCGGTCGTCTTCGTCTTCGCCGCCCTGGCCATCGGCCTGATCATCTCGTCGGTCACCCCCACCCCCGAGACGGCCAACATCACCGCTCTCATGGTGTCCTTCCTGCCGTCGTTCCTGCTCTCCGGCTTCGCGTTCCGGCTCGAGTCCATGCCGGTGGCTCTCCAGGTGTTCAGCTACGCGTTCCCGGGGCGCGAGATGGTCGCGATCTCGCGGGGTGTGTTCCTCAAGGGGGCCGGTTTCGCCGACCTCTGGCCCCAGCTCGCCCTGCTGGCCGGCTATGCGGTCGTCGCGGTCGCGGCAGCGGTCCGCCTCTACGGGAGGAGTGCTCGCCGATGAACGGACGCCGCCTCCGTCTGCTGGTCTGGAAGGAGTTCCTCCAGCTCCGCCGCGACCCCATGTTCCTGCGCATGGCGATGGCCATGCCGATCGTCCAGCTGGTCATGTTCGGCTACGTCGTCGCAGCCGACGTGACCCACCTGCCCGTCGCGATCGTCGACCTCGACCGCACGCCGGTCAGCCGTCAGCTGGATGCCGCCTTCACCGCCTCCGACTACTTCGACGTGGTCGCCCGACCGGTCGGCGAGGACGCCCTCCGACCACTCCTCGACACGGACGCCGTCGCGGTCGCCGTCGTCATCCCGGCCGGCACGCAGGCTGCCCTGGAGCGGGGAGAGAACGCCGGGGTCGGCGTCGTCGTCGACGGCGCGGACAGCCAGACGGCGTCCGTCGGCACGGGGTACGCCGTGCGCATCATCGGCGGACTGAACGCGCTGCCCGACGCCGGGCCGGGCGTGGCGGCGTCCGTGCGGGTGGTCTACAACCAGTCGTTGCGGACGGTGAACACCATGATCCCGGGCCTGGTGGCGACGATCATGATGATCTCCATGCTCGCCATCATGAGCCAGGCCATCGTGAAGGAGCGCGAGCGGGGCACGCTGGAGCAACTGTTCGTGACCCCCATCACGCGCACCGAGTACCTGATCGGCAAGGTGGTGCCCTACACGATTCTGGCGGGGGCGCAGGCGCTCGTGGTGGCGGTCCTGGGCACGCTGTGGTTCCGGGTGCCGTTCGAGGGCTCGGTCTGGGTGGTGCTGACGGGGCTGGCCCTGTTCATGCTGACCAATGTGGGCCTCGGCCTGCTCGTGTCACTCGCCAGCCACACCCGCCAGCAGGCGCAGCAGACGATGATGTTCGTGATGCTGCCGACGATGCTGCTCTCGGGGTTCATCTTCCCGATCGAGTCCATGCCGGCCGCCCTCCAGCCCTGGACCGCCCTCATCCCCATGACGCACGCCCTGCGCCTCGTGCGGGGCGCGTACGTGCAGGGGGCGGGCTTCGCCGCCCTGGCTCCCCAGCTGTGGGCCCTCGCGGTGTTCGCCGTCGTCATCTTCGGCGCGGCGGTGGCGGGCATGCACCGGAGGCTGGCCGAATGACCACACCGTCCGGGGTCGCCGTCCGCGTCCGCGACCTGCGCAAGACCTACGGCTCGTTCGCCGCCGTCGATGGCATCACCTTCGACGTCGCCCGCGGCGAGGTGTTCGGTTTCCTCGGCCCGAACGGCTCGGGCAAGACGACGACGATCCGCATGCTCACGGGCACGATCGCGCCCACGTCCGGCTCGATCGAAGTGCTCGGCGTGGACGCCGCCCGCCACCCTGCCCGCATCAAGCCGCGCATCGGCTACATGAGCCAGAAGTTCTCGCTGTTCGAGGACATGACCGTCGACGAGAACCTGCGCTTCTACGGCGGCGTCTACGGCCTGTCGGCG
>NZ_JARKOT010000140.1 GCF_029977985.1 Propioniciclava sp. | reverse complement strand
CCAGGTGGCGTGGAACTACATGGTGGAGCGTGGGGTGCAGCCCGAGATCGCCAGCGGCGACCTGGAGATCCTCGAGGCGGCACGCCCGGACTTCATCGCCATCAACTACTACGCCACCCAGACGGTGGGCGCGTCGCGGGGCGATGCGTCCGACCTCGCCGCCCGCAAGGGCGACCAGCAGATCGTTCGCGGTGAGGTCGGCCTGTACCGAGCGCACAAGAACGAGCACCTGCAGACCAACGCGTTCGGGTGGGAGATCGATCCGGTCGGCGTCCGCACGACCCTGCGTCGCCTCTGGGACCGCTACCGCCTGCCGCTGATCATCACCGAGAACGGCATCGGGGCGTTCGAGAAGCTGGGTGAGGACGGGGCCGTCCACGACGACTACCGCATCGACTACTACCGGCGGCACATCGAACAGCTCCAGCTGGCCATCACCGACGGGGTCGAGTTGTTCGGCTACTGCCCCTGGTCGGCCATCGACCTGGTGTCCACCCACTCGGGGGCGGCGAAGCGTTACGGTTTCATCTACGTGAACCGCGAGGAGTTCGACCTGCTCGACCTGCGGCGGGTCAAGAAGGACAGCTTCGGCTGGTATCGCAAGGTCATCGACAGCTCGGGCGCCGACCTGGCCTGACCGTCACCCCGCGCGGGCGGCCATCTACGGCCGCCCGCGCGGCGACGCGTGCGAAGGGGGGACACCATGAGGCACAAGCGCACGCTGAGCAACAACGCCGTCATCGCCATCGACGACGCCGGCAACGAGATCGTGGCCCTCGGCCGCGGCATCGGGCACGGGCGGCGCCCCGGCGATGAGCTGGACGCCGCACGCGTCGAGCAGATCTTCGTGGCCGGTGGCGACGCCGCCCGCAACCAGCTGG
Organism: Propioniciclava sp.; assembly: GCF_029977985.1. Taxonomy (GTDB): domain Bacteria; phylum Actinomycetota; class Actinomycetes; order Propionibacteriales; family Propionibacteriaceae; genus Propioniciclava. The sequence continues at coordinate 6,428 of NZ_JARKOT010000140.1, read as the reverse complement.
CCTCGTTCCTGGCCGACGTGCCGCTCGACGTGGTGCGGGTGGCCGCGCGGATCGCCCATCTCGCCCACGAGCGCCTCGGGTTGGCCGTCACCCAGGGCCTCATCCTGCCGCTGGCCGACCACCTCGCCTTCGCGGTGCGCCGCAAGGCCGAAGGGCTCCGCCTCGAACTGCCGTTGGCGTGGGAGGTGGCCCAGCTCTACCCCGCGGAACTGGCCGTGGGTCGGGACGCCGTGGCTCTGGCCAGCCGCGAGCTTCACGTCGAGTTGGACGCGGAGGAGGCAACCGCGTTCGCGATGCACTTCGTGAACAGCCAGTTCGCGGCGCCGGGCATGACGGCGGCCATGAAGATGACCGAGACGATCGCCCGGATCTTCGAGGTGGTGGGGCGCGCCACCGGCATCACCATCGATCCGAACGCCATGAGCACGGCCCGCTTCGTCACGCACCTGCGGTACCTGTTCGTCCGGGTCGCGCAGGGCACGCAGATCGCCGACCCCCACCCCACGCTGGCGGACGCGATCGCCAACGCGCACCCGGAGGCCATGGCCTGTGCCGAGAAGATCGCCTACCTGATCGGAATGGACACCGACACAACCTTGGGCCGCGACGAAGTGGCCTATCTGGCCCTCCATGTGGCTCGCCTGGTGTGGGCGGCGCGGGAGGTCACGCCGCCCGCATGAGGACGGCCCTACCCGGCCCATGCGGCGCCCAAGGCGAGCCCCGACGCGGCGGCGAGGAGGCTGGTCACGACCATGGCCAGGGCCAGGGCGATCGCGGCCTTCGCTCGGTCGGCGCGCACGAGGCGCACGAGCTCGACGCTGGCGGTGCTGAACGTCGTGAAGCCGCCGAGGAACCCGACGCCGAGCACGTGCCGCACGTCGGGGTGGACCGCGCCCGCCCACCCCGTCAGCGCCCCGAGCAGGAACGAGCCGATCACGTTGATCGTCAGCGTCGCCACGGGCAGCCGGGTGTGGAAGCGTCCCGTGATGAGGGTGTCCACCACGTAGCGCGCCCCGGCGCCGAGGCCGCCCGCGAGCGCCACGAGCAGGCTGATCACGGCTGCCCCCGGGTGCCGAGTTGCCCGACCAGCGCGCCGAGCATCGTCCCGGCGAACGCTGCCGCGAACCCCGCCACGAGCGACGCCGCGTCGTAGCCCAGCGCCACGAACCCGTGCCCGCCGCCCACGAGCGACACCGACTCCACCATGAAGGACGAGTAGGTCGTGTAGCCGCCCACCACACCCGTCCCGACCCCGAGGCGCGCCGCACGGCGCGCGCCTTCGTCGGGTCCCGAGGCCGACAGCGCCGTCAACAGCAGGCCGAGCAGGAACGCCCCCGAGACGTTGATGGCGAACGTCGTCCACGGCCAGCCACCGGGCGTCGCCGGGAACATGTGGCCCAGTTGGTCGCGCAGCGTCGTGCCGGCCATGCCGCCGAGCACGACCCAGCCCACGAGCGCCGGACGCAACGTGGCGGGCCAACCCCGCGCTGAGGCCGGGATGGGGGCGGGTGGGGGCGTCATGACAAGGGGGTCTTCCAGTCCACGACCGCCAGCGGCACGAGCAGCACCGGGCGGTGCTGGTGATGGGCGAGGTGCTGCCCGACGGCTCCTTCGAGCAGTTCGTGGAGCCCCGGGCCGCGGCCGGTCTTCGTCCCGACGACGATCGCGGCTGCGTCGACGAGGCGAGCGAGGTGGGTGAGGGCCCGGTCGGGGCGGCCGGCGAGGTACCGGAACTCCCAAGGCACTCCCGAGGAACCCATGAGATCGGCCAGCCGGGCTCGCAGGGCCCCCTCGCGGTCGCGCCACGAGTCATCGGCCGCGTCGGGGCTCAGGTCCTCGTGCTGCACCGTGCCGTCTGCCAGTTCTCGCACCAAGAGGCGCGTCGGGTCCGCGTACGCGAACCACACCGGCACCCCCAGCGCGGACGCCCACGCCGCCGCCGTCCGGACCACCAGTTCCGGCTGATCCGGTGTCACCCCGACGACGATCGGATGCCCGGCGAAGGGGGTCATCCGTGACGGGTCGGGTTGGGGCACTGCCCGCGGGCGTCCGTGTGGGTTCGTCACCGGGATCACGCTACTCGCGTCCGGATCGGCGACGGCAGCGGGTCTCGACGTTTTCGATCGGGACCGGCCCGAGGCACGAGTCAGTGAGACGGTGGCGCCGTGGTGCCCCGGACGCGGAGTTCGGTGGGGACGACCACGCGCTCGGGCGTGCGGGGACGGCCGGCGATCTGCTCCAGGACGAGGCGGACGAGTTCGGCGCCGATGAGGTGGAAGTCCTGGCGGACCGAGGTGAGGGGCGGGTGCAGGTAGGCGCTGACCGTGAGGTCGTCGAAGCCGACGATGGACACGTCGTTCGGCACGTTGCGCCCGGCCTCTCCCAGTGCCCGCAACAGCCCGATCGCCATCTCGTCGTTGGCGCAGAAGACGGCGGTCACCGCGGGGTCCGCGGCGATCCGGCGGCCGACCTCGTAGCCCGACTGCGAACTCCAGTCCCCGCGCCACGGCGGCGGCGCGACGACCCCCGCCTGCTCCAGGCTGCGGCGCCAGGCGGCCGCGCGCACGTTCGCCGGGTCGGAGTCCTCCGGGCCGGCCAGGTGGTGCACCACACGGTGCCCGAGATCGAGCAGGTGCCGCACCGCGTCCGCGCTGCCCTGCACGTGGTCGGACCCGACCGCGGGGTAGTGACCGACGAGCCGCGAGTCCGACACGGCCACGGCCAGCCCCGCGGGCAACGCCAGATCCTCCGGTGACGCCTGTTCGGCACGGATGATGACCAGCCCGTCGATGGCCTGAGACGACAACCGGTGCGCCGCAGACTCCCAGCCGGCGGCCTCGGGGGAGTGGACATTGACGATGGTGACGGCGTAGTCCTCGGCCTCGGCCGCCTCGAGGACGGCCGCGGTCGTCAGCGCCTCGCCGGTGCGCTCGAACCGGTGTGCCACCAGCCCGAGGGTCCGGAACGCCCCGTTGCGCAGCGCCCGCGCGGCGCGGTTGGGGGAGTAACCCAGTTGGCCCATCGCGGCGAGCACCGCTTCCCGTGTGGCCGGCCGCACGTTGGCCGCCCCCGTCGACACCCGCGACACCGTCTGCGCCGACACGCCGGCCAGCCGGGCGACGTCCTCGATCGACGGCCCGGTTCGGCGGCGACCGCCAGGACGCGAGGGCATGGCAACAATTTATCCTCGCCATGGTGACGTCGCCAAGACCCCAACCGTCACCAATTCGTGACCCTTCCTTGCCTGCCGATGCCGCTGCGGCGGATTGACAACCGCCCAGTCGAGGCGAACAATGTTTACGTAAACATGAGCTCGACGAAGAGCCGATGCCCGCGCTCTCGATCGGCGAGGAGGCCTTCGAGCTCGACGGTGCACCCTTCCGGATCATCTCCGGGGCCCTGCACTACTTCCGTGTCCACCCGGGTCTGTGGCGCGACCGCATGGAGAAGGCCAGGGCGCTCGGCCTCAACACGCTCGAGACCTACGTGGCCTGGAACTTCCACTCGCGCCGTCCGGGCGAGTTCGATCTCACCCGCTGGCGCGACCTCGGCGCCTTCCTCGACCTGGCCGCCGAACTCGGCCTCCACACCATTGTCCGGCCGGGCCCCTACATCTGCGCCGAGTGGCGCAATGCCGGCCTGCCGACGTGGCTCACGTCCCGGCCCGGCATCCGCGTGCGCACCAGCGACCCGATCTACCTGCGGGGCGTCGCCGAGTTCTACGCGCACGTGCTCCCCCTGGTCGCGGGACGCCAGATCACGCGGGGCGGCAACGTGCTCATGGTGCAGGTCGAGAACGAGTACGGCGCCTACGGCGACGACAAGGCCTACCTCCGCACGTTGGTCGATCTCGTCCGGGCCGAGGGGATCGACGTGCCCCTCATGACGTGCGACCAGGCCAACGACGAGCACCTCAGCCGCGGCAGCCTGCCCGAGCTGTTCACGGCCGGAACGTTCGGGTCGCGCTCGCTGGAGCGGCTCGAGACGCTCCGCCGTTACCAGCCCACGGGGCCGCTCATGTGCGCCGAGTACTGGAACGGCTGGTTTGACAGTTGGGGTCAGCACCATCACACGACCACCTTCGACGAGGCGGCACGCGACCTCGACGATCTCCTCGGCACCGGCGCGTCGGTGAACCTGTACATGCTGCACGGGGGCACGAACTTCGGGCTCATGAACGGCGCCAACGACAAAGGCGTCTACGTGCCCATCACCACCTCCTACGACTACGACGCCCCCCTCCGCGAAGACGGCAGCCCCGGCCCCAAGTTCGCCGCCTTCCGCGACGTCATCGCCCGGCATGCCGCCATCGCGGATGCCGCACCGCTCCCCTTCACCGCCGCCCCGGCCTTCACCGTGCCGCTCCACCGAGGCCCGGCCTGGACGGGCGCCTCGGACGGCCCCGGCATCCGGTTCGACCACCTGCCGAACGGGGACGAGGTGGACGCCGAGGCGTTCTTCTGGCGCTACGCCACCGACGTGGGCCCCGACGCGGGCGCCTTAGCGTTCGGGGAGGTGCGCGACCACGCGCTCTGCTTCCTCGACGGCGTGAACATCGGCACCCTGTACCGCCACCACCGCGAGCGCACGCTCCGGCTCCCCGAGGGGACGGGCGGGCGGCTCGAGATCCTCGTGGCCGACCTGGGGCGCGTCAACTACGGCTCCCGCCTCGGCGAGTCGAAAGGTCTCATCGGCCCCGCGACAAGCAGGGACGCCGACCTCACCGACTGGCAGGCGCACGGCGTCGACCTCGATCGAGCGCTCGACCTGGCTCGCAACGCCGATACCGAACCCCTGGACCCGCGGCGTCCGATCGGGGGCCCGGTGCTGCTCAGGGCGACGTTCGAGGCGTCCGGTGCCGCCGACCTCTTCCTCGCCACCGGCGGCTGGGGCCGCGGCGTCGTGTGGATCAACGGCTTCCTGCTGGGCCGGTACTGGTCGACCGGGCCCACGCGAACGCTCTACGTGCCTGCCCCCCTGCTGCGCGAAGGCGCGAACGAGCTCGTCGTCTGGGAGCTCGCCGGCGCCCCCGAACCCGAGGTCCGGTTCGTGTCGCACCCCGACCTCGGCCACACCGAACCCTAGGAGCCCCCATGAGCACCCTCACCCGACCACCCCAGGCGCGGCGCATCCCGCCCGTCGAGGGCCTGCGCAGGCCGAAGCGGAACTGGCGCGGCTGGATCTTCGTCGGGCCGTTCGCCGGCTTCTTCGTGTTCGTGTTCGTTGCACCGCTGGTCTACGCGATCTTCCTGTCGTTCCTGCAGCCGCGCATGGTGTGGGGTCGCTCGCAGGGCAACGAGTTCGTCGGTGCCGCCAACTACGTGGCCCTCTTCAACGACGCGAACTTCTGGACCGGCGTCGCCGGCGTCGCCCTATTCCTGCTCATCCAAGTGCCGTTCATGCTCGGCATCTCGATGTTCCTGGCGCTCGCCATCGACTCGGGCCGCCTGTGGGGCGCCAAGTTGTTCCGCGTGTCGGTCTTCCTGCCCTACGCGATCCCGGCCGTGGTCGCCACGCTCATGTGGGGCTTCCTGTACGGAACCCGCTACGGCGTCGTCGCGTCCGTGAACCGGGGGCTCGGCACGTCGCTCGACTTCTTCTCGCCCGACCGCATCTGGGTCGGCATCGGCAACATCGTCACCTGGGAGTTCATCGGGTACAACATGCTGATCTTCTACTCGGCCCTCAAGACCATCCCGCACTCGCTCTACGAGGCCGCCGCCATCGACGGCGCGGGGGAGTGGAACATCAGCCGCGCCATCAAGCTGCCCGCCATTCGCGGCTCCATGATGATCGCCGTCATCTTCTCCATCATCGGCACTTTCCAGCTCTTCAACGAGCCGAACGTGCTGCAGCAGATGTCGGGTAACACGATCACCACCTACTTCACGCCGAACTTCTACGCCTTCCACTGGCGTTCAACGCCCACAACCCCAACTACTCCGCCACGCTCGCCATCGTCATGGGCCTGATCACCGTCGTGGTGGCCTACGTCGTGCAGCTCTGGGGCGCGAAGGGAGGCGTCCGATGAGCCGGACGACTCGCGGCCGCGACGACCGGCGCGCCTACGACCACCGCAACCCGCGCAAGTCGATCACGTTGACGCTCGTCACGGCGCTGTTCGCGATCTACGCGCTCATGCCGCTCGTCTGGCTGGTCATCAGCTCGACGAAGACCCAGGCCGACTACGTGTCCACGTTCGGGTTCGCGTTCGGCAACGACTTCGCCCTGTTCGACAACATCGCCCAGACGTTCGCCTACCGCAACGGCATCTTCGGCCGGTGGTTCCTCAACACCCTCCTGTACGTCGTCATGGGCGCCATCGCGGTGCCGTCGACGGCGCTCACCGTGCCGCTGTTCCTCATGTTCAGCCAGTTGGGACTGGTCAACACGCCGTGGGCCGTCATCATCCCCAGCCTCATCACCCC
>NZ_JARKOT010000071.1 GCF_029977985.1 Propioniciclava sp. | reverse complement strand
GTGACCGTCGCCTGGACAGGGGTGTACACGATCACGAAGTCGCGGGTGGAGCCCACGGGGTGCTTCTGGCCGTCGAGCAGTTCGCCCTTGCCGGTGACGTAGTCGGGCAGCCCGTCTGGGGCCGCGTTGCGCAGTGTCACGGTGAACGTGCTGTTGCGGGTGGTCACGCCGCCGTCGTCCACGGTGCACGCCCCCAGCCGGTAGTCGGCACCCAGGTGCACGAACGAGTCCATCTTGTTCGCCGCCCCGTCGGCCAGCCGCACCGTCGCGATCGGCCCCGGGTCGTCGCCGAATTTGCCGGACAGGCCGGCCGCCTTCACCAGCTTCTGCACGGCCCGGTCGGAGGACCACAGCTGCAGGTAGTCGGCGCCCGGGTCGTCGAGCGCGGCCGCGAAGAGGCCGGGCAGGTCGAACTGGCCGGCGGAGATCCTGCCGAGCACCTGCGCGATGATCTCGGTGACCACGGCGTCCTTCTGCGCCGCGTCGGGATAGTCCCGGTAGACCCCGACCATCAGGTAGTCGGCCAGGTCGGCCGCAGCGATCGTCCGGCCGTCGATCGTCACCGGCCCGGTCGCCGCCGCGAGGAGGCGGACGCTGCCCTGGCCGAGGGCCAACACACCGTCGGCGTGCTCCTCGCCGCGAACGTTCCAGGTGCGGGCCAGCAGGCGGGCGTTGTCGGGAAAGTTGGGTGACAGAGTGAATGAACGCCAGTTGTCGAGGCTGTCGCCCCAGACCTGTTTGTAGCCGGCCGGGAGGTAGGCCGAGTAGTCGACCTTGTGTGTGGTGTCGAGGTCGTTGTTGAGCCCCTGCCTGAGCACCTCGATAGTGCCATCGTGACTGCGCATCAGGAGCCAACTGCCGATCATGCCACCCGAGGGGCGGGACTCGCCCAGGTTCTGCATGGCCACGAACCAGGTGTGTTCGGCGCCCGGCGCGGTGAGGATGGCCACGGCGTCCAGGTACGGCGACAACGTGTCGACGGCCGGCCCCACGTTGCCGAGTGCTTCCCGGAGCCGGGCGATGTCGTCGCCTACCGGGAGCACCAGGCCGCTGAGGTCGAGTTGGTCGAGACGTGTCGCAGCAGCAGCGGCCGCGGTGCGCACCGGCCCGAGGTCGTCGAGGACGTCCCGGGCCATGGACACGTCCAGCGACGCGCCGCCGGCGAAGCGCTCCAGCAGTGGGTCGAGGCTCGTGGTCGCGGCGCCGAGGTCGTCGGCGACCCCGGCGAGTTCGCGCGCCACCGTGACGTCGTCGCCGATCCAGGGCAGCCGGGCAGCGAGAGCGACGGCCGGGGCGTCGGCCGCGGCGTCCGCCCGGGCGGCGAGTTCGCGGGCACGATCCACGTCGCCGGGAAGTGCGGCCAGGTCACCGGCCCGGACGTGCTGCTGGGCCTGCGCGGCGACGTCGCGGAGCCCGAGCAGGCCGGAGCCGAACTGCCACAACTGCCAGCCACCCCAGGCCAGCAGGCCGATGACGACGACCAGTACCGGACCGAGTACGCGCCAGACCCGGCGCCGCGGCTTCTGCACCGCCCTGGCCGGCTTCTCTGCCGGACGAGGAGCTTCGGGCTGCGGGGCCGCGGAGGCGTCGCCGACGTGCTCCGCGTCGACCCGCCTCACCATACGTTCTTCCCCCACCCGTCGTGCCTGCGAACGCCGGGATCCCGGACCGAACGCTGCCCCAGCATAGTCGGCGGCGCCCGGGCACCGTTCCGCCCACCCGCCGGCGGACGGGGCCTGAGCCATGGCCGCGCTTGTATGCGCCAGAACGCCCGGATCGTGGCCAGGTCCACGGGAGGCCACCGGATCACGAGAGCGCTTCCGCTAAGCCTGGTCGGAGTAGTCTGAGCAACGGGAGGGGTCCCGCGTGAATGATCCTGCACGCACGCCGGAAGGACGGCCCAGTCGGCGCACGCTGATCGGTGCGGCCGCCTGGTCGGTACCGGTGATCGCCGTGGCCACAGCAACACCCGCTTTCGCGGCGTCGGCCCCAACCGCGACCTGTCGTTCACGAGCTTCAGCGCCTCCCAGAAGAAGCAGGAGGTGACCGTCTCCTACGAAGTACTGGTGAGCGGAGCCACGACGGTGACCGGCAGCCTGCTGGTTTAGCTCTGGTCAGGCGGCAGCCTCCTCGGCACAGACACCGTGGCCATAACGCTTCGCCCGGAGGCCTCGGGCAAGGTCCGCTTCACCGTGTCGCCCACCCAGACGCCAGACCACGCGACAGCACTGCTCACGAGTTCGGGCCTGGCGTCGGTCAGCGTCGCGGCGAACCTCTGAGACTGCCCGGCGACGTCCGCTGGCCTCGGCTGGTCGGCCCGGACGCGCCGCTACGATGACCATGACTGGACGCACGAGCGAATAGGGAGCCATGGGCAGGAAACTCCAGATCGCCGGTCTTGTCGTCCTCGCGATCGTCGCGGCCCTGCTCTCGCTGGCGGCCCTTCCGGGTGTGCGCAGTCAGTGGCAGACACCAGTCGCGGCGACGCCGGTGGCGAGCCCGACGGCCACGCCGACCGAAACCCCGACCACTACCCCCACCGCGATCGCGTCCGGCACGACCGAGGCCACCGCCACGGCCACCCCCACCACGACGCCCACGGCCACAGGCCTCGCCGGACTCGCCGACCGCCTCGCCGCTGATGATCCGGTCTCGATCATGGTGCTCGGGGACGGCTCCGGAGACGCCACCGACGAGTGGGTGTACCTGTGGGCACGTCAGGTGCACAAGAAGCGGGACGTCTCCTACCGGTCCTGGGACAACAGCGCCGGCACGTGGCGCAAGGCGAATCCCAAGGGCGGAGCCACCTCCGCCACGTTCTGGAACGCCAGCCTGAGCGCACCGAACCTGGCCACCGAGCCGAGGCGGGTGGCCGAGGTGTGGAAGCCCGCCGACGTCGTGATCCTCTCCTACGGCCACCGCAAGAGCGCCGACGAGATCGGCCCGGCCCTGACCGCGATCCGCAAGGCGGTGCTGGAGCAGAACCCGGACGCCGATATCATCGTGATGATCCAGAACCCGGACCCGGTCGCCACCCAGGCCACCCAGCAGGCCACCACACAGGCCGTGGCCAAGTGGGCGAAGAAGAACGATCTCGACACCGTCGACATCTACTCCGCGTTCCTCGACGACCCCCGTCCACGTGCCCAGCTCGTGGAGGCGGACGGCAGCCCCACTCCCGCCGGGTCGATGCTCTGGGCCGATACCGTCCAGACCGCGCTCACCGCGGCCTGACGACTCCGCTCGCACCCCCCCTCAGCAGGTGACGACGCCCGAGATCACCCCGACGGCCTGCTCGATCAGGCCGAGCGAGTGCGCGTACGCCGCGGCGCCGCGACCGTACGGGTCGGGCACGTCGTCGCCGCCCTCGTCAGGACGCGGGGCCAGGGCCCGTCCGGCGGTCGCGAGCGGGATTACCGCGCGCAGGCGATCCCCCACCGGCAGGTGTTCGGGCAGCCCGGCGAAGTCGAGGGAGGCCAGTACCCGGGCGAACTCCCGCAGGGTGAACGTGCGGCGCACCGCCGCTGGCGCCAGGTCGAGCACGCGGCCACGGTGGGCACGGGTCAGCGCCAGCACGAGATCGGCGTCGCGCACCATCGCGGCGTCCAGTTGGCGGGCGGCGAACCCGGACACGTCCGCGCCTCGAGCGCCGAGCCACGCGGCCACCGGTGCGTCGATCGGCTCTCCGACAAGAGCCATCACCCCGGCGCTGCCGGCGTGCACGGCGTCACCCAGCTGCAGGCGCAGCAGCCGTTCCACGGCCGGCGAGCGGGAGATGTTGGCGGTGCACACCGCCAGGACCCGAACCGGGGCCTCCGGTTCGGACGATATCGAGTCAGGCGAAGCGCCCAGGCTCACCGGGCGCTCTCGATGATGTCCACCGGGCTCACCGGCACCGAGCGGGTGCTGTGCCGCTTGACCGACTCGTCGACCTTCAGCGCCTCGGCGTCGGACTGGCGCTCGTAGTAGTAGTGCTGGTGGTAGCCGTAGCCGCCCCGCCGGTCGGTGCGCACGCGGTTCAGGACCAGCCCGAGCAGGTCGGCCTCCACCGCCTCGAGGGAGTCGATCGCACCGGCCAGCTGCGGCCGGGCCAGCGTGCCGCTGCCGATCACCAGCAGGGCGCCGCCACACTCCCGGGCCAGCACGGCGGCGTCTGTCACCGGCAGCAGCGGCGGGGAATCCACGATCACCATGTCGTAGCGGTCGGTGGCCTCGGCCAGCACCGCCTGCATCTGCTGGGAGCCGAGCAGCTCCGAGGGGTTGGGCGGGATCTGCCCTGACACGAGCACGTGCAGGTTGCCGCGTCCGATCGGCTGGGTGACCTGGGCGAGCGTGGCCCGTCCGATCACCACGTCGGTGAGCCCGACGGTGCCGTCGAGGTTGAGCACCTTGGCCAGGCTGGGACGGCGCAGATCCGCGTCGACCAGCAGCACCGACTGGCCGGCGTCGGCCAGGGCACTGGCGAGGTTGAGCGCGGTGGTCGTCTTGCCCTCACCGGCGATCGAGGAGGTGACCACGACCGAGCTGCGGCGCTCGCCGAGCTCGAGGAACTGCAGGTTGGTGCGCAGCCGCCGGTACGACTCCGCCCGCACCGAGTGCGGCGCCGCCTCGAAGATCAGCGGGTGCGCACTGGCGCCGGCGTCGAAGGCGATCACGCCCACCACCGAGCGGTCGGTGACCTCGGCCACGTCGTCCTCCGTGACCACGCTGGTGTCCAGCCGCGCGCGCAGCACGGCCTGCCCGAACCCCAGCAGCAGGCCGACCAGGGCGCCGAGGGCGAGGTTGAGCAGCACGCGCGGCGAAGTCCACTCGGTGGGCACGCTGGCCGGGGCGATGATGGTGGCCGTGACCCGCTTGGTGCCGTCGGCGGACTGGGGCGAGAGCGACTCGACGATCGTCGTCACCTGGGCACCGATCGCGTTGGCGATGGTCGCGGCGACCGTCGGGTCGTTGTCGGTGACCTCGATACCGATGATGGCGGTGTTGGTCGGCACGGTGGCGGTGACCTTGTCAGCCAGCTTCGCCGGGGTGAGGTTGAGGCCCAGCTCGTCGATCACCGGCTGCAGCACGATCGGCGAGGTGACCACTTGGGCGTACGACCGCACCTGGTTCTCAGCGTAGGACGAGCCCGAGTTGAGTTCACCGGCGGTGTCGCCGCTCTGCACGGTGAGGAAGATCGCGGTGGACGCGGTGTACACCGGCTTCATCGCCAGCGTGGCTGCGGCAGCCACCGCGATTCCGACGAGGAATACCGCGACCACGCTGACCCAGTACTTGCGCAGGATCCTGAGGTAGTCGGTCAGTTCCATGGCGAGCTTTCCGTTGTCTGTGAGGGAGCCTGCTCAGTATACGGAAGAAATTCGGCATGCAGTGCACGCGCGCCATTGGTGGAGGCCGGGCGCAATCGTCCGCGTCGCCCTACAATCCGCTGCATGCCGGACTGCCCGTCGACACCCCGGCGCCCGAGACGATGACGTCGCTGGTCATCGGCGGAATCGGCGCGCGGGCGCGGGTCGAGATCGCCGGCCCGCGGGCCGGCGAGCTGCGCGACCTCCTCGCGCAGGCGTGGTCTCGCTGTGTGGACGCGCCGCAGGGCCCGGCGGGTGAGCCGGTCCGGATCCACACGGTGATGGGCGTAGCCCACCCAACTGCCGCCCGGTATCACCCAGCAGGTGACGCACGCCCTGATCGGTGCGCAGACCGGACGGCTGCTGATGCTGCACGCCGGTGCGGTGTGCCACCCGACAACTGGTCGCAGTCTGGTGTACGTGGCCGAGGGCGGCACGGGCAAGACCACGCTCACCCGGGTGCTGGCGCAGCACTACGGCTACCTGACCGACGAGACGGTGGGGATCGACGCCGACCACCGCGTGCTGCCCTACCTCAATCCTGTGTCGCTGTGTGCCCCCAAAAGGCGCCGGACCGAAGCAGGAGCACTCCCCCGACGAGCTCGGCCTGGCACGGGCGCCGGCCGAGGCCCAGGTGGCGCGTCTGGTGTTGCTCGATCGCCAGGACGGCCACGGCGACAATCCCGACATCGTCGAACTCGACCTGCTGGACGCGATCACCGCGCTCGCCCCGCAGACCTCTGCGCTGTACGCGCTGCCGACCGGGCTGCGTTGGTGCGCTGAGCTGATCGAAGCAACGGAGCCGGTGCTGCGGGTCCGCTACGCGGAGGCGGAGTCACTACGAGGTCTGGCGGCGGACCTGATCGGGCCTGTGTCATGAGGGTACGCACACGGCCGTTCGCCGACCGACTGGAGCGCGAAAACGAAGCGCTGGTGCTACTTGTTGAGGGAGCAGGCCTGGTGCGGCTGAGCGCGATGGGAGCGGCGATCGTCGATCTCGCCCTGAACGGCATCCACCTGGACGCTCTGGCCCGATGCCCTGGAGAGTCGGTTCGGCGCGCCACCGCAGGCCTCGGCGCGTGAACTCGAACGCATGGTGGCGGATCAGCGACGACGCCGCCTTCGTGCTCAGCAGCGCGGAACGGGTGGTCGTGCTGAACCTCGCCGCCCCCGCGGAGTCACCGCGGGCGCTGCTCGGCACGGCCGCCTCGGTCTGGCACGCGCTGGCGGGCGAAGGGGACGACCCGAGGCCCTGGGTCGCCGAGCAGGACCTGCTGGACGACCTCGCCGCGGCGTATGCCACCGAGGCGACCGTCATCGCGGACGATGTGCGGACGCTCCTGGAGGGACTCGTCAACGCGGGTTACGTCCAGCTCAGTCCGGAAGCGGACGATTCAGCGCACGCGTGACGCGTCCGATTCCTCGATGCCAATCAGCATGCCGCAGTCTCCTCGGTTGTGACGCGCTTCGGCGTGGGGCGGTAGTAGTCGCCGCTGTACTGGTACCCGTAATGCGCGGCACCGGCCCCCGAGGTGGGCACGCGGTTCAGCACGATGCCGAGCGGGTGTCCGTTGGCCTTGTCGAGCAGGTCGAGCGCGTGCTCGAGCACCTCGTAGGTGGTCTTGCCCGTGCTCACAACGACCAGCGCACCGTCGGTGCGGGTGCTGAGCACGGCGGCGTCGGTGACCGGGAGCAGGGGTGGCGAATCGACGATCACCAGAGCCGTCGCCGAGAGTTCCTGCACCAGGTGCCGCATGCGCTCGGAGCCGAGGATCTCGCTGGGGTTCGGCGGCACCGGGCCCGCGCCGAGCACCATCAGGTTCCCGGTGTCGTGGGCGGGTTGCAGCACGTCGCTCGCCTCGGCCCGTCCGGCGAGCACGTCGGAGAGCCCCGCGCCCTCGGGCAGCCCGAACAGGGACGCGATCCGCGGGCGGCGCAGGTCGCCGTCGACGAGCACCACCGGCTGGCCGGAGGCCGCAATGGTGATCGCGAGGTTCGCCGCGGTGAACGACTTGCCGTCACCGGGCAGCGGGCTGGTCACGACGATCGCTCGCGGCGGGTCGTCCACGCTCATGTACTGCAGGTTGGTGCGCAGGCCGCGGAAAGTCTCGGTGAGCGCCGTCCACTCGCCGCGCTGCCCCATCGTTCCGGGCGGGGGCAACAGCCGGGGCCCCTTCGCCAGCTTCGGTTCCAGCGGCAGCGAACCCACCACGGACACCCCGGTGGCGGCCTCCACGCCCTCGGCGGAGCGAATGTGCCGGTCCATCCGGTCACGGACCACGGCGTAGCCCACACCGAGCAGCAGGCCGATCAGCGCGCCGAGGGCCAGGTTGAGCTTCGCGTTGGGCGAACTGGGCGCCGTGGGCAACCGGGCGGAGTCGCCGGGGATCACGGTGACCGGCGGGTCTTGCCGTCGACGGACTCGATCTTCTCGACCTGGGCGATCATGCCCCGAAGCCATACTTCGGCGAGGTCGCGGGCGGCCTCGGGGGTCGATGCGGACGCGGACACCTGCAGAATCACCGTGTCGGTCGGATTGGTCACCTTCACCTGGTTCACCAGCTG
>NZ_JARKOT010000046.1 GCF_029977985.1 Propioniciclava sp. | reverse complement strand
GCGGCGACGGTGGCCGCGTGTTGCGCGAGGCGCGCCCGGATGTAGGGGTGCGGCGCGGCATAGCCGGGGTGGGTGCGCTCCCAGGCCGTGAAGTACGAGCCGAGGACGACCATCCGCGTGGCGCCGGCGGCCCGTGCCGCGCCGGCGACCCGGACGGTTCGGTCGACGAGCTCCCGGGCGAGGTAGTCGTCGACGGGGTCGGCCAGGGCGCTGCGGTCGTCGGGGCCGAGGCAGTGCACCACGAGGTCGGTGCCGGCGGCGACGTCGGCGTAGGCGGCGTCGCCGGCTGTGTTCGCGTCGAAGTGCCGGTAGGTGACCCCCGCGGGCAGGGGGGCGACCGGCGGCGTCCGCGCTGTGACCACCACCGTGTGGCCGGCCGCACCGAGCCGGTCGGCGATGGCGGAACCGAGGAACCCGGTGCCGCCGACGACAAGTGCGTGCACGCCTCTCCTCCCCCCGGCCGGCCTGCCGGCACATTCTAGGGGTGGACTCCGTTCTCCCGGTTGCCACCGTTGATTCGGCGCCCGGCTGGGGGCGGATTTACGATGGTCCGCAGCCCACAGCGATGGAGGAGACATGGCCGCCGCCCCCGACACCGGAACCGACCCCGACGTGCCCGCCGGCAAGCGGCGGAGTCGCCGCGGCGTGTGGGCCGCAGCCCTCGGCGGCGGCGTGCTGCTGGTGCTGGGAGGCGCCTATGGCATCGGCTATGCGCTGTCGGGTGAGACGCTGCCCCCCAACACGACCATCGAGGGAGTCCAGGTGGGGCGGCTGACGCCCGCAGAAGCCGAGACGGCTCTGGCGGCCCAGCTGGCCGAGCGGTCGGCGCAGCCGATCACGCTGACCGGCGACGCCGAACACCAACTCACCCGCACCCCGGCGGAGTTCGGCCTGGGCGTCGACTACGCGGCGTCCGTGGCCGAGGCTGGCGCCCGGAAGAGCTTCAACCCGGTCGACATCTGGGACAGTTTGACCGGTGGCGCGGCGCACGACGCGGTCGTCACCCGCGACCAGGCGGCGCTGGAGGCGGCCTCGGCCGAACTGGCTCAGCAGGTGAACGTCGATCCGGTCAGCGCCGAACTGGTCTTCGAGGAAGGCCAGCCGGTCGTCAAGGAGGGCACCAACGGCCGGGTGCTGGACGCCGCCGCCACCGGCGACGCCCTCTCCGGCGCCTACCTGGACTCCACGAGCGTGGACGCCGTCATCACCGAGGCCGAGCCGGACATCACGACGGACGAGGCACAACAGACGCTGACCGAGTTCGCGGCGCCGGCCGTGTCGGCCCCGGTGACGATCACGGCGGGCGACAAGGCGTTCGACGTGACCCCCGCGATGATCGCGGCCTCGCTGAGCTTCGTCCCCACCGACGGCACGCTCAAAGCCGAACTGAACGCCCAGACGCTGCTCGAGCAGGCGCGCAGCACCCTCGCCGGGCTCGGACTCGACGAGGCGAAGGACGCCACCGTCGAACTGCGCGACGGCACGCCCACGGTGGTGCCGGCGGTCAACGGACTCGGCGTCGACCCGGAGGCGTTGCGCAGTCAGGTGTACGACGCACTCACGAAGACGTCCGACCGCACGGGCTCGGTCGAGGCGACCGAGGTCGAGGCGGGCTTCACCACGGCCGACGCGGAGGCTCTCGGCGTCAAGGAGGTCATCGGCGAGTTCAGCACGAACTACCCGGCGACGGCGTACCGCATCACGAACATCGGCAAGTCGTCGAGCCTCATCAACAACACCCTCGTCAAGCCGGGGGAGACCTTCAGCATGAACGCCGCCCTCGGCGAGCGGACGCTCGCGAACGGTTGGGCGGCCGGCGGCGCCATCGACGGCGGCCGCGTTGTCGAGCGCATGGGCGGCGGCATCAGCCAGACGACCACGACGCTCTTCAACGCCGCCTTCTTCGCCGGCATGACCGACGTCTACCACAAGCCGCACTCGCTGTACTTCAGCCGCTACCCGATGGGCCGCGAGGCGACGCTCGACTGGAACTCCGTCGACATGAAGTTCAAGAACGACAGCCCCTACGGCGTCCTCATCCAAGCCTTCACGAACAACCCGTCCGTCGGTGGCACCGGCAAGATCACCGTCCGCATCTGGAGCACTCGGGTCTACGACATCAAGGCGTCCGACCCGGTGCAGAGCAACTTCCGCGATCCGGGCGCGACCATCAAGGACAACTCCGAGGTCTGCAGCCCGCAGAGCGGCATGCGCGGGTTCACGGTGAACTTCAACCGGCTCTGGTACCAGAACGGCAACCTGGTCCGCACCGAGCCGTTCAAGTGGACCTACAACACCCTCACGCCTGTCGTCTGCACGAACCCGAACGCCCGGGCGGACCGCATCGAGCGCTGATCGCCGATCTCCTTGGCGGTTCGCGTCGACGGGACCGGTTCCTCGGCCGAGGTCCCCCGGTTCAGTCGGTCATCCGGATGAAGCCGGACGCCGCCAGCGCGGCCGTCGTGTCCGCGTCGCTCGTGCGGACCTGGATCGACCGCGCGCCCATGCGCGTCGCCCACCATGCGGCGGCGACCCAGGTGGCCTCCTGTCCGCCGGACAGGGTCACCCACTCACCCTCGACGCGGGCTGGCACGCCGTCGAACACGGCCACCTCTCCCTGGGCGGGGACCGAGGCCGGCGGCGTCTGCCCCTCGAGCAGGGCGCTGATGCGCGCCAGCCACACCTCACCCTCGGCGCCGGCGCGACGGGCGAGGGTGTCGAGGAGGGCGCGGGGCGTCGCGGCCGGGTTGCGGCCGGTCGCGACACCCACGCGACGGGCGGCGTCCACGACGGCGCGGCCGAGCACGTGGGTGGCGCCACGCCGGTCCACGAGGGTGAGCGAGGCCGCGTCCAGGGCGGTCACGAAGCCGAGCACCTCGGTGCGTTGCCCCTTGTCGATCACACGAACGCTCACCCGCTCGCCCACCTCCAGCGGCGGGTCGAGCAGGGCGATGGCGTCCGGTTGGGCAGTGTGCACGATGAGCCTCCCACGCGTTGTAGAGTGTGCTTCCGAGTCCGGAGTTGGCCCGATTCAAGGAGCAGGTTCATGACCTATGTGATCACCCAGCCGTGCGTCGACGTCAAGGATCTCGCGTGCGTCGAGGAGTGTCCCGTCGACTGTATCTACGAGGGCAACCGGATGCTCTACATCCACCCCGACGAGTGCGTCGACTGCGGCGCCTGCGAGCCGGTCTGCCCGGTCGAGGCCATCTACTACGAGGACGACGTGCCGGCCGACCAGGCCCAGTTCTACGACGCCAACGTCAAGTTCTTCGACGAGATCGGCAGCCCGGGCGGCGCCGCGCGGCACGGGAAGATCGACGCCGACCATCCGATCGTCGAGGCGCTCCCGCCGCAGGGCGAGTGAACACCCCCTGGTCGGACCGGCTGTCGCAGCGGCTGCCCGACTTTCCGTGGGACACGATCGCGGGCGCGCGCGAGCGCGCCCGCGCCCACGCCGACGGGATCTGCGACCTGAGCGTGGGAACCCCCGTCGACCCGGTGCCCGCGCTCGCCACCGAGGCGCTGGCCGGAGCCGCCGGTCAGTGGGCCGGCTACCCGACCGTGTGGGGGACGCCGGCGTTGCGGGCCGCGATCCGCGGCTACCTGGAGCGCCGGTGGGCGAGCGTCCCGCTGACCGACGCGAACGTGCTGCCCGTCGTGGGGACGAAGGAGTTGGTCGCCCATCTGCCGCTACAGCTCGGCCTCGGCGCCGACGACGTCGTCGTCATCCCGACGACCGCCTACCCCACCTACGAGGTCGGGGGGCGCATCGCCGGCGCCACGGTGCTGCCGACCGACGACCCGGCCGTGGCCGCGGCGTCCGGGGCGAAGCTGATCTGGATCAACTCCCCGGCCAATCCGCACGGCGCGATCCTCTCGCCCGCGCGCATGCGGGCCTGGGTGGCAGCGGCCCGCTCGATCGGGGCGGTCTTGGCGTCGGACGAGTGCTACGGCGAGTTCGCGTGGGACGCCGAACCTGTGAGCGTGTTGCACCCCGAGGTGAACGGCGGCTCGCTGGACGGGTTGGTCGCCGCGTTCTCGCTGTCGAAGCGGTCGAACGTGGCGGGCTACCGGGCGGGCTATCTGGCCGGGGATGCGACGGTGCTCGGGGAACTGCTCGAGGTGCGCAAGCACGGGGGGCTGATGGTGCCGGGCCCGGTGCAGGCGGCCATGACGGCGCTGTTAGGCGATCAGGCCCACGTCGAGGAGCAGGCGGCCCGCTACCGCGCACGCCGCGCCCTGCTGCGTCCGGCACTGGAGGCGGCGGGTTTCCGGGTGGATCACTCCGAAGGCTCGCTCTACTTGTGGGTGACCCGCGGTGAACCCTGCCGGGTCACCGTCGACTGGCTCGCCGAGCGGGGCATCCTGGCCGCGCCGGGCGACTTCTATGGCGCCGCCGGTGCCGAGCACGTCCGGATCGCGCTGACGGCGTCCGACGAGCGCATCGCCGCCGCTGCCTCTCGCCTCTGACGCACAATCACCCGTGCGCCGAACCGTCACACGGGGCCACACGATCCCACGCGAGACCGTTCCTGGGGGTGCGACGCGGGCTTCAGCCGCCGGGCGTGGGGCTGGGGGAGGGCAGGTCGAAAGTGATCGTCACGCGGGTGCCGCCGGTCCCCTCGCCGGACCACCAGCTCAGCGTCCCGTCGGAGGTCCACGTCCGGTCGCCGAGCGCGACGCTCGCGGGTCCGTAGTTCGCCGCCTGTGCCACGGCGATGTGCGCGACGGACCAGGCTTCGGCATTGTCCGGCGCTTCGACGATCACGCGTGCCCCCTCGGCGCGAACGTCAACCGCGGAAGGCAGCGTGCGCTGCAGGAAGGCCACCATGCCACCCGGATCGCCGGCCGGCGGCCGGGCGACGCGGCAGGTGAACGACGCCGGCGTCTCCCCGGTCAAGGCGCTCGCGAGCCGGCGGGCGTTCTCGACGTGGCGCCGGTACCCCTGCGGGTGCCCGGAGCGCTGCACCGTCTGCGCCACGTCGTTCACGTCGCCGCTCGCCCAGCCCTCCACCTCCACGAGCGCGTCGAAGAAGGCGTTCGACGCGTGGTACGGGTCCTGCACCTGCGCGGGCGTGCCCCATCCCTGCGACGGCCGCTGCTGGAACAGACCGAGCGAGTCGCGGTCGCCGTGGTCGAGGTTGCGGATCCCCGACTCCTGGTAGACCGTCGCCAGCGCGATCGTGGACGCCCTCGGCACCAGTCCGTGCTGGGTCGCGACGCCCACGATGATCGACGCGTTGGTGGCCTGCTCGGTCGTGAGGGTCACGTCCGCGTCGGCGACGCGCGCCACGCACTGGTCGCTCATCGGCAGCGGTGTGGAGCTGACCGTGAAGACGATCACCACGCCGATGAGCACCACCGCGGCCAGCAGCGCGGCGACGACCAGCGCGACGAGGACGCGACCCAGGGCGCGCACGGATCAGTTCGCGTGCAGCGCGGCGTTGAGCTCGATGCCGGTGCCCTTGCGTGCCTTCACCAGCACGGCACCCGTCACGGAGTCGCGCAGGAACAGCAGCCCGTCGCGTCCGGACAGCTCGACCGCCTTGACGATGGCACCGTCCGGCAGGGTCACCTTCGTGCCCGCCGTGATGTAGAGCCCCGCCTCGACGACGCAGTCGTCGCCGAGCGAGATGCCCAGACCGGCGTTGGCGCCCAGCAGGCACCGCTCGCCGATCGAGATCTGCTCCCTGCCGCCGCCGGACAGCGTGCCCATGATGGACGCGCCGCCGCCGATGTCCGACCCGTCACCCACGACGACCCCCGCCGAGATGCGGCCCTCGACCATCGAGGTCCCTAGCGTGCCGGCGTTGAAGTTCACGAAGCCCTCGTGCATGACCGTCGTCCCCGACGCCAGGTGGGCGCCCAGCCGGACGCGGTCGGCGTCGGCCACGCGAACGCCAGAGGGCAGCACATAGTCGACCATCCGTGGGAACTTGTCGACGCCGAACACCGTGACGTGCCCGCGGGCCGCCCGCAGTGCTGCCCGGGTCTCCTCGAAACCCTCGACGGCGCACGGGCCGGCCGACGTCCACACCACGTTCGGCAGGACGCCGAAGATGCCGTCGAGGTTCAGCGAGCGCGGCGCGCACACGCGGGCGGACAACAGGTGCAGGCGCAGGTAGGCGTCGGGCACCGACGCAGGAGCGGCGTCGAGATCGATCTCGGTGAGCACAGCCTGGAGGGTGACCCCGCGATGCTCGTCGGTCGTCTGCGCGGCCAGCAGGCTCTTGGGCACCTCGGCGCCATCGGCCGAGCCGAGGGCGGGGGCGGGGTACCACACGTCGAGGACGTCGCCGGCGGCGGTGGTCGTCGCGAGGCCCCAGCCCCAGGCTGGTCGCGCGGAGGAAGCGGCGGTTCGGGTCATGCGGGCAACCCTAGCGGTGGCTGCCAGCTGTTCCGGCCCGGGCGTCTTGATCCACGACGCCGGGGCCGGAACCGCGCTCACGACCACGTGACGGTCAGCGGATCCTGGGTGAGGTTGACGGCGTAGGCGCGGTCGGCGTCCACGTCGGCCTTCACGTTGCCCGTGCGACCGTCGAAGCTGGCCACGGCGTGCGCGTCGATCTCGAAGTGGATCGTTCCGCTCGCCGTCAGGGTCGCCACGTCGAGGGCGGGTGTGAAGCCGGCCCACGGGTCGTTCTGCAGCTGGTAGCTCACCTGATTGTTCTCGATCGTCACCGGTCCGGGGTCGACACCGAACGGGCAGTTCCCGGGCAGCGTCTCGGTGGACGCGAGGCACTCGTCGAAGCGCCCCTTCACGGCGGCCAGCACGGCTTGCGTGCCGGCCTCGCTGAGAGCATGTTCGGGCGTCAGCTGCGCGGGTTCGGCCGTCGGGTCGGCCAGCAAGGCGGTCGTGGTGCCGTTCAGCGTCACGTACTGGTTCGTGGACGCCGCGGTGTACGTCCCCGGGAACACGGGGCTGGTCGTCTCGGTGAGCGTCGCCCCGTTGACGGTGAGGGCGGCCACGGTGGTCGTCGTGAGATCCCCCAGGCCGTCGGCGATGCCCCAGTGCGTGCGGCCGTCGCCGGTCAGGTCGAGGGTGGCCTCCACCGGCTGGGTGCCGATCGTGTAGGTGACGTCGGCGGTCGCCTTCGTCTCGTCGCCGGGGTCGAACGCGACGGCGCCGACGGCCACGTCGGTGATGGCTGCCGCCTCGCGCGATGCGGCCAGCACCTCGTCGGTCAGCAGGGTCGTGTTGGCGGGCTGCTCGGCGAGGGTCTCGAGCGCGCCCGCGGCGTCGGCGTCGGCCAGGGCGGTGAGGTACGCGGTCGTCCTGTCCCGGACGGCCTGCTCGCGCGCCGCCTTCTGGCTGGAGTCCCACCAGAACCAGCCGCCGACGGCCAGCGCTACGAGCAGGAGCGCCAGGCCGACGATCAGCCCGATCCGTCGGCCGCGGCCGGACGCCGCCGGTGCGGTCCCGGCGGCCTCGTCGTCAGGCGCGGTCGCCGAGGCGGCCTCCTCGTCCGTGATCACCGGCGCTGCCGAGGGGGCGGCGTCCGGGGTGTCGAGGACCGCAGTCGCTTCGGGGTCGTCCTCGGCCGCGGGCAGCACCTGGGTGGCCTCGGCGTCGGCGTTCAGAGCCTCGCCCTCCTCCGCCCACGCATCGTCGGCGGTGCTGGGGTCGTTCTCGAACACGTTCTCGTCGGGGCGCTCGTCGGCGTCCATGGCACGTCCTTTCAACGGGTGGGGGCGCCTTTCCATGATGCCTTAAGATTTCTCAGGATGCCCAGCGGTAGGCTGCAACCATGGTGGCAACCGCGCTTCTGGCGCTGCGGGGAGACCTCGTCAAGCTGTTTCGCGACATCGTCGAC
>NZ_JARKOT010000026.1 GCF_029977985.1 Propioniciclava sp. | reverse complement strand
GTCGCCGGCGTCCAGACCCTCGATGCCGGCCATCCCGGAACCGACCCACACGCCGGGCGTTTCGCCCTTCTGCGTGTAGTACGAGGCCAGCCCGGTGTGGCCCTTCTCGGTGGAGTCCATCGCAGCCACCTGCCGGGTCAGATACTCGTACCCGTCCCCGGCGGTCAGCTTGTGCAGACTCATCACACCCGCCTAACGGGGCCCCGGATGCCTCGGCGGACAGCGTCCGTCGACTGCTTCGGACGTGCCTTGGTTGCATCTGATGCAACTGGCACGTGACTAGGGCAAACCGGTGATGCAACAGGTGTGCGGGTCTCGAGGTTGAGGGGTTACGAGGGGGGTCGGACGGGCTTGTTGTCGTCGTCGGCGAACGACTGTGGGGACGTGAGTGGGCGTGGTGACGCGCTCGGTTGAAGGCTCCGGCTCGGAGGGGCTCGACGGCGGCGAGCGTGATTGCGGGGTCGGGATACTTCAGGTGGTCGCGGTGCAGGTCCTTGGCTGGGGTCTCCCGGTGTCCACGAGGCTCGGCGGCGTCCCGTTAGGAGGGTGAACCAGAAGGAACCGGCCGACGGCGCGGGAGGGGCGACAGCGATGGCGATGAACGAGATCCGGCAGCAGGCACGCAAGAGCGCGGCGGAACGGGTCGCCCGGTTGCGGCAGCAGCGGGCGGACCTGGTCAAGAAGCAGGAGGAGCTGTCGGCCACCGTGATGACTGCGCTGGCCGAACGCGACGCAGTGATCGTGGACGCCGAACGGCGGGCGGGCGCGGCCCTGAAGGAGTTGGCGTCCAGTGGCCTGAGCCTGGCGCAGGCAGCCCAATGGTGCGACCTCGTCGACAAGGAAGCCGCGCGGCTGGTGAAGCTCGCTGCCCACCCGACCACTCCGGCGGGCGGGCCGACGGCGAGGGAAACCGTCAGTGGCGAACGGTAGCTTCCCCAGCATCGGGAGGTCGAGGAGGACCATCATGACGACGTCAACGGACTACCCGTTCCGAAGCGGCCAACCCCGCCGAGCGTGCGTGCTCATAAAGTTGCCGCGGGTGGTGATCGCCGCGGTGGTGTGGCTGCTGGTCATCGAAGCCCTGCCCGGCCCAGCAGCGAGGGGCGTCCTGGCTGTAGTTGCCGTCGGGACGGTTGCCGGGGTCGTCGCCGAATCGGCGATCATCCGCCTGGTGTGGTGGGCGCGCCGCCCCTCGACCCCACTCGCGGTCCCCGGCGACCCGGGGGTGCGCGTCCTGGTCACCGGTCGACGGATCGCCGGCATCGGGCAGGCCGGACGCCGCCACCTCGTCGTGCCCCCGGCTTGGATCGGGCGG
>NZ_JARKOT010000013.1 GCF_029977985.1 Propioniciclava sp. | reverse complement strand
GACAAGCAACACGCCCGCCTCACCGCGGCGATCGCTGCTGATGAGCGCCACGACGCGGTCCACATCGCCTGGCAGTGCGCCCAGAAGGTGCGGGCCGCCTACGCCCACCCCGACCCGAGCAAGGGCCGCGAGCTCGCCGAGCAGGTCGTCGCCAGCTTCCCCACCTGCCCCATCCCCGAAATCGCCCGCCTGGGCCGGACCCTGCGCCAGTGGAAGGACGCCTTCCTGGCCTACTTCGACACCGGACGCGCCAGCAACGGTGGCACCGAGAGCATCAACGGCTTGATCGAACTCCACCGCCGCATCGCCCGCGGCTTCCGCAACCGCGAGAACTACCGACTACGCATGCTCCTCATCGGCGGCGGACTCACCCCACCCCCACCGCAAGTGTGAAGAGCCAGATAATCGACCCAGCGTGCCAGCAGCGTCGCTGGCACGCCCTCCTCCTGATCGCCCCGATGCCAGGTGCCCACCCCGCGGCTTTCCGCAACGGCGGAAGCGCTGTGTTGGCGGGGCGGCGTCCGGTGCGAGGACACTGGAAGACGTGAGAGACCGGCCTTCGCAACGATCCGCGAGGGCCCACGGACAGCGGCCACGGCGCGAGCCGGGCGGCGTCCGGATCGAGCACGACCCAACCAACGAGAGGAACTGAACCATGGCATTCCCGACCGACTTCTTCTGGGGCGCCTCCTCGAGCGCCTACCAGATCGAAGGTGCCTCGGCCAAGGACGGCAAGGGCAAGAGCGTGCAGGACGTCAAGGAGATCCCGGCGGAACTCCCCGACTTCACCGTCTGCTCCGGCCACTACGAGCGCTACAAGGAAGACGTCGCGCTGTTCAAGGAGCTCGGCCTCAAGGCATACCGCTTCTCGATCGCGTGGACGCGCATCATCCCCGACGGCGTGGGTGAGGTCAACCAGGCCGGCGTCGACTTCTACAACAGCCTCATCGACGAGCTCAAGGCGAACGACATCGAGCCCATCGTCACCATCTACCACTTCGACCTGCCGGCCGCGCTCCAGGAGAAGGGCGGCTGGGGCGAGCGCGCCACCGTCGACGCCTTCGTCGACTTCGCTCGCGTCTGCTTCGAGACGTTCGGCGACCGCGTGAAGTACTGGCAGACCATCAACGAGCAGAACATGATGACGCTCGTGCCCGAGCACGTGGTGAGCGGCCCGCTCGAGGGTTACCCGCTCTACCAAGCCAACCATCACATGTTCGTCGCCCAGAGCAAGGCCATGGCCGTGTGCCACGAGGTGCGCCCCGAGTGCAAGATCGGCCCGGCGCCGAACATCTCGGTCAACTACCCGGCCTCCAGCGACCCGAAGGACGTGCTGGCCGCCCAGTACGCCGACGCCGTCCGCAACTGGCTGTACCTGGACGCCGCCGTGTTCGGCGAGTACAACGCGCTGGCGCTGGACTTCATCAAGCGCTCCGGCTACACGATCGACGTCACCGACGAGGACCGCGAGATCATGCGGAACGGCAAGCCGGACTTCATCGCGTTCAACTACTACGCGACCGGCACGGTGGGCTACGTCGAGGGCGAGACGCTCGTCGACGATGAGGGCAACATCCACGGCCCCGGCAGCCAGGTCGACAACCCCCACCTGTCGAAGACCGAGTTCTCGGGCTGGTGGATCGACCCGGTCGGCTTCCGGAACACGATCAACGAGATCTACACCCGCTACCGCCTGCCGCTCGTCGTCACCGAGAACGGCCTCGGCGAGCGCGACGAGCTGGTCGACGGCCAGGTGAACGACGACTACCGCATCAAGTACCTGAGCGAGCACATCGCGCAGGTCAAGGCCGCCGTCGATTCCGGCATCCCGATGTTCGGGTACAACCCCTGGTCGGTCATGGACCTCATCTCCACCCACGAGGGGTTCCTGAAGCGCTACGGGTTCATCTACGTCAACCGCACCAACGACGACGAGTTGGATCTGGCCCGCATCAAGAAGAAGAGCTTCGGCTGGTACACCCGCGTGATCGAGTCCAACGGCGAGAACCTCTCCACCGAGATCTGAGCCTCGCTGCTCCAGCACCACCCCGAGGGGCCCGTCCGGACGGACGGGCCCCTTCGGCGTCCCGGAACTGCCACGCTGGAACACAACCATTCCTGCCGATCTCACGTTGTAGGGAGTATGAAGACGGAACAGCGGACGCGGTTCGAGGCCTTCGTGGCCGAGAACTCGAGCGGTCTGTCCCGGACGGCGTACCTGCTGACCGGCGACCCCCACACCGCCCAGGACCTCCTCCAGGAGGCGCTCACCCGCGCCTATCCCAAGTGGGAGCGCATCGAGCCGGGCCGCGAGTTCGCCTACCTGCGGCGGGCCATGGTCAACCTGCGCACCGACTGGTGGCGGCGCCGCCGGTACGAGGTGCTCACCGACCTGGACGCCGCCGGCGACGGCCCCGCCCGCTGGGACGCCGGCTACGACGCCGTCGACGACCGCGACACGATCGTGGCGCGGCTGGCCGGCTTGACCGCCCGCGAGCGAGCCATCGTCGTCCTCCGCTTCTACTCCGACCTGGCCGAGGCGGACGTCGCGTCCGAACTCGGCATCAGCGTCGGCACCGTGAAATCCACCTGCTCGCGCGCCCTCGCGCGGCTGGCCAAGGAAGAGGCACTCCGATGACTCCCTACGATCCCGACCGGCTGGTCGACGACCTGCACTCCATCCCCGTCCCCGAACTGACCGGCGGCCTCGCCGAGGCTGCGGTCGCCGAGGCCGGACGCCGCCGCGCCCGCCGGATCTCGGTTGCGGCTGGCGCCGCGGTCATCGTCGTGGCCGCCGCCGTCGCCACCCCCTTGTGGTGGCCCGACCGGACGCCGCTCGGCACCGTCACCGCCTCCCCGTCGCCGGTGCCGACCGTCACGACACCCTCACCGACGGCGTCCACCCCGCCGGCCTCGCCGACGGCCGAACCGTCACCGACGGCGTCCGGGACGCCGACGCGCACGCCCGCAGCCGTGCCCGACAAGGTGGTGACGCAAGTCGGTGTCGGTGAGCTGCAGGTCGGGATGACGCTGACTGACGGCATGGCCGCCGGGCTGGCGACCGACCAGGGCGAACTCTGCGGTCCCTACGACGTGACGGAGGCCAACAGTGCGCGGTACCCGTCCGTGTGGCAGAGCTGGACGAAGGACGGATTGCGCTCGCTGGCCATCGACGACGACCACATGCCGCCCGCCGACCACCTCGACTACGCCACCGAGCAGGGGATTCGCATCGGATCGACGCTGGCAGAGCTGGAGGCGGCCTACCCGGACGCGCAGCCCGTGGGTCTCGGCGAGGACGCATGGGGTCCGCTGGCGGAGGGATCGCTGCCCGGTGCCGGCATGACCGGCGAGGCGTACGCCCTGGAGAACGAGGGCCGGGCACTGGTGTTCTTCGTGCAGGACGATGCGGTCACCGCCCTCCTCGTGACCACCCGGGACGGCGACGGGCTGCTGGTGCCGATGATGAGCTGCTGAGGTGGGGCGGCGCGACACCACCGGACAACACGGGAACGCGCCGACAGGGACCGGCCCGACGATCCGAGGATCGCCGGGCCGGTCGTTGGGATTCACCGGTTACGACAAGGGGATCAACGGCGGTCGTCCCGCTCGAAGGCGTCACGGCCGGACGCGTCGTCCGGGCCGTCCAGGACCTCCCGCACGGGGCCGCGGCCATCCCCGTCGCGGTCCATGTCGAACGCGCGGTCGTCGCCGATGCGCGGGACGTTGCGCTCGTTGTATTCGTCGACGCGGTCGGGGTCGATGACGCCGCCGTCCCGGTTCACGCCGAACGCCTCGGGGTTCGTGTCGCCCACACGGCGGTCGTCCGGCCACTCGCCGCGGCGGTCGCCCTCGAAGGCGCCGCGTCCGTGGGCGTCGTCGGGTCCGTCGAGGACCTCGCCGACGGGGCCGCGTCCGTCGTGGTCACGGTCGAGCGGGTCGTCGTGCATGTCCAAGCCGCGCGGATCGGCGTAGCCGTACCGTTCGTCGCGCAGTGGGCCCTTGTCGTCGACCGCGGACGCCGCTCCGGCAGCGCCCGCCACACCGGCCGAGCCGGCGGCGTCCCAGCGGCCGTCGCGGAAGCCGCCCTCGTCGGCGTAGGAGCGCATGCGCGGATCGGTGCGCGGCTCACCGACGTCGTGGCCGTAGTGGCGGAAGAGCTCGGCCTCCTCCTCGGGAGTCAGCTGGCCGTTCTCGTCGATCGAGGGCGCGCCGGTGATCTGATCCTTCGTGTACGGCAGGTACAGGCGGTCGCCGTCGATCTGTGCGTCGGTCAGCGGGACGAAGTGGGTGCGCATGCCGAAGAGGCCCGTGTTGATCGTGACCCACGTGGGAGTGTTGGTGTCGTCGGAAACGTAGAGCTGGTCGACCCGACCGAGCCCCTGGCGATCACTCGTGAACACTTGTGCGCGGGCGATCTGCTCGTAGTCCGTCTGGGAGAACATCTTTGTCATCCTCTCGCTCCCCGGTCCCCAATATCGGTCTCACTAGGGAAAAGGCCGGTTGGCTCCCCACGCTAGGCGATGATTCACCACGGGACAAGGAGATTCACCGAACTACATGCGTGTGGCCAGGGGTGATGGGCCTACCGGTCCCGGGGTGAGTCCACTCATTCTCGGATCCGGGCTTGAACTCACACCCAGATCCGAGAATGAGTGGACTCATCGGGGTTGGGCGGTGGACGGGTCGCCTCCCTCCCATCACGTCGCGGCGGCGAGCGGGGAGCGGGCCGGGTCTCTACGCTGGGGGCGTGGACATCCAGGGAATGCGGCGCAGCTACGAGCAGGGCGAACTGGACGAGCGGGGGGCGTCCGACGAGCCGCTGGCCGTGTTCGCTCGCTGGTTCGAGGACGCGCGCCACCTCGGTCGACTCGAGGCCAACGCGATGAACCTCGCAACGGTGGGCGAGGACGGCGCCCCGCACGCACGCATGGTCCTCATGAAGGGCTTCGACACCGACGGGATCGTCTGGTACACGAACTACACCTCCCACAAGGGCCACGAACTGGACGCCGTCCCGCACGCCGCGCTGCTCTTCTACTGGGGGCCGCTGGAACGGCAGGTGCGCATCGAGGGCCCGGTCGAGAAGGTGTCGGACGCCGAATCGGACGCCTACTACGCGGTGCGTCCCCTGGACTCGCGGATCGGCGCCTGGGCATCGCCGCAGTCGGAGGTGATCGCCAATCGCGGCGTCCTCGTCGCCAACGCCGCCAAGGCGGCCGCCGAACACGGGCTCAACCCGCCGCGTCCGCCGTGGTGGGGCGGTTACCGGCTGCGGCCCGAACTGTGGGAGTTCTGGCAGGGCCGCAAGTCCCGGCTGCACGACCGCCTGCGCTACACCCTGCGCGACGGCCGTTGGACCCGGGAGCGCCTGGCCCCCTAAGGCGTCAGCGACCCCTCACGCGCGCGAGTACGCGGTGGCCTCTGCGACGAGGTCGGGGTCCGGCCGGATGCCGGTGTAGAGCACGAACTGCTCCAGCGCCTGCAAGCTCATCACCTCGGCGCCCGTGATGGTCACCTTGCCACGCTCCTCGCCGGCCTGCACCAGCGGCGTCCGGGCGGGCCGGGGCACGACGTCGAAGAGGACGGCGGCGGCGTCCACGACGGCGAGGTCGACGGGCAGGGAGCCGGCCTCGGGGCCGCCCTCCATGCCCACGGGCGTGCAGTTGATGACGGTCGCGGGGCGCCGATCGGCCAGCGACGGCGTCCAGTCGAAGCCGTACGCCGCCGCGAGGGCCGGGCCCGCCTCGGCGTTGCGGGCGACGACGACGCCGCCGTAGCCGTGGTCGCGGAGGGCCGCGACCGTCGCCTTCGCCATGCCGCCCGAGCCGAGGACGGCCACCTCACCGTCGGTGGGCACGGCGTAGGACGCGAGGAGGGAGGCGATGGCGAGGTAGTCGGTGTTGTAGGCCACCAGGTGGCCGTCGGTGTTGACGATCGTGTTCACCGAGTCGATGGCGCGGGCGGACGGCTCGAGCTCGTCGACCAACGGGATCACGGCCTCTTTGAACGGCATCGAAATGCCCGCGCCGCGGATGCCGAGCCCGCGGATGCCCGCGACGGCGGCGGCGATGTCGGGGGTGGTGAACGCCTTGTAGACGTAGTCGAGCCCGAGGGCGTCGTAGAGGAAGTTGTGGAAGCGGGTGCCCGTGTTGCCGGGGCGTCCGGAGAGGGAGATGCAGAGGGTGGTGTCCTTGGTGATGCCGCCGGCGATAGTCCTCACGCTGCCAGGGTAACGGCGAACCTGCGGGGGCGTGCCCTACCCTGAGCGGCATGGCAACCGACGGCGCCGGCCTGCTCAACTTCCGTGATCTCGGGGGGACGCCGACGGCGTCCGGTCGACTGATTCAGCCCGGACGCCTCTGGCGTTCGGAGATGCTGACGTTCTTGTCGCCGGACGACATGGAGACGCTCATCGCGGGTGGGCTGAGCGATGTCATCGACCTGCGCACCGACTACGAGGTGGCGGGGTCGCCGTCGCCGCTGCGGGCGCGTCCGGGGGTCGCCTACCACCACTTCAACTACTTCCCGGCCGTGGACGAGGGGGCCACGCTGGCGGAGTCGGCGGACTGGGACTTCGAATCCCACGATGTCGGCACCGCGACGACGGACGACGCCGCGAACTCGTTCCTCATGATGCTGGCGTTGCGCCCCGATTCGGTGCTGGCGGCCCTGCGCGTGATCGCGAACGCGCGGGGTGCGGCGCTGGTGCACTGCGCCGTCGGCCGCGACCGCACGGGGCTGACGGTGGCGCTGTGCCTCACCTTGATGGGGGTGCCCGACGATCTCATCGCCCGGGACTACGAGCTGACCGCCGACGTGATGGACACGGTGATCGAGCGGCAGTGGTCCGATCCGACCTACGCCGACCAGGTGGGGGACCGCTCCCTGTTCGACATCCGGCCGCGGGCCGCCTCGATGCTGCGGCTGCTCGCCTACCTGCGCGACGTCCACGGCGGTGCGCTGCCCCTGCTGCGCTCGCTCGGCTGGACGGACTCCGATCAGGCGGCTCTCGAGGCGCACCTGCTGGGGCGGTGACGACCTGCTTTTTCTGACCGAGGAAATCGTGACACGTGCCACGATTTCCTATGTCAGAAACGTGATCACACCGTGGGCAGCCGCCCCGCCCGCACCGCCGCCACCAGCTTGGCGTGGTCGGCCTCGGTCTGGTCGGCGTAGGCGCGGGCGAACGCGGCGAACGCCTCACCGGGGGCGTCCGACTTGCCCAGGTAGCCCGAGATGACCGATGCGCCCGACGTCCGCGCGTGCCCCTTGGCGAGCAGGTGGCCGGTGATCCCCGCGTAGTCGACCAGCGCGCCCGGCGTCATCGAGTCCAGCGGGACGCCGCCCTTCATGTTGCGGAACTGGCGCACGTAGTACTGGTGCTCGCCCACGGTGGTCCAGCCCAACAGCGGATCGGAGACGGTCTGCAACTGCTGCTGGTACTCCACGACCCGCTGCCCCTGGTGGGCGTGGTGCGCCTCGGCGCCGTGCACGAACGGGGCCAGCACCGATCGCTGCGCCTGCTTCAACTGCAGGAACAGCACGTCGTCCGGGCGCGACCCGACGAGCAGCGCCACCCACGCCCGCATGCCCACCGAGCCCACGCCGACCACCTTGTGGGCGATGTCCATGAGCGTGTATCCGCCCACGATCCGGCGCCATTGGGGCGTCAGGGTCTCCAGGTAGTCGTCGAGGCCTTGGGCGAGCGCCTCGTACTCCTCCTCGTCCGGGTGCGTCACCACCGGCGGGTCGTCCGCGATCCGCGTCGCCTCGGTGTCGCCGCCCGTCAGCTTGGGCAGGTGTCGGTCGGAGGTCCGCTTGCGGGCCGCCTTCGCCGCCCGCTCGATCTCGTCGCGCAGCGACTCCTCCGTCACCGACTCGTGCAGCAGGTCGACGTCGAGGTGGTTGTACGCCCGCCAGAGCAGCGGCTGCTTGCTCAGGAAGCTGACCTCATCGCGGTAGGCGTCCACGCAGGCCCGCACCGCATCGCCGCACGCCTCCTCGCTCGCCCCGTTGTCGCGCCCCAGCACCCAGATGGACGCCGTGAGTCGCCGCACGTCCCACTCCCAGGCCCCGGTGTGGGCCTCGTCGAAGTCGTTGAGGTCGATGACGAGCGCCCCCTCGGGCGACCGGTAGAACCCGATGTTACCGATGTGCGCATCACCGCAGGCCGTCGTCTGGACGCCCGTGGATGGCAGGTGCGCCACGTCCCACGCCATGAGGTTCGCCGTGCCGCGCAACAGGCCGAACGGGGACGCCGCCATGCGCGCCGTGCGCAGCCCGAGGAGCCACGGCAGCCTGCCCTCATGCGTGCGCTCGATCACGTCCACGACGTCCGGGCGATCCTTCGTGCCCTGCCAGACGCCCAGCATCCGGTGGGGCACCATGATCCGTAGGTTCCGCCCGTGCTGGACGCGCTCGTCGCGGTCGGACGCCGGGATGCGGAACGACGTGAACGCGTCCGCCAGATGCAGGCGCGGGTCGGCCGTGCGGGTCTCGGGCATGCGTCCTCCTTGCCTTCCTGCGAACGCATCGTAGGGCCAGTGCGACCCACGCGTGTCTCTCGGTCGGGACGATAGGGTGACTCCCGAACAGGTGCGATGCGCCCCGGTGTCGCCATGAGTGCACGAGGAGTCGTCATGCCAGCTCGGTCGGGATTGGCCCTGACCATCGGTTTCGCCGCCGAGCACGTCCGGGAGTCGAGCCCCCTGGTGCACTGCGTCGCCCCGCTCGGCGCCACCCCGTTCGTCGCCGACGTCGTCTACGGTGTCGGCGCCCGTTCGGTGGTGACCGGCACGGCCCGGGACGCCCTCGAGGCGGCCATGGGTGCCGATGCGGTCAGCCTCGACTTCGCGACACTGTCGTCGGAGTGGTCCGACTCGGTCGTGCCCAGCGTGAACGCCGTCAAGAGCGCCTCCGTGCCGTGGGTCATGGATCTCTCCCCACTCGGCCGTGCGCCCCTGCGCGTGGATCGCGCCCGTGCCCTGCTCGGCAACCGTCCGGCCGTCATCCTCACCACCGAGGGCACACTCGACGGTGCGCCGCTCGACGCGTCGGCGTCCGCCCTCGTGATCGGCGACCCGGTCGAACGCGTGCTCTTCGACGGCCGGGAGACGGGCGTGGGTCGCGGCGCCGACCTGCTCCGGCAGGTGCCCGGCGTCCGCTCGGCGGTGAGCGCCCTCATCGCCGCCTGCGCCGCCGTCACCGGCCCGCGTGAAGCCGCCCTCGCCGGCGCCGCCTGGCTCGCGCTGGCGTCCGAGCGGGCGGCGGGCCATGCGCACGGTCCGGCGTCCTTCCGGATCGCCCTGGTGGACGCCCTCGCCGAAGTCCGGGGCGACGAGATCGCCGAGTTCTTGCCGATCGGTTGACGTGACCCTCCGCTAGGGTGGGCCCGTGGCCTTCGTAAAGCTTGAACCATTGCTGTCCCACAAGGTGTTCCGCTGGGCGTCCGGCGTGAACGCAGCCGTGTCGTTGATCATGCTGGCGCTCGGGATCACCGTCGCCACCGGCAACCACGGCCTCCGTGAGATCCACGGCCACACCGGCCTGCTGTTCCTGCTGACGGCGCTCCTCGCTGCACTGTCGGCGCTGAGCTTCAGCCGCCAGTCGCGCAACAAGGGGCTCGTCATGCACGGGTTCGGCGTGTTCGTGCTGGCCGTCGCCCAGTATGCGATCGGCGAGATCGGGTGGTTCTGGGTGCACATCATCCTCGGTCTCGCCGT
>NZ_JARKOT010000294.1 GCF_029977985.1 Propioniciclava sp. | reverse complement strand
GCGCTTCGGCGAGCGGTGGACCTACGTGGCCGGGCTGTTCGTCGTGGCGCTGAGCTCGCTGGGGTGCGCCTTCGCGCAGGGTTACTGGGACCTCCTGTTCTGGCGCGGCCTCGGCGGCCTCGGATCGGTGACGTTCACGGTGGCGTCCATGGGGCTCATGGTGCGGCTGGCGCCACCTTCGGCGCGCGGGCGCACGTCGGGGCTGTACGGGTCGGCGTTCCTGCTGGGCAACATCACCGGCCCGATCCTCGGGTCGCTCCTGGCGGGCTTCGGCTTCCGCATCCCCTTCCTCATCTACGCCGCGATGCTGTTCGCCGCGATCACGGTGGTGCTCGTCTTCCTGCGCGGCGCCGGCGGCCGCGAGATCTCCGAGGACGCCCGCCCCCGCTTCCTCCTCGCCGATGCCCTCCGCAACCCGGTCTACAAGGCGCTGCTCGTCACCGGGTTCGCGAACGGCTGGACGAACTTCGGCGTCCGCATCTCGCTCATTCCGCTGATGGCGGCAGCCGTCCCGACGATCGGGGTGGCGATGTCGGGCATGGCGCTGACGGTGTACGCGCTCGCGAATGCGATCGCGCAGCAGTTCAGCGGACGGTTCGTCGACGCGCTCGGACGCCGCCCGGTCCTCATGCTCGGGCTGCTCGTGTCCGGGCTGGCGAACCTGGTGTTCGGCTGGTCGACGACGGTTCCGCTCTACCTCGGCCTGTCGGCGGTGGCGGGTGTGGGGGCGTCCATGATCATGCCGGCCATGCAGGCGCAGATGGGTGACCTCATCGGTGCCGACCGCAACGGCGGTTCGGCGCTGTCGACCTATTCGATGGCGGGCGACCTGGGCTCCATCGGCGGAACCCTGCTGGCTGGTCTGATCGCGCAGTTCCTCGGGTTCGGTTGGGCGTTCGTGGCGACGGGGTCGGTGCTGTTGTTGTCCATCGTGCCGTGGATCGTCCTGGGTCGGCGCGGCGTCAAGGCGGCCTGACCCGCCGAGATCCGCGGCAGGTCAGCGCCGAAAGCCCGTGCGGTGTGAGCGCCCCGTAGGGTCGGGAGTGTGAACCCGAACAGTCGCCTGTCGCGGCGCAGCGCCGTGGAGCCGTTCCACGTGATGGAGGTCGTCCGGCAGGCAGCACTCCGCCAGGCGGCACACGGGGACGCGATCCTCCTCTGCGTCGGCCAGCCCGCCACCCCCGCGCCGGAGCCGGCCCGACGGGCGGCGTCCGAGGCGCTCGATCGCGACGTGCTGGGCTACACCGAGACCGCCGGGATGCCGTCGCTGCGCCGCGCCGTCGCCGACCTCTACCGCCGGCGCCACGGCCTCGACGTCTCCCCCGGCGAGGTGGTCATCACCACGGGGTCATCGGGCGGCTTCCAGCTCGCCCTGCTCGCCGCCCTCGACGCCGGCCAGACCGTCGCCATGGCGCGCCCCGGCTACCCCGCCTACCGCAACACGATCGAGGCGCTCGGGCTGCGCGTCCTCGACCTCGACTGCGGCCACGAGACCCGCTTCCAGCCCACCGCCGCCCTGCTCGACTCCCTGCCCACCCGCCCGGACGCCGTCGTCATCGCCAGCCCGGCCAACCCGACCGGAACCGTCGTCGACCCCCGCGAGCTCGCCGCCATCGCCCGCTGGGGCGCCGAGAGCGGCTGCCTGCTCCTCAGCGACGAGATCTACCACGGGATCGAGTTCGGCGACGCAACCACGGCGTCCGCCTGGCAGACGAGCCGGGACGCCGTCGTCATCGGCTCGGTCAGCAAGTACTTCTCGATGACCGGCTACCGCCTTGGCTGGCTGCTCGCCCCCGAGCCGCTGCGCGGCCGCATCGAACTCCTCCAGGGCAACCTCGCCATCTGCGCGCCGGCGATCTCCCAGGTGGCCGCCATCGGCGCACTGTCGGACGCCGCCCGCCCCGAGCTGGACGCCCACGTCGCCCGCTACGCCACCAACCGCGACCTCCTGCTCCGGCGCCTGCCCGAGCTGGGCATCACCGACTTCGCCCCGCCGGACGGCGCCTTCTACGCCTACTGCGACGTCGCCCACCTCACCCGCGACAGCCTCGCCTGGTGCGCGGACATCCTCGCCCGCACCGGCGTCGCCCTCACCCCCGGAATCGACTTCGACCGTGCGCAGGGCGCGCACACCATCCGGTTTAGCTTCTGCGGTGCGATCGCCGAACTCGACGAGGGCCTCGATCGGTTGGTCGCCGCGCTCTGAGGGGTTCGCGCCGCCAACCGCGCGGCTGTCCGCGGATCAGGCGCCGGACGCCGCACGCGCGGCGGCGGCGTCCTCAACCTCCTCGCGGCTGAAGCCGAGCAGGTACAGCACGGCGTCCAGGTGCGGCAGGGACAAGGCTGTGTCCGCGGACGCCCGCACCGCCGGCTTGGCATTGAACGCGATGCCGAGCCCCGCGGCGGCGAGCATGTCGAGGTCGTTGGCGCCGTCGCCGATCGCGACCGTGCGCGACAGCGGCAGGCCCTCCGCCTCCGCGAAGGCGCGCAGGGTGGCTGCCTTGGCGGCGCGGTCGACGACGGGCCCCTGCACGCGGCCGGTCAGGACGCCGTCGCGCACCTCCAACTGGTTGGCGTGCACGTAGCCGATGCCCAGCTCGGCGGCCAAGGGCCCCACCACTTCGAGGAAGCCGCCCGACACGAGACCCATGGCGAAGCCGAGGTCGCGCAGCGTCGCGACGAGGGTGCGGGCGCCGGGCGTCAGCCGAACCGACGCCACCACCTCGTCGAAGATCGTCGCCGGGAGACCCGCCAGGCAGGCGACGCGCTCGTGCAGGCTGGCGGCGAAGTCGAGTTCGCCCCGCATCGCCGCCTCGGTGACGGCGCGCACCTCGGCCTCCCGACCCGCATGGGCGGCGAGGAGCTCAATCACCTCGTCCTGGATGAGCGTCGAGTCGACGTCCATCACCACCAGACGCCGCCCCTGACGCGCCAGCCCCGCCGGCGACACCGACACGTCGAAGCCCACCTCGGCCGCCGCGACGGCCAGGGCCGGGCGGAGGTCGTCCACGTCGGCGTTGGACACGACGAACTCCAGGGTCGTCATCGGCGTGCGCGACAGCCGCCGGATGCGGTCGATGTTGCCGCCATGCTCGGCGATCACGCGGCCCACGGCGGCGAGGTGGGTGGCGCGCAGCGGCCGCCCGAGCAGCGTCACCACGACACGCCGCAGCCGGGTCGGGTTGTCGCCCGATCCCTCCTCGATCGTGAGCCGGTAACCGAGCCGTGCGCACGTGCCGGCCAGGCGGTCGGTGAGCCGGCCGAGGTCGTCCGGCAGTGAACCGAGGAGCAGCGCGATCGTCACCTGCCCGCGCAGGACGACCTGCTCCAGGTCGAGCACCTCGGTGCCGAGCCCGGCGGCGGCGTCCATGAGCGCGTGGGTGATACCGGGCCGGTCTGGTCCGGTGAGGGTGGCGGCGAGGGTGGTGCGTTCGGTCACGCCCGCGATTCTCCCACCGATCCGTTGCTGCGCCGGGTCAGTCCCCGCCGCCGCCCCCGCCTCCGTCGAAGCCACCGCCGAACCCGCCGTCGAAGCCGCCCGAGTCGCCGCCGCCGAAGCCGAGGAACCCGCCGCCGCTGGAGTCGGTGAACCAGCCGCCGGCGGAGGCGTCCGACCCGCCGAAGTCGAAGACGCCGTCGCCACCGGCGTCCGCGGCGTGGTCGAAGCTGCCCACCTGGTCGAGAGCGTCCAGGCCGCCGGCCTCGGTGAAGGCGAGCCAGCTGAGGGCACCGGAGGGGTCGCCGGGGAGGAGGAGCCAGCCGGGCGCGACGCCGGCGTCGGCGTAGCTGCGCTGCACCACCTGCGCCCACTGGGGCAGGATGCCGAAGAGCACGGCGTAGGGCAGCAGCCGCTCGTTGACCTGCGCGATCTCGCCGGCGCCGTTCGGCACGCGGCGCTTCATGATCGTCTCGGGGGCGGCGAGGAGACGCAGACGCTCGGCCTCGGCCAGCGTCATGTACTGCTTGAGGCCGGCGAGTTCGTCGGTGAGGCGGCGTCCCTTGTCGGTGAGCTGCCACCTGCGGGGCCTGATCCAGCGGGAGACGAGGGCGGCGACGCCCGCGACGAGTTGCAGCGGCAGCCAGGTGAGATCGAACCAGCCGAACGCGATCGGCAGGATCGCCAGAGCGGCGACGAGGCCGCCGAGGAGGTCGAGGGAGATGGTCCAGGGGGACTGGCTGGTGGTCACCCAGCCACGCTTGACCACCTCGCGCTCGGCCTCGCCAACCGCGCCGGCGAAGCCCTGCGCGATCGACGTCGAGCCGTCGAGGGTGGCTTCGTCGCCGGCATAGCCGGCGGGGAACAGGGTGCGGTACACCTCTTGCGGCACCGGGCGGAGCTTGGGTTCGCGCTGGGTGCGGCGGGTCACGAACCAGACCTTCTTGGTGCCGTCGCGGTTGGCGTCGCGGGCGCCCAGCTGCCAGACGCCCTCGCGGGCGAGGTCGAGGATCTCGGCGGGGATGCCGAGGCGGTTGTCGACCTCGCGCAGGATCGCCGCAGCCGTGGCCGGCGTCACCTCCCGCGGTGGCGCGAACGCGACGGCGACGGTCTGGTTGCCGGGGGCGTCCTTGGCCCGGCTGCGGATCACCACGCGCGCGACGACCAGGAGCGCGGCCACGACCGCGAGCGAGACGGCCCAGATCATGGCGCTCAGCCTACGGGTGCGGGGTCGGTCCGCGTTCGGAACGGGGTGCTGCAGCCCTTTGAGACTCTGCTCAGGGCCGCGCGGTCGAAATCCACTCCACGGTGTGGCTTCCGCACGCTCCGGACGCCGCCGGTGTGCGAAACCCACTCCACGGCATGATCTCCGATCACTGCGGACGCCCCAAGCGGACGAAAGCCGCTCCACGGCATGAAGCCCGGACCGCCCCCGCTGGTCGAGCTTGTCGAGACCCTGGTTTCGACCAGCTCAACCAGCGCACGGGTTTCGACAAGCTCAACCAGCGCCCCTAGCGCCCCGACACCACCCCGACCGGGGCGTCCCGCTGTCCGCAAGAAGCCCGGGCAGCACGCACGCCGTTTAGTCACACATCCGCCGCGCAGACCCGGCGTATGAGCACCTAAGCGGCGTACGCCCCGGCCGAACCGTCGTTTCTGCACCCAAGCGGCGTACAAGCACCCAAGCGGCGTGCATGACCCCGATGATCGAGCGGGTCCCGGTAACCAGGGACCACAATCCTGTCGCGGCTGCGCTGCACCGGATCGGGCGATCTGGCGCCCGGCACGTCCTCGCACGGAACATGATTGATCAGCGCTTCCCCAGGGTTGGAGCGATCACACGAGAGGGTGGAACCAGTGGGACTGAAGACTGACGTGCGGCGGAACCTCACCGCGCTTACCGGCACGTGGGAGCTCTGGCAGCGCAGCCAGTCCCTGCCCCAGCCGATCGGCACCCGGCTGTTCTCGGCTGCGGTGGCGCTGAAGGCGCCCTACTTCCGCACCGTCCTCCCCCACGTCCGCGAGCTCGGGCCCGGGCGCTGCGTGGTGACGGCACCGAAGTGGTGGGGCGTGCAGAACCACATCGGCACCTTCCACGCCATCGCCGCCTGCAACCTCGCCGAGGTCGCCATGGGCATGCTCGCCGAGGCCACCGTGCCGCCCACGCACCGCTGGATCCCCAAGGCCATGACCGCCCAGTACCTCGCGAAGACCCAGGGCGGGCTCACCGCCACCGCCCAGCTCGATCCCCGGCCCGACTTCGCCCTCATCACCTCCGGCGTCGACGTCGTCGTCCCCGTCAGCCTGGTGGACGCCGCCGGCGTCGAGTCGGTGCACTGCGACATCACGATCTGGGTGACGCCGCGCAAGCGCTGAGGCGGCCCGTCTCGCGGAGGCAACCTCCCATCCCGCCGCAGACGCGGGCCCGAGTAGGCTGGGGCGGTCCGTCCCGAGGAGGTTTCGATGGGCCAGCTCCGTTCCCGCACGTCCACCCACGGCCGCAACATGGCCGGCGCCCGCGCACTGTGGCGCGCCACCGGCATGAGCGATTCCGACTTCGGCAAGCCCATCGTGGCGATCGCGAACAGCTTCACCCAGTTTGTGCCCGGCCACGTGCACCTCAAGGACATGGGCCAACTCGTCGCGGGCGCGGTGCGCGAGGCGGGCGGTGTGGGCCGCGAGTTCAACACCATCGCCGTCGACGACGGCATCGCCATGGGCCACGGCGGCATGCTCTACTCCCTGCCGAGCCGCGAGCTCATCGCCGACGCGGTGGAGTACATGGTCAACGCCCACTGTGCCGACGCGCTCGTGTGCATCTCCAACTGCGACAAGATCACCCCCGGCATGCTGCTCGCCGCGCTGCGCCTCAACATCCCCACCGTGTTCGTTTCCGGCGGCCCGATGGAGGCCGGCCGCATGCTCGGCGACAAGGTCGTCTCCGGCGCCCCCGACGAGGGTGGCAGCGAACGCCTCGACCTCATCGATGCCATGGTCAAGGCTGTCGACGACTCCGTGAGCGACGACCAGATCGCCGCCATCGAGGCCAACGCGTGCCCCACGTGTGGCTCCTGCTCGGGCATGTTCACCGCCAACTCGATGAACTGCCTCACCGAAGCCCTCGGCCTGTCCCTGCCGGGCAACGGCTCGACGCTCGCGACGGCGTCCGCTCGCCGCGATCTCTTCCTGCAGGCCGGACGCCTCTCCGTCCAGCTCGCCCGGCGCTACTACGACGACGATGACGACTCGGTGCTGCCGCGCT
The DNA here is from genome assembly GCF_029977985.1 of Propioniciclava sp. GTDB lineage: Bacteria > Actinomycetota > Actinomycetes > Propionibacteriales > Propionibacteriaceae > Propioniciclava. Next base: position 4,265 of record NZ_JARKOT010000294.1, on the reverse strand, counting down.
CCATCGCGACGAAGGCGGCGTTCGCCAACGCCATGCGCCTCGACATCGCGATGGGCGGCTCGACGAACACCGTCCTGCACATCCTCGCCGCCGCCCAGGAGGCGGGCGTCGACTTCACCATGGACGACATCGACGCCCTCAGCCGCGTCACCCCCTGCCTCGCCAAGGTGGCGCCCAACACGACGAAGTACTACATGGAGGACGTCCACCGCGCCGGAGGGATGCCCGCCATCCTCGGCGAGCTGCGCCGCGGCGGCCTCCTCGACGAGTCGGTGCACGCCGTGCATGCCGATTCGCTCGCCGCGTGGCTCGACGCCTGGGACATCCGCGGCGGCAAGGCCTCCGCCGAGTCCCTCGACCTCTGGTACGCCGCGCCCGGCGGCGTCCGGACGACCGAGGCGTTCAGTTCCACCAACCGCTGGGCGGATCTCGACACGGACGCCGCCGGCGGCTGCATCCGGTCGGTCGAGCACGCCTACACCGCCGACGGCGGCCTCGGCGTCCTCAAGGGCAACATCGCACCGGACGGTGCCATCGTGAAGACCGCCGGCGTCCCCGAGCACCAGTGGGTGTTCCGCGGCCCGGCGAAGGTGGCCGAGAGCCAGGAGGAGGCCGTCGAGATGATCCTCGGCGGCAAGATCGTCGAGGGCGACTGCGTCGTCGTGCGCTACGAGGGCCCCAAGGGCGGCCCCGGCATGCAGGAAATGCTCTACCCCACCAGCTACCTCAAGGGCGTCGGGCTCGGCCCGAAGTGCGCGCTCATCACCGACGGCCGCTTCTCGGGCGGTTCGTCGGGCCTGAGTCTCGGGCACATCAGCCCGGAGGCGGCGTCCGGGGGTGCGATCGGCCTGATCCGCGACGGCGACATCATCGCGATCAACATCCCCGAGCGGACGATCGACGTGGAGGTCTCCGACGCCGAACTAGCCGCCCGGCGCGCCGAACAGGACCAGTTAGGCTGGAAGCCGAAGGACCGCGTCCGCGAGGTCAGCAACGCGCTGAAGATCTTCGCCTCGCTGGCCCAGTCGGCCGACAAGGGCGCCGCCCGCCGCCAGTTGGACTGACGGCGGGCGAGGCCCCGCAGCGGTTCGGGCGGTGGTCCGCCGGCTCAGCCGTTGACGCCGTTCACCACGTCGTCGGGGACGCTGTCAACGACGGCGCGGTCGACGCGGACCTGGGTGGCGACGGTGTCGGTCGTGCCCGGCAACGCGATCTGCTCGCGCTCGCCGACGACCTCGCCGGTCGCCGGGTCGATGACGATCTCGACCGAGCCGCCGGTGGCGTCGTCCCGGCCGAGCGCGACGCCGGTGCGGCCGTCGATGTCGGCTTCCTGTTCGGTGACGACCACGCCCGGGACCGTCCGCAACACCTGGTAGAGCGCCGAACGGAGATCGGCCGGAACGAGGCCGGAGCGCAACACGTCGGCGATGGTCACGAAAGCCTCGTCGTCCGGTGTGACGCCTTGGCCTGCGGAGTCGGCGTAGACCCGGTCGCGCAGGGCCTGCGGGTCACGGGGGAGGGCGGCGAGCCAGGCGAGGGTCGGACCCTGCCATGAGCCCTCGGTGAGCGCGTCCTCCTGCCAGATGAAGGGGGCAGTGTCCACGCTCGCCGCGTCGGCCGGCGCCCCCGAGACCTGCCGCTCGACGGCGTCGGCACCGTCGACGAACCACGAGGCGCCCTGGCCGCTGACCGGACGGTAGTGCACGTCGACGTCGCTCACGATGTAGGTGCGGTCTCCGCCCCCCTCGACAAGCTCGACGTGGACGACGGTGCCCGAGCGGGTGATGCGCCAGTACTGGCCGTCGGCGGCCGTCGGGTCGGTCGCGTGGATCGCTGCCGCATCCAGCACCTCCTCGGCCGTGGCCAGGGGCGGCTGGACGCCTCCCATCAGCTGGACGCCGAGCAGCCCGAGCGCCGTCAGCCCGGCCGCGGCGGCGACGGCGACGCGGGGCCAGCGGCGTCCCGGCGTGCGAAGGGGTAGCTCGGTGACGCGGGAGTCGGCTGTGGCGTCCGCGAGCAGCAGCCGACGCTCGGCATCGGTGTAGGCGGGCACGTCGCGGCAGGGATCGGCGTGGCGCAGGTGTTCCTCGAACAGGGTGGGCATGTCGGTCTCTTTGTCAGGCGATGGTGGGAGTGGGTTGGGTTTCGGGTTCGGAGGCCAGGTAGACCTCCTGGGCGCGTCGGCGGGCGCGCATGAGGCGGGTTCGAGCTGCGCCCGGAGAGATGCCGAGCACGGTCGCGATCTCGCCGGGCGCGAGCTCTTCCCAGACGGTGAGGCGCAACACCTCGGCGTCCATGTCGGCCAGTTGGGCGAGCACGCGTTCGACGAGGTCGGACGCCGCGGCGTCCGGCCCGGCCACGGTCACGTCGGCCGTCGCGGCGACGGCCTCCCGCACGTTGAGGACCCGGGCGAGGGAGTGCCGGTGGTGCAGGATCGCGTTCCGGGCCACCTGGTAGAGCCAGGGGAGGGCGGCGTCCGGCACCGAATCCCGGCGCCGCCAGGCGACGGCGAAGGTCTCGGAGACGATGTCGTCGGCATGGTCCGGCCCGACGCGTCGCGTGGCGAACGCGCGGAGGGCCTGCCCGTGCCGCTCGAACAGCGTTTCGAGCCATCGGTGGTGGGCGTCGGTGGGGGTGCTCATACTCCATGGTTCCCACCGGGACGCCGAACGTCACCGGATACGCGCGGCGGTTCGGCGGCCGCACCGCAGGCCGGCTGTGGAGCGGACGCAACCTTTCCGGCATGCTGCACGTACTGCCAGCGACACCACGTCGCAAGGAGCCGATCATGTGGGGGATCACCCGAGAACGGGACGCAGCGTTCACCCAGTTCGCCGCTGACGCCTCCGCGTCGCTCACGAGCACGGCCTGGCTGGTCTCGGGCGACCGCGAGGTGGCCCGCGACCTCGTGCAGACGGCGCTCCTCAAGACCTATGTCGCCTGGCCGCGCGTGCGCCAGGCAGACGCCCGCGCCTTCGCCCGTCGCGCCCTCGTCAATGCCCACATCGACCAGTGGCGGCAGCGACACGGCGAGGTGGTCTCCACCAGCACCGTCGAGTCGCGCACGGCGGCGTCCGACCCCTACGAGGGGGTCGACGACAATGACCGGGTCGCCCGCATGCTGGCCACTCTGCCGCCGCAGCAGCGCGCCGTCGTGGTGCTGCGCTACTACTGCGACCTGTCCGAGCGCCAGGTCGCCGACGAGCTCGGCCTCTCGCTCGGCACCGTGAAATCACATGCCTCCCGCGGTCTCGCCACCCTCCGAACCCGCTACGCAGAGGAAGGACACCTACAATGAACACCTTCGAGGACCTGCTCCGCGCCGACCTGAAGTCCATCGGGGACGCCCAGTCGTTCGCCGTCGACCTCGACCCCGTCATCGCCGACGGCCACCGCGTCGTCCGCCGCCGCACGCTCGTGCCGGTCGCGGCCGCAACGGTGCTCGCCATCGCCACCGCGGCCACCCTGCTCACCCTCCGCCCCTGGGACCAACGGGCCATCCCGGTCGCGACGCCGACCGTCTCCGCACCGACACGCACGCTGGACGCCGCGGCCTACGGCGAGTTCGCCCAGTTCGCTTCCCCGAGCACCCGCGTGGCGTGCGCGATGGGCCCGGAGGCGGTGGTGTGCAACATCCCGATGGGCTACGCCCTCGACCTGCCACCCGCCGACGAGGCGTGCGAACCGGGATTGGAGAGCGTCACCGACGTCATGCTCACCGACACCGGCCCGATCGTGTTCGGCTGCGGCACCGACCCGGCCAGCCTCCCCTACCGCTACAACGAGGCCACGGCCTGGGCCGGGTCGGGCTTCGGAACCTGGACGACCAGTGAGTACTTCGGCAACGAGGACGTGGCAGTGCTGCCTGTGGGAAGCACGCTCGAACTGGGCGACTACCGCTGCACCGCCGAGGACGACGCACTGACGTGCACCCACACGCCGAGCGGCCACTGGATGCGGGTGGCTCCCGAGGGCATCACCGAGGGCTGAGCGCATTCCTGCCGCGTGCTGCGAGGGGGCGTTACCCCGCGGTGGTTCCGCGGCCGGACCGCTTCGCCATGCCCGTGACGACTGCGGACGGCGGCTTCATGGCCAGCGTGAACAGGCTGACGGCGCCCGCGACAACGGCGAGACCGAGGATGATGTGCACCCAGAACCACCCGATCTCGCCGATCGCATACTGGGCGACGGCCAGCACGAACACGCCGAACCCGTGCATGACGAGCCCCTTGTTGCGCGACTGGCGGCTGAAGCTCAGCGCCGAC
>NZ_JARKOT010000285.1 GCF_029977985.1 Propioniciclava sp. | reverse complement strand
GGCCGGCGTCCGTGCGCCTCGACCCCACCCAACGCTGGAGCGGCGCTGGGGCTACGTCGATGGCGACGTGGCGCAGGTCACATCGGCAGCAGCCCGGAGCTGAACAGCAGCCAGCCCGTCATCGACATCAGCAGCGCCACGACCACGACCACCGCGAGCATCCGCGGCCACAACGGGCGTCGCTCGCGTGGTTCGTCGTCCGCCCAGTCGTCAAGCTCGCCGGGCCAGCTGTCGTCCTCCACGAGCCCAACTTACCCACGACCCGGCCGCGGTCAGCGCCACCCCGCGCGTATAGTCGCAGACATCACGCCGTGGTGGTCGCCCTTCTGTGGGCCGCTCCGCCACGACCCGTTCCAGCGAAGGACCGATCATGACCGTTGACACCACCATCCCCGCCACGATGCGGGCCGTCGTCATGAACAAGCCGGGCGACGTCACCGTCGAGACCATTGAGGTGCCCCGGGTCGTCAAGCCCACCGACGTCGTCCTCAAGCTCGCCGCAGCGTGCGTGTGCGGCTCCGACCTGTGGCCCTACCGCGGCCTGCAGCCGGTCGACCACCAGTTCATGGGCCACGAGTACGTCGGCACGGTCGTCGAGAAGGGCGAGGAGGTGTCCACCCTGGAGCTGGGTGACTTCGTCATCGGGTCGTTCATGCTCTCGGACAACACGTGCGAGATCTGCGAGGCGGGGTACCAGTCGCGCTGCGCCAACGCCGGCCGCTACACCGGCAGCCAGGCGGAGTACATGCGGGTCGAACTCGCGGACGGCTCGCTGGTGAAGGTGCCCGGCGGTGAGCCCAGCGACCCGGACAAGCTCGCCGACTACCTCGCCGCCTCCGATGTGCTCGGCACGGGCTGGTACGCCGCGGTCGCCGCGCACGCCGGCCCCGGCAAGACCATCGCGGTCGTCGGCGACGGCGCCGTCGGCCTGTGCGCCGTGCTCGCCGCGAAGGCGCTCGGCGCGGAGCGCGTCATCGCCTTCTCCCGCCACGAGTCCCGGGCGGCGTTGGCCCGCGAGTTCGGCGCGGACGTCATCATCGCCAAACGGGGCGACGAGGGGGCCGCCAAGGTCAAGGAACTGACGAACGGCTACGGCGCGCACGGCGTCTGCGAGGCCGTCGGCACCCAGGAATCCATGGATCAGGCGCTCGCGTCGGTCCGCCCCGGCGGCTACGTCGGCTTCGTCGGCGTCTCCCACGACCAGACCATCGACGGGGGCGACCTGTTCTTCCGAGAGGTCCACCTGGAAGGCGGCCCGGCGCCCGTCCGGCGCTTCCTGCCCGACCTCATCCGGCGCATCCAGGCCGACGAGATCGAGCCCGGCAAGGTGTTCACCCAGCGGATCCCACTCGACGATGCCGCGCAGGCCTACCAGGCCATGGACGAGCGCCGCGAGATCAAGGTGCTTCTCGAAGTCTGACCGCGTCCGACCGCACGCGCCGATCGGCGCGGTTCCGGCCGGTCGTGATGACGACGACGGGCCCGTGCGCACACACCACCGGGGCGTGCGCACGGGCCCGTCATCGCGTGGCCAGGGATCGGCGCCTCAGCGCTGCGACCCCCGCATGACGCCGGAGATGACCCACCGCTGGGCGAACACATAGACCAGCACGAGCGGGGCGATCGCCATGAGGTACGACGCGAACGCGACCGGGTAGTTCACGTTGAACTGGCCCTGGAACACGTACTGCGCGAGGGGCAGCGTCTGCGTCCCCGGGTCGGTGAGGATCACCAGGGGCAACAGGAAGTCGTTCCACGCCCACAGGCAGGTGAGGATGCCGACCGTCGCGTTCATCGGGCTCAGGAGCGGGAACACGATCTTCCAGAAGATGCCCCACCGGCTGGCGCCGTCGACGGACGCCGACTCCTCGATCTCCAGCGGGATCGCCCGGATGAAGCTCGTGTAGAGCAGCAGGTTGAAGGCCAGGCCGTACACCGTGTACAGCAGGATCAGGCCCGCCTCGTTGTCGATGCCGAGCATGGCGGTCTGACGCACGACCGGCAGCATGATGATGGGGAAGGGCACGAACATCGCGGCGAAGATGTAGTAGAACAGCCACCGCACCCAGCGCCGGTGCATGTTGCGGGCGATCGCGTAGGCGACCATCGAGTTCGTCACCAGCGTGAGCACGACGGCGCCGACGGTGATGATCGCCGACGTCATGATGCGCGAGGGGAAGTCGGTGAGCGTCCACGCGGTGGCGAAGTTCTCCCAGTGCCAGGTGGCCGGCAGCCCGAAGCCGGATTCGGCCAGCTCGGCCGGCGTCTTCAGCGCCGTCACGAGGGCGAAGTAGAGCGGAACGAGGATCGTGAGGGACAGCACGGCGGCGAGCGCCGTCAGACCCCAGTTGAGGGTGGAGCGTTGGCGGATCATGCGTCGTCCTTGGAGGAGAAGAGGCGGAACTGGGCGAACGACAGCGCGATCACCAGCAGGAAGTAGATGACGCCGTTCGCGGTCTGGTACGCGTACTCGCCACCCTGGAAGCCGTTGCGGAAGATCAGGAACGAGATCGACTGGGTCGCCGTGCCGGGGCCGCCGTTGGTGAGCGCCACCACCTGGTCGAAAACCCCGAGAGCGCCTTTGAAGGACAGCACCATGTTGATCGTGAAGAAGGGCATGATGAGCGGGAACGTCATCTTGAGGAACTGCTGCCAGCGGTTGGCGCCGTCGATGGACGCCGCCTCGTAGACCTCCTCGGGCACGGTCTGCAGGCCGGCCAGGTAGATGATCGTGTTGAACGCGACCGCCTGCCACACGCCCACGAACACGATGACCATCCAGGCCGTGTTCTCGTTGGCGAGCAGCGACGTCGAGAGCCACTCCCAGCCCAACGCCTCGCCGATGGCCGGCAGGTTGTTGGTGAACAGGTACTGGAAGATGTACGCCACGATCAGCACAGGCAGGATGTTCGGCAGGAAGAACAGTCCGCGGAAGAAGGTCTGTCCCTTGATCTTGCTGTTGAGCAGCAGCGCGATCGAGAGGGCGATGAGATTGATGAGGATCGTCGCCGTGATCGCGTACAGGAACGTGAACCCGTACGAACCCCAGATGACGTCGTCGCGGAACAGGTTGAGGTAGTTCTGCAGGCCCACGAACCGCCAGTCGCCGTAGCCCTGGTAGTTGGTGAACGTGTAGAAGACGCCCGTCAGGAACGGGACGGTGAGCATGGCCGTGAAGAGAACCGCCGCAGGGACGATCATCCACACGTAGGCGCTGTCGATGCGCCCGGGAGAGTTGGTCTGCATCGAAGTCCTCACATGGTCGAGTTGATGCGCCCGATGACCCGGTCGTACTGGGTGTCGAGCGTGCGGACGAAGGCGGCGGCGTCCCCGTTGATGAGGAACTGCTGCATGTAGTTGTTGAGGTTCACGCCCTGGGGGAAGTTGTGGTCGCTGTACGTCGTGAGCCGCTGCCCGGTGAAGTACGGCATGAGCCCCTCCAGCGCCGGGTCGTCGTTCGTCATGCCCTCGCGGGTCGGGAAAGCGACCTGCTGGTCGCAGTAGGCGGCCATGTTCTGCTCCTCCATCAGGTAGGAGAAGAAGTCGATGGCGCCGTCGACGGGTTGGGTCCCGCAGGTCAGCGCGACATCCACGCCCGAGACGACCCAGGCTTCGCCGGAGTCGGGCGGGGTGGCGAAGGTGCCGATCTGGATGTCGGGGTTGTAGGAGCGGATCGCCGGGATCGCATACGTGCCGTGGACGTACATGGCCGCGCGTCCCTGCGCGAAGCCCTGGTTGCCGTCGTTGTAGCCGATCTCGTACTTGTTGCTGTTGCCGTACTGGGCGATCTGATGCATCTTGTCGAGCACCGGCATGAGCTCCTCGAACGAGGTCTCCTGGACGCGCCGGCGCTCGTACCAGGCCGCGACCTGGCCGTCGAGGAAGTTGCCCGAGATGGAGCTGAACATGGGCGCGCCCGTCCAGTTGTCGCGGAACCCCCAGTAGAACGGGTCGACGCCCTGGCCGGAGAGCTCGTCGGCGATGGCGATGAGGTCGTCCCACGTCCGCGGGGGCTCGAGGTTGTACTGGTCGAAGATCTCGCGGTTGTAGATCATGCCGGAGCCGTTGTTGGCGAAGGGCAGGCCGTTCACCTCGCCCTCGGCACCGACGCCGAGGGTGGGCAGGATCTGGGCGATCGACGGGTTCACGGGGTCGAGCAGACCGCTGGGGGCGAAGTCGTGGAAGACGCCCGAGCGGGCCAGCGAGCCGTAGTTGTAGTCGCCGTTGATCGTGATGAGCGGCGGGATGCTGCCCTTGACCAGCCGCACGCGCAGCGCGGTGACGTTGTCGGCCTGGAAGTTCTGCACGATGTTGGTGCCGTGCTGGGCGTTGTACGTCGCACAGATCTCGTTGAACAGGGAGATGGCTTCGGACTTGAACTGGAAGAACTCGGTGCTTCCGGCGTCCGTGCCGGGGCGGCTGCAGGCAGCCAGGGGCGCCAACAGCGCCGCCGCGGTGAGCCCGGACAATAACGTCCGGCGGCTCAGATGACCGTTCATGACTCGCTCCTTTCGAGGTGGATGATCGCGAGGTGTTCGGGGTACAGGGTGGGCGCGGCCAGGCCGGCCTCGGCGAGCGCGCGTCCGCTGAGGACGCGGGGCTCGGCCGCCCAGACCAGGTCCGGGGCGGGGGTGAGCTCGTCGAGCGTGACGCGCCATCTGGCGTCCGGATCGAGCCCGGGGAAGGTGACGGGGCCGGTGGGGTAGGTGGGCGAGCTCGCGAGCTGCACGACGGCGAACACCGCCCGGTCGTCGCCGACGACCCCGTGGACGCGGGTGCCGTCCCGGTCGGCCGTCCGGACGGTGCGGCCGGTCGCGAGCAGGCCGCGGAGCTCCTTGGCCCGGGCCACCCAGGCGGTGAGCCGTTCGAGCTGACCCGCGTTGGCCGAGCGCAGATCCCACTCGATGCCGAAGTGGCCGAAGACGGCCGTCCCGGCTCGGAAGGTGAGGCTGTGGGTGCGCCCCGTGGTGTGGGCGCGGGCCGGCCCGACGTGGGCGCCGATGAACTCCGGCGGCAGCAGCAGCCCGGTCCACCGCTGGATCTCCTGGCGCTCCAGCGGGTCGTTGCAGTCGGACGCCCACACCCGGTCGGTGCGCGTGAGGACACCGAGGTCGATGCGGCCACCGCCCGACGCGCAGGACTCGATCTCGAGGTCTCCGAACCGCTCGTGCAGCTCGTCGAGCAGGCGGTAGTAAGCCAGCGTCTGCGCGTGGACGAGACGTTCCCCCTGCGGGCCGGCGGCTTCGATGAGGTCGCGGTTGTGGTCCCACTTGAGGTAGCTGATCCCGAGCCGCGCGACGAGGTCGCTCAGGCGTGAGGCGATGTGGGCATAGGCGTCCGGGTGGGCCAGGTTGAGCACGTGCTGGTTCCGCACCCGCAGCGGGAGGCGACCGGGCGGTCCGAGGATCCACTCGGGGTGCGCGCGGGCGAGGTCGGAATCGAGGTTGATCATCTCGGGCTCGACCCAGAGGCCGAACTCCATGCCGAGCCCGCGGACGGCGTCCGCAAGGGGCTCCAGTCCGCCCGGCCAGACGTCGGCGGAGACCTCCCAGTCGCCGAGGCCGGCGGTGTCGTCGCGGCGTGACCCGAACCACCCGTCGTCGAGCACGAACCGCTCGACGCCGACCTTGGCCGCCACCTCGGCCAGCTCGACGAGGTTGTCGAGGTCGTGCGCGAAGTAGACGGCCTCCCACGTGTTGAGGGTGATGGGGCGTGGACGCCGCCCGGCCGGCCTGCGCGCCTCGTGCTGGCGGCGCAGCCAGGCGTGGTAGCGCGCGCTGAGTTCGTCGAGGCCGACGCCGAAGGAGTAGAGCAGGGCGGGCGTCCGGTAGGACTCCCCCGGCGCGAGCACGACCTCGCCGGGCAGGAGGCACTCACCGCCGGCCAGGATCTGCTCGCCGCCGTGGGCACGCTCGGCGAGGTGCGTGTGGTTGCCCGACCAGGCCACGTGGAGGCCCCAGGTGCGCCCCTCCTGGAAGCCGAACCCCGGCTCGCCGGCGATCATGAGCGTGGTCGACTGCAGCCCCGTGCGCCCGCGGCGGCTGTCGCGGCGCACCGTGCCCACGGCGAACGGGTGCCGTTGGGGGGAGCGCTCGCGCAGGTGGCGGCCGGTGAAGTCCAGCAGTTCGCGGGCACGCAGCGGGACGCGCAGGGCTGGGGTGAGACTGTCGAGGGTGAATGGGTCGTCGCCGGTGTTGGTGAGTTCGGCGCTCAGCTCGACCACGCCCTCGGCGGTGAGGCCGACGGTGAGCGTGAGGTCGAGGCCCGCGTCCGAGGCGTGGAACGTGGCCCGGTGGTCGTCCGCGTCGACGCCCGTGACGGTGAAGGCGTGCGTGGACGACCGGCCGGAGCGGTGCCCGGCCAGGCCCGGGGTGCCGAGCCAGCCGCGCGCTTCCTCGGGCACCAAGGAGCACTCGATGAGGCGTTCGGTCTGGTCGGAGACGAACTGGGGCGTGAGCACGTCGGTGAGGTCGTCGTCGGGGGCGAGCACCGTGCCCCAGTGCGAGACGACGGGGAGATGGTGGTCGCGTGAGGTGAGTACGAGAGAGACGCCGCCATTGACGAGGCGGACCACAGTGGCCGACATGCGTTTATTCTGATCCAGAACAAACATGGCGTCAAGCGGTTGCGGCAAACTACAGGCATGCAACTGGAGGGCTTGGGCGAAGCGCACCGCCGCCTGCTCCTGGTGCTCCTCCAACACGGGCCCATGAAGCGTCGCGAACTGGCCCAGCGCATGAGTCTCAGCGCCGGCAGCATCACCCGGCTCACCCAGCCCCTCGAAGAGCGGGGCTACGTGGCGGCCACCACCGTGCAGGCCAACACCACCGGACGACCCCAACACGTCGTGGACGCCGTCCTCCCGCCCGACTGCGTGCTCGGGGTGTCGATCTCCGACGTGGATGTGCGGGTGGTGCGCACCGACCTGCGCGCCCATGTCCTCGATGACGTGACCGCCCGCATCGCCGGACGCGGTCCCGACGAGGTGGTCGACCTGATCGCAGATCTCGTCAGCCGCCTGCCCCTCGACGACGTCGTCGGCGTCGGGGTGGGGGTGAGCGGGATCGTGCGCGGTGGCCGGCTGGTGGTCCGATCGCCGTTCCTGCGCTGGGCCGGGGTGCCGCTGGCCGACCTCCTCGAGGAGCGTCTGGGCCGGCCCTGCGTGCTGTCCAACGACGTGGCCGCGGTGGCGTTGGCGGAGGCCTGGTTCGGGGTCGGGCGCGAGGCGGCCTCGTTCCTGGTCCTCACCGTGGGCGCCGGGGTCGGCGGGGCCACCGTCGTGCGGGGTGTGGTGCAGGACGCCGAGGAACACGGCATCGGCCTCCTCGGACACCTGCCCGTCCTCTGGCCGGACGGCACCATGCGCCGCGCCAACATGAGCCTCACCGATCGGGGCCTGCTCGTCCTGGCCCAGTCCTACGGGTCAGCCGCCCCCGACCCCGGCGCCGTGGAAGCAGGGATCGACGACGGCGCGGTGCGGGCCGCCGAGGAGTTCGCCTTCGCCACCGGCGCGCTCGCCGCCACGGGCGCAGCGTTCCTGGTGCCGGGCCAGATCGTGGTGCTGGGCGAGCGGGCCGGCGTGATCGCCAACCACCGCGAGGCGTTCCGCGCGGGCATGGCGTCGGCCCGGGAAACCGAGGCACCCGAACTACGCGTCACCGTGCGTACGCACAACCGCGACGTCTGGGCCCGTGGAGCCGCCGTGACGGCCCTCGTCCGGCACGTCACCGCTCCCTGAACCCCGGCAGCCGGCCCCGGCGCATCCGATCACAGGTCCGCATCCCGGTACATGAGGCTCTGCGCTCCGGCACGGGCTTGAATGTGTGCCAGCGGCGTCCGGACGGCCGCCGTAACCCCCGCGAGAGGCCCCCCATGTCCACGTCAACGACCGACGAGACCACCACCTCCCCCACCGCGACCACCCGCCGCTTCCCCTGGTGGGTGCGTGTGCTGTTCACCATGATCGCCATGCACGTGAGCATGATCCCGACGCTGGCCGTCGCGCTCGTACTGCAGATGACGACCGCCTCCCTCGACCCCACGCTGCAGGACTGGCTCGGGGAGATCCCGTCGCTGCTCATGCCGGTCGGCACCCTCGCTCTGCTGTGGGTGTTCATGAAATACATCGACCGGCGGCCCATGCGCGAGGCCGGCCTGTTCGTCGACCGGCGCACGCTGCCCACCTTCCTCCTGGGCTTCGTGCTGCTCACCGGGCTCGCCCTGGCCGCCATCGGCCTCACCCACGCAGCGGGCTACGTCTACGAGCCCCGCGTGTGGGGTGCGGGCATCGCCCTGTCGCTGGTCGACCTGTTCGTCCGTGCGCTCGTGCACGCCAGCTTCTGCGAAGAGCTGCTGTTCCGCGGGTACCTCATGCAGACGCTGCCGCAGCGCAACCCGTGGCTCGTCGCGTTCATCAGTGCCGCCGCCTTCGGGGTGCTGCACCTCGGGTCGCAAGGCGCCTCCGGCGTGGAGCGGTTCGCCTACTTCGTCGGCCCCACCGGCTGGGCGTTCCTCGCCGCCGTGCTCGTGCTGGTCTTCCGCAACCTCGCGCCGGCGGTGGGCGTCCACTTCGGCAGCTACGTCGCCACCGACATCGCCTCGCGCCTCGGCTGGGGCGAGGGGCCTGCCAACTGGCTCGCCGTGGGCGTGGTCGCCGGCCTGGCCGGTGCGGCGATCCTGCTCTGGCACACCCGCCGGCACCCGCAGGTGCCGCAGCCGCTGTTCGCGGAAGCCTGAGCCCCCGCGCACCTCACCAGACCCAGAGGCTGATCCCCGACGCCGATGACGCCAGGGTGACGGCGCCACCGGCGACGCTGATGCCGTCGCCCTCCACCGCGCGGCCGGCTTCGACGCCGGGGAGGAAGGCGGCGTCCACAGTGATGGGGTCTGAGGCGTCGCGGGCCACCAGAACGAGGACCGACCCCTCGGGCGCCTCGCGGACGAACGCGACGGCGTCCGGCACGGCGCCCACCCACCGCAGGCCGCCGTGGCGGAGCGCGGCGAACGCGTGGCGGAGCGTGCCGAGGCGACGGACGGCCTCCAGCAGTTCGAGGTCCCACGTGCCGGGGGCGTGCCAGGGGAAGGGGCGGCGTCCGTACTCGCCGGTCTCCCCGGTGACGCCGATCTCGTCGCCGTAGTAGAGCATCGGCACGCCGGGCATCGTGTAGGCGAGCCCGAGCGCGGCGAGGACGCGGCCGCGGTCGCCGCCGACACGCCACCGGATGCGCCCGCAGTCATGCGAGCCGACGATGTTGAACGACGAGAGGGTCACCGACCAGGGCACCTGGGCGGCGAAGTCGGTGAGGGTGTCGACGAGGCCCGGCCCGTCGAGGGGCGGCAAGAGGGCGGCGACCTGGAAGTGGGCGTCCTCCTCGTCGGAGCCGGGCCGTTCCAGCCACGCCCACACGGGGCGGCTGAACGCGGCGTAGTTCATGGCGCCGTGGTAAGTGAAGGAGTCGAAGTCGCGGGCCAGGTCCCAGAAGGATTCGGCGACGACCCACCGGACGCCCTCGGCGTCAACCGCGTCGCGGATGCGCCTGGCGACGGCGTGGTTGAGGTCGAGGGGGCCGAGGCGTCCGGTCATGTTGGCGACGTCGATGCGCCAGCCGTCGAGGCCCGCGCGCAGCCAGCGGCGGATGACACCGTCGGGGCCCGTGAGGCGCTCGGTGAGTTCGGCGGACCGGTGGTCGAGCTTCGGCAGCGACGCGAAGCCGAGCCAGCAGGCGTAGCCGGGCGGGTCGTCGGTCCAGGTGTAGAAGGCGCGTTCGGGGCTCTCGGGGTCGGCCTGCGCGGTCGCGAACCACTCGTGCGTGGCGCCCGTGTGGTTCGGCGTGAAGTCGCCCAGCACCCGGATGCCGCGGGCGTGGGCCGCTTCGAGGAGGGTGGCGAGGCCAGCATCACCACCGAGGATCGGGTCGACGTGGTCGAACGTGCGCGCGTCGTAGCGGTGGTTCGAGCGGGCCGGGAAGAAGGGCGTCAGGTAGAGGACAGTGGCGCCGAGGGAGGCGATGTGGTCCAGGTGCTCGGCGATGCCCTCGAGGTCGCCGCCGTAGATCTGGTCGTGCTGGCGCTGCCGGTAGGTGCGGACCGGCTCATCCCACGCTGACGGGAGGGCCCAGTCGGGAAGATCGCGGCCGTCGGCGGCGGCGGAGCGGGCGAAGCGGTCGGGGAAGATCTGGTAGACCACCGCGTCGTCGACCCACGCGGGCGGTCGGGACGTGGTGATGCGGAAGTCCGCCCGATCAGGCACGTCGCGCGCGTGGAGCCCGGTGCCGTTCACCCACGCGCCGCGCGGGTGGCGGGGCCCGAAGACATACCAGCGGTACTGCAGCGTGTCGTTCACCATCGGCACCTCGATCGACCACCACGTCTCGCCGGTCGAGGCTGTCGAGACCAGACTCGCCTCCAACGACGTTCCTTCACCGTCGCAGAGGAAGCGGAGGAACACCCGCGACAGCGAGTAGCCGGCCGGGACGCGCAGGCGGAGCGTGACCGTCTCGCCGAGCTCGGGGTGGAGGTTCGAGACGTACAGCGGCGAAGGATCGTGGTGCGGTCGGCCGAGCGTCACGGTCGCGAGCCTAACGCGCCCTTGCCAAGCGGTGTCAAGGGGCGCCCGGTGCGGCCCCCCGCCCGCTCGGGCCGCTCGCTCAGGCGGCTTCCGCCCGGAAGGTGCGCAGCCGCAGGCTGTTGCCGACCACGAACACCGAGCTGAACGCCATCGCCGCGCCGGCGATCATCGGCGTGAGCATCCCGAACGCCGCCAGGGGGATAGCAGCCACGTTGTAGGCGAACGCCCAGAACAGGTTGGTGTTGATCGTGCGCAGGGTGGCCCGCGACAGCCGGATGGCGTCCACGGCCAGCATCAGGTCGCCGCGCATCAAGGTGATGCCGGCCGCCTCTTTGGCGGCGTCCGTGCCCGAGCCCATGGCGATGCCCAGGTCGGATGCCGCCAGTGCGGCGGCATCGTTGACCCCGTCGCCCACCATGGCGGCTGTCGTCCCCGCGGACTGCAGGTCGCGCACGACGCGCACCTTGCCCTCCGGCCGCACGCCCGCGACGACCCGGTGGATGCCCACCTCAGCGCCCACGGCCTGGGCGGCACGTTCGTTGTCGCCGGTGAGCAGAACCGGGGTGAGCCCCAGTTCGCGGAACCGTCGGACGGCCCGGCGCGAGTGCTCCTTGAGCGTGTCCGCCAGGGCGAGCGCACCGATCACGCGGCCCTCTCGGGCCACGATGACCACCGTCTGCCCCAGCGACTCCGCCTCGGCGACCACGTCGGCCAGCCCGGCGGGCAGGTCGACCGCGTCCGGCCGGACGACCCGGATGACCTCGCCGGCCACGTTCGCCTGCACGCCCTCCCCGGGCACGTTGGCGAACATGGTGGGCTCCGGCAGATCGGCCCCCGCCGCCGACGCCACGATGGCCCGCGCGATCGGGTGTTCGGACGCCGTCTCCGCGGCCGCGGCGAGACGCAGCACCTCCTCGTCGGAGACGCCGGTCACCGGGTGAACGTCGACCACGCGCAGGTCGCCGCGCGTGAGCGTACCTGTCTTGTCGAGCACGATGGCCTCGATGCGCCGGGCGCGTTCGAGCACGTCGGGCCCGGCGATGAGGATGCCGAGCTTCGCCCCCCGCCCGGTGCCCACGAGGAGCGCGGTCGGTGTCGCGAGGCCCAGGGCGCACGGGCAGGCGATGATGAGCACCGCCACCGCGGCGGTCTCGGCGAACAGCAGCGTCTCCCCCGCGAGCAGCCAGCCCACCAGGGTCAGCAGGGCGATCACGAGCACGATCGGCACGAAGATGCCCGAGATGCGGTCCACGACCGCCTGCACCGGCGCCTTGCGGGTCTGGGCCTCCTCGACGAGCCGCGCCATGCGGGCCAGCTCGGTGTCAGACCCCACGCGCGTGGCCTTCACGACGAGGCGGCCGTTGGCGTTGAGCGTGGCCCCGATGACCGGGTCGCCGACGCCCTTGTCCACCGGCAGCGATTCGCCGGTGACCATCGACTCGTCGACGGCCGAGTCGCCCTCGACCACTTGGCCGTCCGTGGCGACCTTCTCACCGGGCCGCACGACGAACCGCTCCCCCACCGCGAGTTCGCCGATGGGGATGCGCCGCTCGGTGCCGTCCCGCAGGACGCTCACCTCGGACGCCCCCAGCGTGAGGAGCGCGCGGAGGGCGTCCGAGGCCGTCGTGCGGGCGCGGGCCTCGAACCAGCGCCCGGCGAGGAGGAACGTCGTGATGCCGGTGACGGCCTCGAAGTAGACCGACGCCCCATCCGAGCGGCCGAGGGTGAACTCAAAGGGGTGCATGTAGTGCAGGTCGCCAGCGTGGGTGAAGAAGAGCGCCCACACCGAGTAGAGGTAGGCCGCGGTGGTGCCGAGGGTGATGAGGGTGTCCATCGTGGTGGCGCCATGGCGGGCGTTGACGAGCGTGGAGCGGTGGAACCGGCGCCCGCACCACAGGTAGACGGGGGTGGCCAGCGCCCAGGAGACCCACGTCCAGCCGGGGAACTGCAGCGCCGGGATCATCGCGAGGGCGATGACGGGCACGGTGAGAGCCACGGCGAGGATGAGGTCGCGCTTGAGGTCGGCGGCGCGGTCGGGTTCGTCGGCGGTGGGGTCGGGCAGGGCGGCGTCGTAGCCGGTGTCGCGGACCACCTGGATGAGGCGTTCGACCGGAACGGCCGCCGGCACGAGCACCTTGGCGCGTTCGGTTGCGTAGTTGACGCTGGCGGTGACGCCGTCGAGCTTGTTGAGTTTCTTCTCGATGCGGGCCGCGCAGGAGGCGCAGGTCATGCCGGTGATGTCGAGTTCGACGGCTTCGCGGGTGTCGGGGGTGAGGTCGGTGTCGGTGGACACGGGAGGTTCTCCTTGAATGGGAGGAGGCATGCGTGGGCGCTCGGGCGCGGGACGCAGGTCTCCTGGCTGGAGGGTCTGTTCAGTTGTGCCGGACACCCCCGGGGTCGTTCCCCGGGGGCCCGGGTCGCCCGTGAGGGCGGCGTCGCAGGGTCAGGAGACGGTGTAGTCGCCCGCCTCCGCGACGGCCTCGACGATGCGGTCGAAGTCGATCGGTCGGTCGGAGGTGACGGCGAGGTTGCCGGTCTCGAGGTCGACGGTCACGTCGTCGACGCCCTCGATGGCCGACACCTCCTCGGTGATGGCCTTGACGCAGTGGCCGCACGTCATGCCGGTGACCGTGTAATTGGCCACAAGACCGCCGCTCGAGGGGGCCGGGTCGGCGCCCTCGGGGTCGCCGCAGGTACACGGCTTGCCCTCCTGGCAGCCGCAGGTGCAGTCCGGACCACACGAGCAGGACGCCGCCGCCTCACTCCCGCACGTGCACGGCTTGCCCTCCTGGCAGCCGCAGGTGCAGTCCGGACCACAGGAGCAGGACGCCGCCGCCTCACTCCCGGAATCGGCCTGAGGCTCCTGGGCGGGCGTGGACTGGGTGTCGCCGCCGCAGCCGCAACCCCCGCACCCACAGCCGCCGCCGGTGGCGCCGGCGTCCTTGATGGTGAGGTCAACCATGTCGTTCTTCTCCTTCGGGTCTGGCGGTCAGCTGCGCACGAGGCGGCGGATCGCCTCGGACGCCTCCTTGATCTTCTGCTGCGCCTCGGCGTCGTCGCCCGACCGGGCGGCGGCGAGGACGCAGTGGAGCATGTGGTCGTCGAGCAGTTCGAGCGCGACGGATTCGAGGGCCTTCGTCATGGCCGAGATCTGGGTGAGGATGTCGATGCAGTACTTCTCTTCGTCCACCATGCGCTGCAGGCCGCGGGCCTGGCCCTCGATGCGGCGCAGGCGGCGCAGGTAGCTGTCCTTCGCGGTGATGTAGCCATGGTGGTGGCCGGCTTCGGAGCCGCAGGTTTCGCCGTGAGCGGCGGCGTGCGGCATCGAGTCTTCGGTGGCGGCGAGGGTGTGTGTCATGATCTTCTCCTACCCCTCAGTATACCTAATAGGGGTATCGGTATTCAACCGGGGCGACGTTGGGCTGCTCCCTCATGCTAGCGCCCCTGGCCTGTGGACAACTTGGGGAAGCTGGCCCTGTAGCACGTCGCCGGCGGGGGGAGTCAACCCCCCGGGTCGCAGAGTGAACCGGGGGCGACGTTCTCGCGAACTCACAGCCGGTGCACGTCGTTTCCCCTAGTGAGAGCTCGATCTACGAGAGGATCAGTTTTCAATCCCCCACAACGACGGCGTGTCGTACACAGGGGCGTCCGCGTGCCTCCACAGGCATCCACAGGTTGTCCACACCTGGGTCGCCTCACCGGGCTTGGCGAGACCGACCCGGAGGTCTACGGTCGCCTGATCGGCTCGTCGGTGGACACCCCCTCCACGCCGCCGTGGTGGGTGCCGAAGGGAAAGTGTCGGAGCCGGCTCGTAGGGTCGTGAACCGTGGCGGAGGGAGTGGGAGTGTCGGTCGACAACCTGCAGGGTTCGTGGTCCGGGTCGAGTGCGGCCCCGTACGACCACGGGGGCTTTGCGGGCGACCGGACGCCGCCGCAGGACTTGGCTGCCGAGCAGTCGGTGCTGGGCGCGATGCTGCTGAGCAAGGATGCGATCGGCGAGGTCACCGAGGTGCTCAGGGGGCGCGACTTCTATCGGCTCGCGCACGAGCTGATCTTCGATGCGGTGATGGACCAGTACGGCCGCGGCGAGCCCGTGGACGCCATCACGGTGGCCGACAACCTGAGCCGCGGGGGTCACCTGCAGCAGATCGGCGGGCACATCTACCTGCACGAGCTGGTGTCGGCGGTGTCGGTGACGGCGAACGCCACCTATTACGCGGAGATCGTGCGCGACAAGGCGATCCTGCGCCGGCTGGTGGATGCGAGCCTGAAGATCTCGCAGATGGGGTACGCCGCGCACGGCGAGGTGACGGACATCGTGGACGCCGCGCAGCAGGCGATCTACGAGGTGGCGGAGAACCGCGCGGCGGAGGACTACCAGCCGCTGAGCGAGCTCGTGGAGATCACGCTCGACGAGATCGAGTCGCTGGCGCAGCACGGGGTGATGGCGGGCGTCCCGACGGGGTTCATCGACCTCGACCAGTTGACCAATGGCCTGCACGCCGGGCAGATGGTGATCATCGCGGCGCGTCCCGGCATGGGCAAGTCGACGTTGGGGCTGGATTTCGCGCGGGCGGCGTCCATCAAGCACAACCTGACCAGCGTCTTCTTCAGCCTGGAGATGACGAAGTCGGAGATCGTGATGCGCCTGATGGCGGCGGAGTCGGGGGTGCCGCTGAACCACATTCGCAAGGGCGAGATGAGCGAGGAGTACTGGAGCCGCATCGCGGCCAAGACGGCGCAGATCTCGCGGGCGCCCCTGTTCATCGACGACTCCCCCAACCTGACGATGATGGAGATCCGGGCGAAGGCACGGCGGCTGAAGCAGAAGCACGATCTGAAGCTGATCGTCATCGACTACATGCAGCTCATGACGTCGGGCAAGAAGGTGGAGAGCCGCCAGTTGGAGGTGTCCGAGTTCAGCCGGCAGATCAAGCTGTTGGCCAAGGAGTTGGAGGTGCCGGTGGTGGCGCTGAGCCAGCTGAACCGTGGCCCCGAATCCCGCACCGACAAGCGGCCGATGCTTTCTGACCTGCGCGAGTCAGGTTCGCTGGAGCAGGACGCCGACGTCGTCATCCTCCTCCACCGTGAGGACGCCTACGATCGCGAGTCCCCCCGCCAGGGCGAGGCTGACTTCATCATCGCCAAGCACCGCAACGGTGCCACCACCACCCTGCCCGTGGCGTTCCAGGGGGCGTTGTCCAGGTTCGTCGACATGCAGCGGTAGCGACTAGACTCACCCAACCTAGCGCCCCGCAGCCCCGCCGAGCGGGGATGAGCCCTTGTTTACGAGCGTGACAGCGCCCTCCCCGCCCGTGCGGGGATCCCGGCTCGTCAACGAGGACGCCCACTTGGCGAGCGAGTCTGCGCAGCACCTCGCATCCTCGCTGGAGCCTCGATTCCCCACCTCCCAGCACATCGGAACTTGTTAACGAGAAACCAGTAGGGTCACAACTGCACCCCCACAGGCCGACCAAAGGCGCGTCAACGCCAAAACCAACACCGGGCGAGAGGAGAAGAGATGACCAAGACAAGACGATCAAGGGCCGGGTAGCCACACCGCACCCAGTAGGGGTGACCATGGCTCGCGTGTGCTATGTCTGCGATCGGGGCCACGACCACGGGCTGGTGCTGGGTGTCGTGGGCGAATTCCCTGCCTCAGCGGTGGCGGCCGCGGGCTTCGATGCGCCTCCGGAGGGATGACTGCCTCACCCTCCGGAACTCTCCGCTCTCGCGGCCAGAGATCTCAATCTCCATCCGCTCGAAGTCGCCCGAAAGGGCCACATCCGCGTCACAGGATGAATCGTCGGATGCCTCGCTGGCGGCAATCCGCGCGTCCGCCCCGGAGTGGCGCGCAAGCAGAGGACACGCCCCCTGGGCACGCCGCTGGTGACCACCACCGCCCTATTCTTCATTTCGACGGCCTCCAGGAAGAGTGCGAGAGTTGATTTGGTCAAGCGCTGCTCGGTCGGTCTGGGGAAAGACCGACCCTGACGACCAACTCTGGTTGCCCGTGGTGCAGCACCTGGAGGACGCGGCCGCAATGGCCGGCTACCTCTACGACCACTTTCTTCCCCGCTCCACGAAGGAACTGCTCTCCACGCTGCTCGACGCATCCTCCGACGAGGTGCGCACGCTGGTGTGCTGGCTCGCGGGACTCCATGACATCGGCAAGTTGACAAGGGAGTTCACCAGCCAGATTCGGGCGATCATGCCGTCCATCGTGGGGGCCATGGCTGACCACGGGCTGTCGACCGATCCTCCGCTTGGGAAGCCGTTCGGCCACCCGGTGCTCGGCCAGCTCATTCTGCGCGAGTGGCTGCAGACTCGTCACGCAGCGACGAGACGGACGGCCACCACCTACGCCTGCATTGCCGGGGGGCACCACGGTCGCAACCCCTCGAAGCCCACCATGGACCGCGCTACGAACACCCCCCAGAACCTCGGGGCGGGCGCGTGGGACGCCGTGCGTGACGAAGTCCTCGCCGGCATGACCACGCGGACAGGCGCTGATGCCTACATCGCCGGCTGGGCGCAGCGCCCCCTGCCGTTGCAGGCCCAGACGCTCCTCACCGGCATCGTGATCATGGCCGACTGGATGGCATCCAACCAAGATCTCTTCCCCTATCTTGACGACCACGCCACCGACGAACGCGTCGCCTCCGCCACGGCGAAACTCGCCTTGCCCGAGCCGTGGACGCCCAAGGTGCCGGGTGCGGACGCAACCCTGCTCCTCCACGAACGATTTCCCGCCCTGAAGGGCGACGCACGTGTCGTGCAACAGGCTCTCATCAACGCGGCTTTCGCGGTCGACGAGCCTGGTCTGTTCCTTCTCGAAGCGCCCATGGGCGTCGGCAAGACCGAGGCTGCCTTGTTGGCCGCCGAGATCCTGGTAGCACGCTTCGGTCAGGGTGGAGTCTTCTTCGGACTCCCCACGATGGCGACCGCCAACCCCATGTTCGAGCGCGTCCTGGGCTGGCTGCGCAATGCCATCGGTGACCACGACGCCAGCGTCAGCCTGACCCACGGAAAGGCGGCCCTGAACGATACCTTCGCGGGGCTGGTGAGGTCTTCGTGGCGGGGTTCGGTCTACGACGAGGAGGGAACGAAAGAAGCGCGCGCGATCGTCAACAGCTGGCTCCACGGACGCAAACGCTCCGGCCTCGCCAGCTTCGTAGTCGGCACGATCGACCAAAGCCTGTTCGGCGCCCTGAAGGCGAAACACCTCGTGCTGCGACACGTGGCTCTGGCCGGCAAGGTAGTCATCATCGACGAGGTGCATGCCGCCGACTCCTACATGCGGCACTACCTCCGCCGCCTGCTTGAGTGGTTGGGCTCCTACCGTGTGCCGGTCATCCTCATGTCCGCGACCCTGCCGCCCGAGCATCGGGACGCCTTCCTCCAGTCCTACGCGTTGGGCCGCGGCGACAAGGTCCGCCCCTCGACCGACCGGCTCGACACCTATCCCCGCATCACCGTTCACCCCTCAGCGACGACGCTGCCGGCTATCCCACCCGAAACGGCCGCGACACGCGTCACCCTCCACCGTTTGGCCGACGCCCCGGAGGCCACCTGCGACCTGTTGGCCGGGCTGTTGGACGACGGGGGCTGCGCCGGCGTCTTGTGCAACACCGTCGGGCGTGCCCAGGAGATGTACCGCGTGCTCCAGCACAGGTTCGCCGGGGACGTTGAACTGGTGCACAGCCGCTACCTCGCGCCGGACAGGTTGGCGCGCGAGGGGTCTCTCATGGCTCGCCTCGGCCCCGACGGGGAGCGTCCGCACCGGCTCATCGTGGTCGGCACCCAAGTTCTGGAGCAGTCGCTGGACATCGACTTCGACGTCATGGTCACTGACCTCGCCCCCGTCGATCTCGTGCTGCAGCGCTTGGGGCGCCTCCACCGCCACTTGCGTCCTCGGCTCGCCAAGCTCTCCTCACCCGCGCTCCACCTGCGCGGGGTCGAGGACTGGGACGACACACCCATTACAGCCACGCCGGGAGCCCGAGCGATCTACGGCGCCGCGCCGCTGTTGCGGGCAGCCGCGCTGCTCAGCACCCACGAGCATGTGAACCTCCCCGCCGACATCCCAGGACTGGTCCGCCTCGCCTACGACCCGGACCTCAGCGTACCGGCAGGCTGGGAAGACGCCTGGGCTGCGGCCGAGCAACACGCGTTCACCGTGGACGAAGAGAAGAAGAAGCGCGCCTCGAGCTACCTGCTCGCCACCCCGTTCGCCAAGCGCGACCTCGATGGCTGGATCGATCTCGAGGTGTCCGACCCGGACGCCAGCGAGGCGCAAGGACGCTCCCAGGTGCGTGATTCGGAGGATGGTCTCGAAGTCATCGCCCTCTTCGCGGACGCCGAGGGCGACATTCGCCTGTCGCCACGGCTGAGCCGCCACGCCGGGGCCCTCGTGCCCACCCAGCTGACCGCGGGGCTCGACGACGGGCTCGCCCGCGCCATGGCCGCCTGCACCTTGCCGCTGCCCCTGATGATGTGCCACCCCGGCGCCATTGACCGGGTGATCGCGGCACTCGAGACGACACTCGACTACTCGGGTTGGCAGCACTCCCCGTGGGTCAAAGGTCAGCTCGCCGTCGTCTTCGATGCCGGCTCGGACGCCGTTGTCGACCGTTTCCACTTGCATTACGACCCGCATGAGGGCCTTACCGTCACCCGCGAGGAGCACCCATGACACCGCCCACCTTCAACCTCATCGACGAGCCGTGGATCAGGGTTCGCCGTCACGACTCCGAGATACAGCTGATGTCGATCCGCGAGGCGCTCGCCAATGCCTCTGTGATCAAAGCCCTCGCCGGCGAGATCCCCACCCAGGACGCCGCCCTACTGCGTCTGTTGCTGGCGATCCTTCTCGGCTCGGTTCGGCCCAATCACGAGCGCAACGAGCAGGAGAACATCGACCTGTGGGCGTCGTGGTGGGAGGCGGGCAGGTTTCCGGACGGGGTGCTGGACTACCTCACTGGCGTGCACTCCCGCTTCGACCTGCTGGACGCCGACGCCCCCTTCTATCAGGTCGCCGGCCTCACGACCGCCAGCGGCAAGGCTTCAGGATTGGGGAAACTGATCGCCGAGGTGCCCGACGGCGAACCGTACTTCACCACGCGCACCCGCGAGGAAGTGACCTCCCTCTCCTTGGCCGAGGCGGCTCGCTGGCTGGTGCACTGCATGGCCTTCGACCCGTCCGGCATCAAGTCGGGAGCGGTCGGTGACGATCGGGTGAAGGGCGGAAGAGGGTACCCCTTTGGCTACCCGGCCTGGGCCGGCAACCTCGGGCTGGTGGTGGCCGAGGCAGACACCCTCTTCGAGACGTTGCTCTTCAACCTGCCCTTGGCCTACAGCGGGCCGGAGGATCTGCCGCTGTGGGATCGGGCGCCTGTCGGCCCGGGCGTGGATGAGACGCATCCCGAGCCACACGGCCCCGCGGACCTGTTCACGTGGCCGTCGAGACGCCTCCGGTTGTTCACCCACGGTGCGCGGGTGACGGACGCGCAGGTGTCCAACGGCGACAAGCTGGGTCCTCAGAACGCGGATCGGCACGAACCCATGACAGCGTGGCGATACAGCAAGAACCAGTCCAAGGGTGGCCACGAGGTGGTAATGCCCGTCCTGCATCAGGCGTCGCGTCGCATCTGGCAGGGGCTGGGCTCGATCCTCGTGGCATCCGAAGGAGGGGCGCGCGCCATCAAACCACGGGCCCTCGAATGGCTGGCGCTGCTCAGCGAGGAAGGCATCCTCGCCGAGGATCGAACCGTCGACCTGCACGTCGTGGGCTTCGAGTATGGCCCCCAGAACTCGGTGATCACCGGAGCCATCGATGACCGCCTCGCCGGGGCCGTCGTGGCGTTCACCAACCCCGTCCTCGCCCAGGCGGCGGTGGTGGCCGCTGAGGCGGCATCCGAGGGGGTAAAGGCGCTGGCCAACCTCGCCAGCAACCTGGATCGTGCCAAGGGCGGCGACGGCGAGGCGCCGCGCCACGACACCTACGAACAGGGGTACGCCCTGCTCGACCTCCCATACCGCCGGTGGTTGCGTGATCTCGTGGACCCGGCCGACGTGGAGGCCACCCAGGCCGCGTGGTGGTCGGAGGCCCGGCGCATCCTCACCGACGCCGGCGACCGACTGATCCGCGACGCCGGACCGGCGGCGTGGGTGGGGCGCACGGTGACCCAGTCCGGATCGGACGCCCCCCGGCTCGTCGATGCGGGCATCGCGGACATCTGGTTCCGCGCCGCCCTCGCCAAGGCGCTGCCCCTACCGGCTCGACAAGCGACGAAGGAGATCGCATGAATGACGTACGGCCCCCCAGGCGCATGGACGCGTTGCGGGACGCAGTGCGCGCCCGCGTCGAACAACTACAAGCGGCATTCCTGTCCGACCAATCGGCAGCCGCCGCGGCCTTGGCCAGGCTGCGGCGGTGCGATCCCACGGAGGTGGGCGCGGACCCGCGCGTTTGGTCCCTCACCGTGGCCGACCTCCCCGAGCAGTTGACCGACCTCCGGGCCGACTCCCCCACCCGGGCCGAGCGCGCGGTGCACGCGACTATGGTGCTCTACGCGATCCACCAACAGAGCCACCGTTCCGAGCCTGCCCACCGCCGCGACGTCCGCCTGGGCAGCGCCGTGCGTCAGCTCGCACGCGCCCGGGGGGCCGACGGGGAACCGGATTCGTCTGTGGTGCAGCGCTTCCACCAGGTGTCCCTGGCTCAGAACTGGGAGGCGCGTCTGCACCATCTGCAGGGCCTGATCACCTTGATGCGGGGAGAAGACCCGATCATCGGCGTCGACTACGGGCTGCTGGCCGTCGATCTCACCCGGCTCGACGACCCCCGAGCCAACCATGCCTTCGTCCTCACCCGCTGGGGGCGAGATCTGCACACCACACCCAAGACCACAACCAAGGAGACGCCATGACCCTGCACATCGACTACCACATCCTCCAGACCGTTCCACCCAGCAACCTGAACAGGGATGACACCGGCAGCCCCAAGACCGCCGTCTACGGCGGGGTGCGACGAGCCCGAGTGAGCAGCCAGGCGTGGAAG
The DNA here is from genome assembly GCF_029977985.1 of Propioniciclava sp. Taxonomy (GTDB): domain Bacteria; phylum Actinomycetota; class Actinomycetes; order Propionibacteriales; family Propionibacteriaceae; genus Propioniciclava. Next base: position 3,969 of record NZ_JARKOT010000285.1, on the reverse strand, counting down.
CGCGCCATCCGTCGCGACTTCACGTCTCACCTGAACCGCGACCAGCTCGGCGTCCGGACCAAGCGAGCCCTCGAATTGCTCACGGCCCGGATCGAAACGCTGGTTCCCGAGGTGGACCCCGCCACGGCCGCGGCCATGGCCACCGCCACCCTCAAGAAGATCGGGTTCAACCTGAAGCCGAAGCGCAACGCCAAGGAGTCCGACGCCGAGCAGACCGAGTACTTGGTGTTCTTCAGCAACCAGCAGCTCGACCGTCTCGCGGCCCTGGCGGTCGAAGCCGGGGAAGCGGGCCCCGACGCCCGCGCAGCCAAGGCAGCCTTCGACGAGAAGCACAGCATCGACGTTGCGCTGTTCGGCCGCATGGTCGCCAATGACGCCGACATGAACGTGGACGCCGCCTGCCAGGTCGCCCATGCCATCAGCACCCATGCCGTCACGACCGAGTTCGACTACTACACGGCCGTGGACGACGAGGCCCCCGGCGACGAGACCGGGGCCGGCATGATCGGCACGATCGAGTTCAACTCGGCCACCCTCTACCGGTACGCGACCATCAACGTGCCTTCGCTCCAAGCCAACTTGGGCGACAGCGAGGCGACGGCGCGGGCCGTGGAAGCCTTCACGCGGTCCTTCATCAGCAGCATGCCCACTGGCAAGCAGAACACGTTCGCGAACGGAACCCTGCCCGACGCGGTCGTCGTCATGGTCCGCGACGGACGGCCCGTCAATCTCGTCGGAGCGTTCGAGGATGCGGTCACCGGCGACGGCGGCCACGTGGTGGCATCCTGCCGCGCGCTGGCGTCCTACGCCAAGGACGTGGAGGAATCCTTCGGTGGGACGCCCGCCGCGTCGTGGGTCGTCGGCGTGGGGGCGCGATCCGAAGCGCTGAGCGAGCTGGGCGAGAAAACCACCTTGGACGCCCTCGTGGACGCCGTGGGCGCACAGGTGCGCTCATCGATCTCGGAGGCGGGATGACCGTCCTGCTGCTCCGTCTCGCGGGGCCGATGCAGGCCTGGGGAGACAACAGCCGCTTCACGCGGCGCGACACCCGCATGATTCCCACCAAGAGTGGGGTGCTGGGGTTGCTGGCCGCGGCCGACGGGCGTCGCAGAACCGACCCGATCGAGGATCTGGCGGGGCTGCGGTTCGGCGTCCGGGTGGACCAGCCCGGTCAATTGCAGCGCGACTTCCAGACCGCGAGAAACTGGGATACGAACAAGTCCTTGCCGCTGTCCTATCGCTACTACGTCTCTGACGCAGTCTTCCTGGCCGGGCTCGAGGGGGAGCGTCCTCTCATAACAGCACTGGCTGAACGCTTGGAGGATCCCCGCTTCCCCCTGTACCTAGGGAGGCGCTCGTGCCCGGTGACCGGGCAACTCGTGCTGGGGACCACCGAGGACGACCTCGTGTTGGCTCTGCGCGAGCACGCCTGGCTGGCTGCCCGCTGGCACCGCCGAACCGTGGGCGATCCGGCATCGCTGGACCTCTACGTGGACGCCCTGCCAGGCGGAGACGTTCCAGTCGAGACGCGCCGGGACGTTCCGATCAGTTACGACCCGGTGCGCCGCGAGTACGGGTGGCGGGAGGTCGCCCAGCTGGCGCCAGTCTCGAAGGAGAATGCGGACGACCGGCGTCCGTCGATGGCTGGTGTCGATTGGCTTGCCGCCGTGGAGGAATCCTGATGTATCTGACCCACATGCCGCTGAACCCCCAGCGGCGCTCCACGAAAGAACTCGTCGCCTCGCCGCAACACATGCACGCGGCCGTCCTGTCCGCCTTCGTGCCGGGCAGCACGGACGCGGACCGGGTCCTGTGGCGGCTCGAGACTCCGGAACCGCATCGACTGGATCTCTATATCGTGAGCCCCGTCGAGCCCTCCTTGGAGGCGATGGTCGACCAAGCGGGATGGACTGCTCAGCCCGTCTGGAGAACCGCCGACTACACCCGGTTGCTGAACTCCGTGGAGGCCGGGCAACGCTGGGTGTTTCGGTTGCGCGCCAACCCGGTCGTCAGCGTGCGGGATGCCCCCGGAAGACGGGGGAAGCGCGTCCCCCTGCAGCGCCCCGGCGAGCAGATCGGGTGGCTGGTGGATCGCTCGGAGCGCCTCGGCTTCAACATTTCAGCGGGGGCGGATGGCGCACCCAACATCCGGGTCAGCGACCAACAGCTGCTGCGGTTCCGGCGCGCACACGGCGACGCGAGCCGCACGGTCACGCTTGCCACCGCCCTGTTCGACGGGTTGTTGGAAGTGCGCGACCCGGACGCTTTGCGTGACACGCTGGTGAGCGGCGTCGGCGCGGCGAAGGGGTACGGCTGTGGTCTGCTGACCCTCGCCCGCGTGCCATGAAGCCCATCCCGGGGACGCCACCGGCGACCGTCGGCCAGCTGTCGCGGGTGGTCGACCGGATCACATTTGTCTATCTGGAGCACGCGATCGTCCATCGAGACGGCAATGCCATCACGGTCCGGGACGAACGCGGTGTCATCCACGTTCCCGCCGCGACGATCGCCTCTGTGATGCTCGGGCCGGGCACCACGATCAGCCACCAGGCGATGATGTTGCTCGGCGACAGCGGGGCGGCGACGGTCTGGATGGGCGAGCACGGCGTCCGCTACTACGCACACGGACGCTCACTTGCCCGCACTAGTCGGTTGCTGGAGGCCCAGGCGCGTCTGGTGTCGAACCAGTCGAGTAGATTGCGCGTTGCTCGGGCGATGTACGCGATGAGGTTCCCGAACGACGACATCGGGCCTTTCACGATGCAGCAGTTGCGAGGACGCGAAGGCGCGCGCGTGCGCAAGGCGTACCGCGAGGCCGCGGACGAATACGGCGTTGAGTGGAAGTCGCGGTCTTACCGACCCGACGATTTCGAGGGCGGAGACGAGTTGAACATGGCGCTGAGCGCAGCGACCGCATGTCTCTATGGTCTGGTGCACGCGGTGGTTGTAGCGCTGGGTTGTGCGCCGGGTCTCGGCTTCATCCACACGGGTCACGATCGCTCCTTCGTGTACGACGTCGCCGACCTGTACAAAGTCGAGATCGCGGTTCCGGTCGCGTTCGGAGTCGCGGCGAAAGGCAGGGACGACATCGGAGCGGACGTTCGTCGGGCCATGCGGGACGCCATGCACGACGCCGGTCTACTGGTTCGATGCACGCAGGACGTCCACCAGTTGCTGGGTTCCGACGGGGATACCGATCGAGACTACGAAGTCGACGTGGTCGAGCTGTGGGACACACGCAACAGGGTGGCCGCCGGGCAGAACTACGAGGATCCGCCATGGTAGTCGTGGTGCTCACGGCCTGCCCGGCCGGCCTGCGAGGCCATTTGACTAGGTGGTTGCTCGAGATCAGCCCTGGAGTGTTTTGTGGCAAGGTGTCGGCCCGCGTGCGCGACCAGATGTGGGGGCGCATCGTCGAGATGAGCAAGGACGGTCGCGCACTCATGGTCTTCAGCCGTCGCGGTGACCAAGGGCTCGACTTTCGCGTCCACCGTCACGATTGGGAGCCGGTCGACCTCGACGGACTCACCCTGATCCGTCGGCCCTCAGCCCCGGAGAAAGTGCCCACGATGCGAGCGGGCTGGAGCCAGGCCAGCCGACGTCGACACGCATCAAAGTGATGCAGTAACGTTCGCCACGCTGGCCCTTGCCCTAGTCAGCCAGTGACCTCCCCGCCCACGCGGGGATGAGCCCCCCACCCCGGTGCTGGGGTCGCTGCCGTCGGGGACCTCCCCGCCCACGCGGGGATGAGCCCGCGGACGGACGCCCGCAGATGTCGCAGTGGCGGACCTCCCCGCCCACGCGGGGATGAGCCCTCCTCCCCGTCTTCTGCTGCGTCCGCCTGTTCGACCTCCCCGCCCACGCGGGGATGAGCCCTTGCCCTGTCCGTCGTACAGGGTGATCCCGAGGACCTCCCCGCCCACGCGGGGATGAGCCCGGAACCGCACCGGACGGGGCGGGCAACGTGAC
>NZ_JARKOT010000282.1 GCF_029977985.1 Propioniciclava sp. | reverse complement strand
CCGCCGAAGTCACTTGCACAAGTTGTTACCTCAGGACTCCGCCCGGCGACGAGTGCCCCAATTGCGGAGCCCCACTCCCCGCCGCATGAGCGACGACGGCGTCGGCAGTTGTCGACGCCAGCAACGTCCGCTATTGCCGCGTTCCGCGCGGACCATACGAGTCGGCCGGAGGCCGCGCGCTCGCACTGTCGCTGGCAGCTGCCCGGCTTGCGAGGTGACATGTGAGCGACGGTCGGTGACGTTCCCGGCCCGATGACGGCCAACCACCCCGCTTGTCCTTCATCGCCTGCCGCAGCCTCGCGGGCACTCGACACCCTTGGCGATCGCCGCGGGCACCTCCTGCTTGTCCTTCATCGCCTGCCGCAGCCTCGCGGGCACCGCGCACCCAACATGTTCACCGGCCGCGGTCGGCGACGACCCGATAGTACGAGCGTGGCTGATGTGGTCCCCGGGATGGTCGGCGTCTGCGGCTGGGTCGGGCGCCGGTGGCGTACACCGCGGAAAGCGCGTTTCCCTCGTCGGCTAGGATGCGCGCCTCGGTGGCGCGTTGGTTCCCGGACCGGGCGTAGCCCTCGGCACGCGCCGTGCGCTGTTCGGCCGAGTCGTACCTGTCCTCACTTTGCTGGCTAAGGCCGTCCACCCGCGCACGTGCATGCTCGACCTCGCCGGTGCCGGCCGCCGTCTCGGATTGCGGCGGCGTCGCGTATCTGGCTTGTTGGGCTTGCCGGTCATCACGATCCGCTTCGTCCTCGACGACCTGTGCCCTGGTGTGGTCGCGTCTGGCGCGGCGGACTTCGTCGCGCTCTTGTTGCCGGCCCCGTTCGGCCTGCTCCAGGAGTCGACGAACGGCGGCGCTGTCGGCGTCCCCTGCCGGGGTGACGCCCCAGCGGGTGGTGATCTCGCGGGTCATGACCTCGCGGGCCGCGTCCACGTCGTGATGGCCTCGGTAGGCGTCGGCGATCTGCCAGGTGTCGCCGACCTGCCCGATGGTCGCGGAAGCCCACCAGTTGGGGTCATGGACCAACCGGAGCCGTGCCATCGCGACCTCTTCTTGCACTGCGGCCTGCCGAGCCTGCTGCTCGGCCCGCGTGGACGCGGCCGTGACGGCGTGTTCCTGGTCGATGGCGTGTTGTTGGGTGGCGCGGGATTGTGCCTCGCCGAGGCGGGCCAGCATCCCCGCGGTCAGTTGAGCGGCGT
>NZ_JARKOT010000274.1 GCF_029977985.1 Propioniciclava sp. | reverse complement strand
GCGGGTCTTGCCGGTGCCGGTGGCGCCCGCGACCAGACCGTGCCGGTTCAGCATGGAGAGGGAGAGCCTGATCCGGGTGTCCGGCTGCGGCTGCCCGTCCACCATCAGCACGCCCAGGTCGATGGACGGCGTGGCGAAGGTGTAGCCGCTCTTGATCTTCTCGATGGCCTGCGCAGTCATGCGGAAAAGACTCCCACAACCCACGCCTCCGCGGGGCGATGACGCGATTCGGCCACTTCCCGCAGATCAGCTGCCACACCCGTCACATCCGGGAGGTTGCGTGGCCGGATCACGTCACGATCACGCAACGCCCGCGACCGCTGCCGCGTGACTTACGGTGTGAACATGTCCCGCACCTGCCGGCGCACCGTGGCGCTGGCCCTGCTGATGCCGCTCGCCGCGTGCGCCAGTGCCGACCCGCAGGCCGGCTTCGAGTCCGCCGCCGGCGTGACCCTGCGGACGGTGGCCCCGTCCGCCGCCGACGCCCTGCCGTCCGTCGTCGAGGCCACCCGTCGGCTGGGCACCACGATGCTGGCGAAGGCACCGTCCGGCGCGAACGTGGTCACCTCACCCGCCAGCCTCGAGGTCGCCGTCGGCATGCTGGCCGAAGGTGCCCGTGGCCGCACGCTCACCGAGCTCGAAGCCCTCCTCGGCGCCAGCGGCGACCAGCGCAAGGACGCGTTCGCCGCGCTGCGCGGCACCCTGCTGCGGATGGACGGCGACCCGGCGGTGGCCCGGACGAAGGAACTGCCCGAGCGGCCCTTCGTCCACCTCGCGGACGAGGTCGTGGTGGACGACGCCTATCAGGTCTCGCCCGACTACCTCACCGCGCTCGCCGAGGACTTCGGCGCCGGCATGCAGCGCGCCGACCTCGCGTCCGCTGACGGCAAGCGGGTGCTCGACGCGTGGGTCGACCACCACACCGGCGGCCTGGTGAAGAAGTCGGCGATCGAGCCGTCGCCCGACCTGCGGGTGGTGCTGCAGGACGCGATCCTGCTCGCCGCCCGGTGGGAGCAGCCGTTCTCGCCGCACGGGACGGCGCCCCGGTCGTTCACGCTCCCGGACGGGACCCGCGTCGATGTGGAGACGATGGCCTCGTTGCGCCAGGTCGCCTACGCGGAGGCGGACGGCTGGCGCGCGGTCCGGCTGCCGTACGTGGACGGCCAACTGCACGCCGACCTACTGCTGCCGGCTGACGGCACCGACCCGGCGTCCGTGACCCCCGAACTGCTGGCGAAGATCTCCGCCGCGCTCGACCGGGCCGAACCGGTCGAGGTGGAACTCACGCTGCCGACCCTCGACCTGAAGCCCGACCCGCTGGACCTGCAGGACGTGCTGGCGTCGGCCGGCGCCAACAACCTGTGGTGCGGCACGGCCGTCGACCTGTCCGGCATCGGCCCCGAGGACCTGTGCGTGTCGCAGGCCGTCCAGCAGGCCGTGCTCGCCGTCGACGAGGAGGGCACGATCGCGGCGGCCGTCACCGAGATCGGCGCCGCTGCCGGCGCCGCGCCGGCCGAGCCGGCACAGGTGCTGCACCTGGATCGTCCGTTCCTGATGCAGATCGCGGCGACGCAGACGTCCTGGCCGCTGTTCCTGGCCGCCGTCCGCGACCCTCGCCACTGAGCAACCGGGGACGGTTCCTCTCTCGGTCCATCCCGCCGGACCGAAGCGCGCGGACCGAGAAAGGAACCGTCCCCAGTTCCGGACTGGGACTGGCTTCGGCCACCCCAACGTCCAGCCGGGTCTGCGGACAACGTGATCGGTAATGGAACCGTCGCCTTTCGTTCAGGCGGGCGACCAGGCCCGCCAGACGCGGGCGCCGAGCGCGAAGGGCAGGACGGTCGCGACCAGGAACCAGGCCAGCGACGCCCAGGTGAAGCGGAACTGCGAGGAGATCTCCGCCGCGGTGAACGTGAAGGTCGCCGGCGTGCCGAACACGGTGAGGTCCACGCTGCCGCCGCCGGTGCCGGCGACCGCGTCCATCACGCCGAGGGCGTAGGCGATCGCCAGTCCGACCAGCACGTACAGCCCGGCCGCCGCCCACCACAGTCCGCTGGACCAGCGCGGGATTGGTCGTCCGAGGGTCGCGAGGTACTCGCCGGCCAGGTCGCGCGGCCGGCCGAGTGAG
>NZ_JARKOT010000253.1 GCF_029977985.1 Propioniciclava sp. | reverse complement strand
CCGGAACGATGCGATGCCGAACGGGATCGTGATGATCAGGATGCAGGCGAGGATGCCCGCGAAGAAGTAGCCGATCGCCAGCCAGAAGCCGCCGAAGACCAGCCAGATCAGGTTGAGCAGGGTGCGCATCGTTCTCCTTGTTCGTCGCTCCTCCATGTAACCCGGTCCGGGCACGCCTCCGGGCGGCCGGGCACCCTGACCCGACCCTGATCGCTCCCGCAGTCGTCCTCCGCGGCTCCCTCGTCACAGAAGCTGCCGAAACTCGCTCCCGCTGCCGAAGCTTCGGCAGCCTCGGCAAGTTCCGGCAGCCTTTGTCGAGGGCAGTTGGGGGGCATGGGCGGGTGTAGCGAACGGCACTAGAGTTGCCGCCATGCCCACCGCCGTCCGGATCCACCGCGACGTGGTCTCCTACGTGCGGCGCAGCGGGCGGATGAACGAGTCCCAGCAGCGGGCCTGGGACGCGCACCGTGACGCCTGGGTGGTGGAACTGCCGTCCGGTGAGCGACGGACCTCGGTGTCCCCGGACGCAGCCATCGACTGGACGGCGGCGTTCGGGCGCGACGCCCCGCTGAAGGTCGAGATCGGCTCGGGCACCGGGCACGCGATCACCGTCCTCGCCGAGGCCATGCCGGACGCGAACCTGGTGGCGTTCGAGGTGTTCACGCCGGCGGTGGCGTCCACCCTCGGCCGGCTCGCCCGGCACGGCGTGGGCAACGTCCGGCTGGTCGTCGCCGACGGCGCGCAGGCCCTGGCGACGGTGTTCGGCGAAGGCGGTGTCAGCGAGCTGTGGACGTTCTTCCCCGACCCCTGGCACAAGGCCCGCCACCACAAGCGGCGGCTGGTCAGTCCCGAGTTCGCGGCGCTCGTCGCGTCCCGGCTCACACCGGACGGGGTGTGGCGACTCGCCACCGACTGGGACGACTACGCCGAAGCCATGCGCGAGGTGCTGGACGCCGAGCCCGGCCTGGTCAACTGCCACGACGGCTGGTCACCCCGCTACGAACTCCGTCCGGTGACGAAGTACGAGCGGCGCGGCGTGGACGCGGGCCGCACGATCCACGACCTCGCGTATCGCCACGCATGAGATACCGCCTCGACATCGGCTACGACGGGACGGCGTTCCACGGCTGGGCCGCCCAGACCGGCCTGCGCACGGTCCAGGGCGAGTTGGAGACCTGGCTCGGCCGGGTGCTGCGGCTGCCCGGGCCGCCCGTCCTGGTCTGTGCCGGACGGACGGACGCCGGCGTGCACGCCCGCGGCCAGGTGGCCCACCTCGACCTCGACCTGCCCGGGCCGGACGAGGTCGCCGGCACCCTGGCCCGCCGGCTGCGCCGGGCGCTCCCCGACGATGTCGTCGTGCACCGGGTCACCGTCGCCCCCGAGGGGTTCGACGCCCGGTTCTCCGCGATCTGGCGGCGGTACGCCTACCGGCTGGCCGACCGCGCGTCCGACCCCCTGCTGCGGCACACCACCACCACGATCCGCGGCGAACTCGACGTCGAGCGGATGGCCGCCGCCGGTAACGCTCTCCTCGGCCTGCACGACTTCGTGGCGTTCTGCCGGGCCCGGGAAGGCGCGACGTCGATCCGCCACGTGCAGGGGCTGCAGGTCGAACGCCTCGCCGACGGACGGGTCGAGGTCGGGATCAGGGCGGACGCCTTCTGTCACTCCATGGTCCGCTCGGTGGTGGGCGCGCTGGTCGAGGTCGGCACCGGGCGGCGGGACGCGGCCTGGCTCGCCCACCTGCTCGACGCCCCCGTCCGCGCGACGGAGGTGCCGGTGCTGCCGGCCCGCGGCCTCGTGCTGGAAGAGGTCGGCTACCCGCCGGACGACCAACTCGCCGCCCGCGCCCGCGAGGCCAGGGCACGCCGGACGCTGGAGGAGCCGTGAGCCACTACTTCCACACCCCGTCGGGGGCCGAGCACCGCCGCCAGGTGGCCATGCGGTTCTGGGACACCGACTGGTCCTTCACCACCGCGGACGGGGTGTTCTCCGCCGATGGGCTCGACCTCGGCACGTCCGTGCTGCTGCGCGAGTCGACGCCCCCGTCCGGGGCAACCCGGCTGCTGGACCTGGGCTGCGGCTACGGGGTGCTGGCCGTGGCGCTCGCGTCCGCCTGTCCCGGCGCACAGGTCGACGCGGTCGACACCAACGAGCGGGCCCTCGAGCTGTGCGCCGCCAATGCCACCGCTCACGGCCTTGCCGCGCGGGTGCACCCGATGCTGCCCGGGCAGGCCGACCCGGAGGCCCGCTACGACGAGATCTGGTCGAACCCGCCGATCCGGATCGGGAAGGCGGCGCTGCACGAGCTGCTGCTCACCTGGCTGCCCCGGCTGGCGCCCGGCGGTACCGCCCGGCTGGTGGTCGGCAGGAACCTCGGGGCCGACTCGCTGCAGGCGTGGCTGACCGCGTCCGGCTACCGGTGCGAGCGCACCGCGAGCGCCAAGGGATTCCGGGTGTTCGCGGTCACCCCGAAATCCGGACGGTAAACCGGACGCGGGCGAGGTTTCAGCCCTAGGCTTTGGACGTCCGACCGAACCACGACAGAAGAGGGCACGCATGAGCGACGACATCAAGGATGAGGCCGAGGGCTTCCTCGGAGGTCTGCTGGACAAGGCCAAGGAGTTCGGCGAGAAGGCCATGGACTTCGCAGAGGACGCCGTGGAGGCGGTCAAGGACTTCGCCGAGGACCTGCCCGAGAACGCCCAGAAGCTCGCCACCGACGCCGGCGCGGCGGTCAAGGACTTCGCCGAGGACTTCCCCGAGAACGCCCAGAAGTTCGCCACCGACGCCGGCGCGGCCGTGAAGGACTTCGCCGAGGATCTTCCCGAGAACGCCAAGCGGTTCGCCGACGAGGCGTCGGCCAAGGCGAAGGACCTCTTCGACGGCGACGAGCCGACCGAGCCGCCGGCCCCGACCGCCTGATTCACCGTCCTGCGCACAGCGGGGTGCCCTTCGGGTGCCCCGCTGTTGTCGTCAGGTGGCACCGCCCGGCCCGCGGGGGCTGGGTTACCCTGAGGCCCCTGCAGCCGCCAGCTCACCGGAGGACCAGCCATGCGCCCGCGCCTGACCCGCCTGCTCGCCGCCCTCGCCGCGGCGACCATCGTCATGCTGGGATCCGCGGCGCCGGCGACCGCGACCGCCGCGGCCTGCGACGGCGTCTGGGTCGTCGTCCAACCCGACCAGAAGGACGCGGGCACGGCGACGGCCAGGTGCGCGGCCGAGCACGCCACGGGACTGGCGGCGCTGAAGAGCGCGGGGTTCTCCGCCGAGGTGTCCGGCACGATGCTCAACCGCATCGACGGCCTGCCGAAGGACGCCGACTTCAACACCAACGGCGGTTACTACTGGTCCTACTGGAGCGCCCCCGTCGCGGCCGACGGCAGCATCGGCACCTGGGCGTACTACCAGGTCGGCCCGGACACGTCGAAGCCCGAGACGGGCAAGGCCGAGGGCTGGCTGCTCACGAATGAGCAGAACGCGGCCGGCCCGGCGCTGGGGGCGGTGCCGGAGGCCGCGGCGCCCACTGCGGCCCCCACTCCGCCGGCGTCCGGGCCCGGCTCCCCGACCGGGGTCATCGTCGCCGCCACGGTGGTCGTGCTCGCCCTGGTCGGGCTGGGCGGCTGGTGGGTCGTCCGGGGCCGCCGCCGCGCCTGAGCCCCGTCGACAAGGCCACTTGCCCGATCCGCGCACGACGCTGCACATTTCGGTCGGGTTCGGACGGGGTTACCCTGCCGCCGCCCGGCTGGGTTAGCCTGAGCCCACCTGAACCTATGCAGGGGAACCCGGTGCAAGACCGGGACTGACCCGCAACCGTGATGACGGCGCAACGCCGGCAGAGTCGGAACACCTGCATCAGGTTCTGGCTCAGTAACCAACCCGTCGTGGCACGCGGGTGGAGCCGGACGCGCTTGAGGGCCGGATCACCAGGTGCCTCGCGCGAAAGGACCCACATGTACTCATCCCTCAAGCGATTGCTTGCTGTCGGGACTGCAGCAGCCGTCGCCTTCATCGGCTTCACGCCGGCCACCACCGCGTCCGCCGCGGTTCAGAACGACGAGACGGTGAAGGCAGCGAGCTTCATCGTCAACAACC
>NZ_JARKOT010000247.1 GCF_029977985.1 Propioniciclava sp. | reverse complement strand
CCGCGAGCTGGTCGTCCTCGTCGTGCTCGCGGCCATCGGGGACACGCCGGCGCAGATCCGCTCGCACACCCTCGGCAACCTCAAGGCCGGCACCAGCCTCGAGACGTGCCTCGCCGCGCTCGTGCACTGCATCCCCTACATCGGCTACCCCGCTGGGATCAACGCGATCCGGCTGGTCAAGGACCTCGATCCGAACGCCGTGGCCGCGGCCCTCGCGCAGGGCCGCGAGGGCTGAGCGCTGCTCAGGCCGCGGCTGGGGCGTCCGGCTCCGGGTCGCGGGCGTAGCGGGAGGCCAGCGCCGAGCACGCCATGAGTTGCGCCTGGTGGAACACCATCAGAGGCAACATGATGAGCCCGATGGGCTGCCCGGCGAACAGGACGGTGGCCATCGGTAGGCCGGTTGCGAGGGACTTCTTGGTGCCGCAGAACTGGATGGCGATGGCGTCCGCGCGGTCGAAGCCGAGCCGGCGGGCGAGCCACCACGTGAACCACAGCATCAGGGCGAGGATGACGAGGCAGACCGCAACGAGCAGCGCGATGTCGGCGATGCTCACGAGGCCCCAGATGCCCTCGCGCACCCCCTCGGAGAACGCCGCATACACGACCATGACAATCGACGCCTGGTCGAACAGCTTGAGCTTGGGGTGTCGCGCGACGAAGTCGGCGGTCCAGGGGCGCGACAACTGGCCGAGAATGAACGGCAAGAGGATCTGCAGCACCAGGTTGACGATCGAGCCCACGCTGACGGACGCCTGCCCGGTCGTGTTCATGAGGGCGATGGCGAGCAGGGGCGTGACGAACACGCCAAGCAGGTTGGACGCGGATGCGCTCACGATGGCGCCGGCCACGTTGCCGCGGGCGATGGACGTGAAGTTGATGGAGCTCTGGACGGTCGACGGACACAAGGTGGTGTAGACGAGGCCGGGCAGCAGTGCGGCGGGCAGGATCGCGTGGGGCAGGAAGCCGAGCAGGAATCCCAGCAGCGGGAACAGCGCGAACGTGCAGGCGAGGATCGTCAGGTGCAGCCGCCAATGCTTGAGGCCGGCGAGGGCCTGGTCGGGGCGCAGCCGGGCGCCGTAGAGGAAGAACAGGCAGAAGATGGCGACCTTCGTGGCCCAGTCGAGGATCTCGGCGCCGATCCCGGACGCCGGCAGCAGCGTGGCGACCACGGCAGCCGTGACGATCGCCATGAGGAAGGGATCGAGGCGGATCCTCGCACGCTGGGCCACGGGCTCACCCTAACGGGCGCTCGGCTAGGGTGCCGCCATGGTGGACGTGCTGGACTGGGCAGACTACGGGGAGGCGTTGGGCGCAGCTGGGTCCGTGCTGCGCGGCAACGCGGCGAGCGCCGGTCTCGCGGCGCGCGTGCCGACGTGCCCCGACTGGACGGTGGCCGACCTCGTGACCCATCAGGGGCTCGTGCACCGCTGGGCCGCGGGACGACTCCGCGGCGAGCCGGACCGGCCCGACGCCGACGTCGAGGCCGAGGCGTCCGGGGCGCCCGACCTGCTCGACTGGTTCGACGAGGGGTTGGTCGACCTCCTGAACGCCCTCGCGAAGGCGCCTGCGGACCTGTCTGGCAACTTCTTCCTCCTGGACGCCCCGCCGCTGCGGTTGGCGTGGGCACGCCGGCAGGCGCACGAGACCACGATGCATGCGGTGGACGCCATGGCCGCGCGGCTGGGCCGCCCACCCATGGCGTCGGAGGTGTGGTTCGACCGCGCGTTCGCCCTCGACGGGCTCGATGAGCTCCTGACCGGCTTCCTGCCTCGACCCAAGTACGCGCTCACCCCGGCCCACCCCGAGCGGGTGCTCGTGGCGCCGGCCGACGCCGAGCGCGCCTGGTTGGTCGAGCTCTCGCAGGCGGGCGCAGTGGCCACCCGCGTTGTGGGCGAGTTCCCGGACGCCGACGTGACGCTCGGCGGCTCGGCACGCGCCCTGTATCTCGGCCTGTGGAACCGCGGTGACGAGATCGTGGCTTCCGATGAGGGGTGGCTGAACGGCTGGCAGGGACGGGTGCGGGTGACGTGGTGAGCCGGTGTTGATCCAGGTGACGCAGGCCGACGACGCGCGACTGTCCGACTACGTGCGGTTGCGGGACGCGTCGCTGCGCCGCTCGCTGGAGGCTGAGCGCGGACTGTTCATCGCGGAGGGGGAGAAGGTCATCCGGCGGGCCGTGGCGGCCGGGCACGCGCCGCGGTCGTTCCTGCTGGCCGAGCGCTGGCTCGAGGGCCTGGCCGACGTGTGGCGGCCGCGGCCCGACGTGCCCGTGTACGTGGTGACCGAGGCGCTCGCCGAGCAGGTGACCGGGTTCCATGTGCACCGCGGCGCGCTCGCCTCGTTGCATCGGGCGCCGCCGGCGTCCATGGGCGACCTGCTGGGTTTGCGGCGGCTCGTCGTGGCCGAGGACATCGTGGATCACACCAACGTGGGCGCCATCATCCGCTGCGCGGCGGGGCTCGGGTGGGACGGCGTCCTGCTGGCCCCACGGGCGGCCGACCCGCTCTACCGGCGGGCCGTCAAGGTCAGCATGGGCACGGTTTTCGCGTTGCCGTGGGCGCGCGTGGACGACTGGGCGGACGCACTCCCTGCGCTGCGGGCGGCAGGCTTCACGGTGGTGGCGCTCGCCCTCACTCCGGACGCCGTTCCGCTCGACGAATTCGTGGCTGCCGGAGTGCCCGGCAAGCTGGCGCTCGTGGTCGGTACCGAGGGCGCCGGTCTCTCGGCGACCTGGATCGGCCAGGCGGATGCGGTGGTGAGTATCCCGATGAACGCCGGAGTCGACTCGCTCAACGTGGCGGCCGCCACCGCCGTGGGATGCTGGGCGCTGCGATGAATTGTCGGTTACCCTCGCGGAGTGAGCCATCGACGCAGCTGGCCGGTGCACCTTCGCCCCCTCCTCACCGGTGACGCCGAACTCCTCGCGGATTGGGGTGCCGACCCCGTGTTCTGCGCCCATGCCGGGTGGAACGCCGACGCCTCGTGGCGCGAGCGGGTCGCGTGGGCTCGCCGGGACCTCCCTGACGACCTGCTGCGCCGGGCGGCGCTGGTGGGTGCGGACGTGGTGGGCTACGTCGACCTGCACGGTGCGGGCGAGCGGCGCGAGCTCGGCTACGTCGTCGGCGGCCGGGACCGCTGGGGCCAGGGTCTCGGCCACGCGGTGGCGTTTGCGGGGCTTGAGTGGGGTTTCGGCTCGCTCGGGTTGGCCGAGATCTGGGCCGAGGCGATCGACGCCAACGTGCCGTCGGTCCGCATCCTCGAACGCCTCGGGATGCGCGAGACGGGCCGCGGCGGCGACGCCACGTTCCTCGGCCGGAACAGCTTCTACCGCGTGTTCACCCTGACGGCGACCGAGTTCGCCCCCTGACCGTGCAGCGCCGCGGCGGTTCGCGCCCAGAGCTCTGGCTCATGGCGCCGAGAGCCCCCGGCGGCACTCAGGAGTCCGCGGTGCGCCTCTTCGGCGAGACCGGCCAGTCGTCGGGGTAGAGGTGCGCGACGGCGTCCACCTGCTCGGCGAGCTTCCGGTAGGCGCGGGCGGACAGGCGGTCGCCGAAGACCGTGCCTTCGAGGTGATCGGTCTCGTGTTGGAGGCAGCGAGCCAGGAGGCCGGTTCCCTCGACGGTGACAGGTTCGCCCCACGGGTCGACGCCGGTGCAGGTGGCCCTGTCGGGACGGGAGAGGCGTTCGTAGCCACCGGGGAACGAGAGGCAGCCCTCGTCGGAGGAATCGAGGTGGCGCTCTTTGCCGGTCGGGGTGGTGACGGTGGGGTTGCAGATGGCGCCGTAGTGGACGACATCGTCGGCGTCCGGGCACAGGTAGACGAACAGGCTGAGGCCGCGGCCCACCTGGGTGGCCGCCAGTCCGACGCCCTGGGCTGCGCGCATGGTGGTGAACATGTCGGCCACGAGGGTGCGCAGGTCGTCGTCGAAGGCCGTGACCGGCTGGGTCTGCTCGTGCATGACCGGCGTGCCCCAGCGCGTGATGGGCAGCACCGTTCCCTCGCCCATCAGGTCCTCGATCGCCATGCCCGACCTCCGTCGTCCCGCTCGGTTCCCGGGCGTTCCTCCCCGGGCCAACCGGTTCATTCTGGCACGCTGTCAGGCATGGGTGAGGCTGACGGACAGCCGGCGCCGGGGTTGGCGTCGGCGATCGAGGCGTGGGCCGACCACCTGCGGCTGGAGCGGAACCTCGCCGACCACACCTGCCGCGCCTACACCGGGGACCTGACGAACCTGGCCGCCTTTCTGGCCGGGCGGGGGGCGTCCGACTGGTCAGTCGTCGACCACCGCGACCTGCGCGCCTGGCTCGCCGACCTGCACCGGCAAGGCGCCGAGCGCACCACCGTGGCGCGGCGGGCAACGGCGTGCCGCATGTTCTTCGCGTGGGCGTCCGAGACGCACCGGACGCCGCACAACCCGGCCATCGCGTTCCGGGCGCCGCGGGCCGCACGCGCGCTGCCTCCGACGCTGGACCGGCGGGCCGCCGCGGGGCTCTTCGCGCACCTGGCGGGGCGGGTCCAAGCCGCCGACGACGCCCACGCGCGCGCCGTCGCGCTCCGGGACGCCGCGATCGTCGAGGTCCTCTACTCCTCGGGGTTGCGTGTGTCGGAGTTGTGCGGTCTCGACCGCAGATCGATCGATCGCGACCGGCGACTCCTGCGTGTGCGTGGCAAGGGCGACAAGGAACGCGCGACGCCGCTGGGCGTGCCGGCGGACCACGCGCTCGCCGCCTGGCTGGCCGTGCGGGAGGAACTCGCCACGGACGCCGCCGGTGACGCCGTGTTCGTCGGGGAGCGGGGAGCGCGGATCGACCCGCGCGTCGCGCGTCGGATCGTCCACGCGGCCCTGGCAGCCGTCCCGGACGCCCCCGATCTCGGCCCCCACGGGCTGCGTCACGCGATGGCGACGCACCTGCTGGAGGGTGGCGCCGACCTGCGGAGTGTCCAGGAGATCCTGGGGCACGCATCCTTGGGCACGACGCAGATCTACACCCACGTCACCAACGAGCGACTGCGGGCCGCCTTCCGCCAGGCCCACCCCCGCGCTTGATCCGCGCGGAGAAGGGGCCGGGACACAGGGGCGGTGGCGTCCTGGCGGCGCCCGATGCCCCATCGCGGATCCCTCACCGCAGGGTGCGAGCGAGCCCTCCTGCGGCAGCAGCCGGATCAGCCCAGCCACGGCTGTGGGTCGACCTGACGGCCGTCGGCCTTGACGCTGAAGT
>NZ_JARKOT010000233.1 GCF_029977985.1 Propioniciclava sp. | reverse complement strand
CTTCCACGAGCACCACGGGGCGGGGCCACGTCAGGGCGAGACCGACCGACAGGGTGGTCACCCCCAGCGAGCCCGAGACGGTTCCCGGGAGTCGAGCACCACGGCGACCTTGCCGGTTGCGGCCCGGGCTGCCAGATCGGGTGCGGCGTCCGCGCTCACCAGCAGGTCGACCAAGGCGAACTGCCCGTCCTGCGAGCGCGTGACCGCGACCACCTTGGCCGCGATGGTCACCGGCGAGACCTCGCCGACCTGGCCCTGTGCACCGGGGGTCTGAACCACCCGCACGTCGTCGCCGGTCTTCAAGGGAATGGCTGGGAGCATCCCGTCCACCAGCGACAGCCCCACCACTGTCTGGCCCTTGGCGGGGACCGTTTCGGGGGCGATGGCGTCGGGGGTGAGCAGCCCGCCGGCGGAGATGTCGAGCGCGGCTCGCTGACCCACGACCGTCGAGACCTCGCTGGCGGGGATCGAGGCGACGGCTGGATCGAGCGACACCCGCGCCACCATCAGATCGCCGGCGGCGATGACCGCGCCACGAGGGACGGCCGCCCTCGCCACCACGACTTCGACCGACGAGGTTGCCGCCGTCCACAGCCACACGCCGCCCAGCGCTGACAGCAGCAGGGCGGCCACGGATGCGATGATCAGCACCGGACGCCGCCGGGTCTTCACGGGACCCAACGCCTCGGGTGCCTGAGGGGTCGTGGTCGTCGCCGTCGTCGGCGCCATGGTCGCTGTCCTCACGTCCTCATCCCTTCACCACGGTCTGGAGTTCGCCGATCGTGACAACGACCGAACTCGTGTACGTCTGGTTGATGACACCGGACTCGCCGATCCCGGACCAGTTGATCGTCCAGTAGCTCGTCGCCGTGACGGTGTACGTCCCCTGCTTCGCGTAGCGATAGCCGCAGTCGGGCGATGAGGAGACTCCGAACGAGTCGGCGTAGGAGGTGCCTGTGGACGTGCACGCCACGGTTCCGCCGTCGCCCATGCTCCAGACCACCTGGGTGACCTTCCCGGTTGCCGTGACGGAGTAGCTGCCCGCCGACGCGGTCTTCGTGTTGGGTCCCCAGGTGCTCTGGTCCGGCGACGCCACCCACAGCCAGATCGGCAGCCCGACGAGGCCCACCGAGCCGGGCGAGGGATCCGGCGCCATCCCGATCGTGACCGCGCGAAGGCGCATCTGGGTGACCGCCTGCTGGGCCAGGACTCTGGGGTC
>NZ_JARKOT010000231.1 GCF_029977985.1 Propioniciclava sp. | reverse complement strand
TCGTCGGTCAGCATCGCGTGCACGGCGGTCGGATCGGCGGGGTAGCTCTGGGCTGCGGTGATCTTCATGCGTCCTTCCTACCGGATGCGTCCGTTCGGCGCCCACTCGCGAGCCATCGGCGGGGGGCCTCCGCCCCGGCGGAGTACGTTCCGCGCGGGCGCCACGGTAGGCTGGTCAACGGCAGTTGTGTTCAAGGAGGAGCGTCGCTGTGTCTGTTGACGAGAAGATTTCGTTTCCGGTGGGCGAGGCGGCGCAGATCATCGCGTCCGAGTTGCCCGACTTTCCTGAGCCGGCCGGCTTCGCCCGCGCCTGGTTCCCGCGGCAGATCGACGCCGGCGGCGTCCTGGTCGGCGAGCCGCGGCTCGCGGCCTCCCACGCGCGGCTAGGGGCCGTCCGCGCCCCCGGCGAGGACCTCATCGCCAGCTTCACCCCCCGCGAGGCCACCGACGGGTGGGGGGTGCGGGGATCGACGATCCTCCAGGTCGTCACCGACGACCGGCCGTTCCTCGTCGACACGGCCACCCTGGTACTGACCGAGGCCGGCTGGACGGTGCGCGGGCTCCACCACCCGATCCTCTCCGTCACCAGGGACGCCGCCGGTCGCCTCAGCGGCGTCGGCGCCGGCGGCGCCTCCGAGTCGTGGATCACGATCGAGGCCTACCCGCCGCTCGGCCGGTCGGCGGACGCGGAGCTGCCCGGCGTCCTGGAGCGGCTGCGGGCCGGACTGGCGGCGTCCCGCCTTGCCCACGACGACCGCCCGGCCATGTTCGAGCGCCTTCGCGCGGCCACCGCCGCCCTGGAGGACACGCCGCAGCCGGCCTCGGCGCGCGAGGTGGGGCGCATCACCGACTTCCTGGGCTGGGTGTCCGACGGCAACCTCGAACTGCTCGGCTACCGCGAGTACACGGTCGACGCCAGCACGTTCACCCCTGTCGCGGGCACGGGGCTCGGCATCCTGGCGGGCGACGTGACCGATCCCTTCCACGCGGTGCCGGACGCCGCGGCGCCCGAACTGCTCGTCGTCACCAAGGACTCGCGGCGCGCCCCGGTGCACCGTAACGGTTACCTCGACTACGTGGCCGTGCGGGTGTTCGACGGCGGCGTCCAGGTGGGGGAGAAGCGCTTCCTCGGCCTGTGGAGCGCGAGTGCCTACTCCGAGCCGGTCGACCGCATCCCTCTCGTCGCCGACAAGGCACGCCATGTCTGGGCGGCCCTCGGCATCACACCCGCGACCCACGCCGCACAGGTCGCCCAGGACGCCTTCGCGACCCTTCCCCGCGAGGAGTGGTTCTCGGCCGGCGTCGACGATCTCGCAGACCTCGTCCGCACCATCGCTACCGTGCAGGAGCAGCGGCAGACGCGGCTGCTGCTCCGCGAGGGCGCCTACGGCCGCTTCTGGTCCTGCCTCGTCTTCGTGCCCCGCGACCGTTACCGCACCCTTTTCCGCGAGCGCGTGAGCGCCATCCTTCTCGAACGGCTCGGCGGCGAATCGATCGACTTCCGCGCCCTCGTGAACGAGACCGCGATGGCCCGCCTCCTGCTCGTCGTCAAGCGTCCGGACGCCGCCGCCCCCCTCACCGTGGACGTCGCCCGCTTGGAGGCCGACGTGATGGCCGCCGCGACCACGTGGGACGACGAGTTCAGCGCCATGGCCGACTCCTTGCCCGCGCAGGAGCGCGGCGTCGAGTTCGGCGAGGCGTACGAGTCGGAGTACACGGTCAGGCAGGCCCTCGCCGACCTCGCGCTGGCCAACGAGTTGACCGACCCGGGCGACCTCCGGTTCGCCGTGTACGCTCCCGACGACCCCGACGACCCAGCCACGCTGCGGTTCAAGGTTGTCACGGGAGAGGCGATGTCGCTCACCCGGGTCATGCCGTACCTCAACGCCCTCGGCGTCACCGTCACCGACGAGCGACCCTACGAGTGGGATCTGCGCGGCAAGCCGCTCTACGTCTACGACTTCGGCTTCCACCTGCCCGACGGCGACACCGCCGCCGACTGGGACGCCGCCGACCGTGCGCGGTTCGCCGAGGCTTTCCGGGCGTCCTACACGGGCGCCTGCCACGCCGGCGAGATGAACCGCCTCGTCATGGGGGCGGGCCTCACGTGGCAGCAGGTCACCTGGCTGCGCGGCATCGCGCGCTATCTGCAGCAGGCAGGAATCCCGTACTCGCAGGTGTACGTCGCGTCCGCCCTCAACGCGAATCCGGACATCGCGGGAGCACTCGTGGCGGCGTTCGAGTCCCGGTTCGATCCGGACCAGCACGCGACGCCTGAGGCGCGCGAGGAGGACTTCGACGCCGAGATCGCCGAGATCCTGCGCGCCCTCGACGCCGTCGAGAGTCTCGACCAGGACCGGATCCTGCGCATGTTCGTGGCGGTCATGCGCGCCATCGTGCGGACGAACGCGTTCGCCGCCGACCAGCCCGCCCTGGCGTTCAAGATCCGGCCGACGGAGCTCGGGTTGCTGCCCGAGCCGCGGCCGGCGCACGAGATCTTCGTGTATAGCCCGCGCGTGCAGGGCGTCCACCTGCGGTTCGGGGCGGTCGCCCGTGGCGGCCTGCGCTGGTCCGACCGGCGCGAGGACTTCCGCACCGAAGTGCTCGGCCTCGCGAAGGCGCAGATGGTGAAGAACACCGTCATCGTCCCGGTGGGTGCCAAGGGGGGCTTCGTGCCGCAGCGGCTGCCCGACCCGCGCGCCGACCGCGCCGCCTGGCTCGCCGAGGGGGTCGCCTGCTACGAGATCTTCGTGAGCTCACTGCTCAGCCTCACCGACAACCTGGTCGACGGCGCAGTCGTGCCGCCGCCCGATGTCGTCCGGCACGACGGCGACGACACCTACCTCGTCGTCGCCGCCGACAAGGGCACGGCCACCTTCTCCGACATCGCCAACCGCATCAGTGTCGAGCGCGGCTTCTGGCTGGGCGACGCGTTCGCCTCCGGCGGTTCGGTCGGCTACGACCACAAGGGCATGGGCATCACCGCCCGCGGCGCGTGGGAGTCGGTCAAGCGGCACTTCTTCGAGCTCGGCATCGACTGCCAGACCGCCGACGTCACCTGCATCGGCATCGGCGACATGGCGGGCGATGTGTTCGGCAACGGCATGCTGCTGAGCGAACACATCCGGCTCGTCGGCGCCTTCAACCACCTCCACGTCTTCCTCGACCCGAACCCGGACGCCGCCGCCTCCTTCGCCGAACGCAAACGGCTGTTCGAGACGCCGCGCTCGACGTGGGCCGACTACGACCACCACCTGATCTCTGCCGGCGGCGGGGTCTGGCCGCGGACGGCGAAGTCGATCCCGATCGGCCCCGAGGTGCGGCAGGCGCTCGGGCTGGCCGACGGCGTTTCGTCGCTGACACCCAACGAGGTGATCAAGGCGCTGTTGTCCGCGCCCGTGGACCTGCTGTGGAACGGCGGCATCGGAACGTATGTGAAGGCGTCCACTGAGACCGACGCCGAGGTGGGGGACAAGGCGAACGACGCCGTCCGGGTGGACGGGCGCGACGTGCGGGCGCGGGTGGCGGGCGAGGGCGGCAACCTCGGCTGGACCCAGGCCGGACGCATCGAGTTCGCGCACGCCGGTGGAAGAATCAACACCGACTTCATCGACAACTCGGCCGGCGTCGACACCTCCGATCACGAGGTCAACATCAAGATCCTGCTGCAACCCGAGGTCGCCGCCGGACGGCTGGACGCCGATGCGCGGGCCGAGCTGCTGGCGTCCATGACGGACGAGGTGGCGCAGCTGGTGCTGGCGCACAACGTCGACCAGAACCTGGCGCTATCGGTGGGGCAGGCGCAGTCCGTGGAGATGGCGAGCGCCCAGGAGCAGTGGATGCGGACCCTCGAGGCCGACGGTCTGCTCGACCGCGACCTGGAAGGACTGCCGAGCCGCGCCGAGATGGCCCGCCGCATCGAACACCACCAAGGGCTGACCCGGCCCGAGCTCGCGGCGCTGCTGGCGTGGACGAAGATCCGGCTCGAACAGCTGGTGCTCGCCTCCGACCTGCCCGACGACCGCTACCTGGCCGACCGGCTCGTGACGTATTTCCCCAAGGCGCTGCGCGAGCGGTACGCCGACGCGATGGCCTCCCATCCGCTGCGCCGCGAGATCGTGACGATGGTGACCGTCAACCGGTTCGTGAACTCCCAGGGGATCTCGGCCTACCACCGGCTGGCGGAGGAGACGGCGTCCGATGTGCGCGAGATCGTGCGGGCGCAGCTCGCAGCGCGCAACGTGTTCGCGGTGGCGCGCGACGAACTGTCCCTGCCACGGCTGGGGCTGGACGCCGACACGGAGATCCGGATCCGGGTGGAACTGCAGCGCATGGTGGAACAGACGACGCGCTGGTGGCTGCTCAACCGGCGCGGCAATCTCGACATCCTGGGCGAGTCTGCGGCGTTCACCGAAGCCGTGGCGGCGCTGCGCGCCGACTTCGAGCAGCTGTGCACCACCCGCCAGCGGGAGCACTACGAGGCCGACCTGGCCTGGTACCGCGAGCGCGAGGTGCCGGCTGAGTTGGCCGAGGGGATCGCCAAGGCCCGCGGCGCGCACCTGACGCTGCCGGTTGCGCAGCTGGCGAGCGAACTGGGGCTCGACGTGCGGCTCGTCGCGCGGGTGTACTTCGCGCTCGCCGAACGCCTCGGGCTGGACCGTCTGCTCGAGCGGGTCAACGAGCTGCCCCGCGTGGACCGCTGGGACACCATGGCCCGCGCGGCACTCCGCGACGACCTCGGCCGGTTGCAGGCCGACCTGACGCGCGCCGCTCTGGCGGTCGGCTCCGACGCGTCGGACGCCGCGGGCGTGGTGGCGGCGTGGGAGGAGTCCGTGGGCGGCGTCGCCCGCGAGGCGGCCGAACTCGCCGAGATCACCGCGGACGACACGTCCTTGGCCCGCATGTCCGTGGGCCTGCGGACCGTCCGCACGCTGCTCGTCTGATCCGCCGAGAGCCCCGGGTTTATGCGCCGAGAGTCCCTCGCACCGCCTGCTTCGGTGACACTGAGCCGGTGGGACTCACTGATCTTCGCTGGCCGCGCCGGACGGCGCGCCTGGAGTTGCGGCCGTTCACGATCGCGGATGCCGAGGCCGTGTTCGCCTACCGAAGCCTGCCCGAGGTGGGGCAGTGGCTGTCCGGACTCCTCACCGACGTCGAGTCGCTCCGGGCGCGGGCGGCGGACTGGCAGAGCGCCCAGCTCGTCATGCTTCATCAGGGGGAGGTCGTCGGCGACCTCATGCTCAGGATCGAGGACGCATGGGCACAGGCTGAAGTGGCCGAGCACGGCAGGGGCGTCCAGGCGGAACTGGGTTGGGTCGTCGCGCCGTGGGCCCAGGGCCGCGGCTTCGCGCGCGAGGGGATCGCCGAGCTGCTCGTCGTCGCCTTCGACGAACTCGGGCTGCGCCGGGTCACGGCGAACTGCTTCGCAGCCAACGAGGCCTCCTGGCGCCTGATGGAAGCGTTCGGCATGCGTCGCGAACTCCACGCCGTCGCCGAGAGCCTCCACCGCGACGACGGGTGGCTGGACGGCTACGGCTACGCCCTCCTGGCCGACGAATGGCGTGAGCGGCGGCGTCCAAACGCCGTGTGACGGTCGGGGAGCACCCCCGTGTTGCGGTTGGGGCTCACAAAGAAGGCGCTCCAGCGCCCCATCCGTGAGCCCCAACCGTCACACAGGGGAGGGCCCCGACTGTCACACGGGGGGGCGGGTGATTGGGGGACGCCGTGGGCGGAGCTGGGACGGGGCGTGGGGATGGTTGACTGGAACCATGCGCATCGACCTCCACACGCACTCGCTGGTCTCCGACGGCACGGACACGCCCACCCAGCTGGTACGCAAGGCGGCCGAAGCCGGGCTGGACGTCATCGCGCTCACCGACCACGACACCTTCGACGGGATCCGTGAAGCCAAACTGGCCGCAGAGCGCGCCGGCATCGACGTCCTGGCCGGCGTCGAGATGTCGACGCAGCTGAACGGCAACTCCGTCCACCTCCTCGGCTACGGGTGCGATCCGCACGACCATGCGCTTCTCGATGAGCTTGCCCGCGTGCGCGTCGGCCGCTCCGACCGGGTGCCCGCCATGGTCGCCAAGCTGTCCACGCTCGGGCTGCCGCTCACGGTCGAGGACGTCCTGGCGCAAGCGGGGGGTGCCTCCCTCGGACGCCCCCACGTCGCCGACGCGATGGTCGCCAAGGGCTACGTCGCCACCCGCGACGAGGCCTTCGCCGGCTACCTCCACGATGGGGGGCTCGGCTACGTCGACCGCTACAGCACGCCGCTCACGACCGCCATCGACCTCGTGCACGGCGCTCATGGGGTGGTCGTGCTCGCCCACCCGTGGGGACGCGGCCGGCGCGAGGACCTGCCCGAGGCGTATCTCACCGAACTGGTCTTCGAGCACCGGCTCGACGGGGTCGAGGTCGACCACCCCGACCACGACGACGACACCCGCGCCGCGCTGCGCGCCTTCGCTGAATCCCTCGGTCTCCTCACGACCGGTTCGAGCGACTACCACGGACTCGGCAAGACCCGGAATCCGCTCGGCGCCCACTCGACGCACGCCGACGTCCACGCCGAGATCGTCCGCCGCATCCGGTCTCGCGGCGGCCAGCCGTGACCGGCGGCGTCCGGTCTGGGGGTAGGGTGAGTCCCATGCAGAGCAGGGGGTGGTGGCGGCCGTGACGACGGCCTGCTGATCCACCCTGCACGACGGCCGTCCCGCGGGCGGCCGTTTCGCATGCTTGCGGGACCTCACTGACAAGGAGTAACCCCATGACCGACCAGGTCACCGACACGACCGAGGCCACCGAGGACGCCCTCGCCTCCTCCACGTCGGACGCCTCGCTGCGCCGCTCCGAAGAGCGCAGCCGCGCCATCGAGGAGCAGATCGCGCGAGACCCGTCCGGCTTCCGGATGCTCACGGGCGACCGCCCCACCGGCCACCTGCACATCGGCCACTATTTCGGCTCGCTGATGAACCGTGTCCGGCTCCAGGACGCCGGCGTCGAGACCTTCGTGCTCGTCGCCGACTACCAGGTGATCGCCGACCGGGACGGCACCGGGCCGATCCACGAGCGCGTCACCTCGCTCGTCACCGACTACCTCGCCCTCGGCATCGACCCGGCGAAGACCACGATCTTCGCTCACAGCCAGGTGCCGGCGCTCAACCAGCTCATGCTGCCGTTCCTGTCGCTCGTCTCCGATTCGGAGCTCTACCGCAACCCCACCGTCAAGGCCGAGCACGAGGCGACGGGCGGACGCCCCATGTCCGGGCTCCTGCTCACCTACCCCGTGCACCAGGCCGCCGACATCCTGTTCTGCAAGGCGAACCTGGTGCCCGTCGGCAAAGACCAGCTTCCGCACCTCGAGCAGACCCGCGTCGTCGCGCGCCGGTTCGACGAGCGCTACGGTCGCGTCGATCCGGCCACCCCCGTCTTCCCGCAGGCGGAGGCGCTGCTGTCGTCGGGGTCGCTGATCCTCGGCACCGACGGCACGAAGATGAGCAAGAGCAAGGGCAACACGATCGAGTTGCGCATGAGCGCGGACGAGACCGCGAAGATCCTCAAGAAGGCCGTCACCGACTCCGACAGGTTCATCACCTACGACCCGGTGAACCGGCCGGAGGTGTCCAACCTGCTGACCCTCGCGGGCCTCGCTTCGGGGCGCGATCCGGTCGCCATCGCCGACGAGATCGGCAACGGTGGCGGGGGTGGTCTCAAGAAGTACCTCATCGAGGCGCTGAACGAGTTCTTCGCGCCGATCCGGGCGCGGCGGGCCGACCTGGAATCCGATCCCGGCCACATTCTGGACGTCCTCCGGCAGGGCAACGCCCGCGCCAACGAGGTCGCCGACGCGACGTTGGCCGAGGTGCGCCAGGCGATGGGAATGGCCTACTGATGCCTGCGCGCTGGCTCGTGAGCCGCAGGGTCGGCGTCCGCGGGTTCTGGGGAGCTGTCGCGGTGCTCCTGTTCGGCTACGCCGCGACGCTGGCCCTCGCCGACGCGGTGCGCGCGCCGAGCGTGCCTTCGGTGGTGTTGTTCGTCATCCTGCTCACGTTCTTCGCGATGGCGGTGGTGCTGGCTTTGGAGTCGGTGTCGTCGGGGTTGCTGCGCCTCGGCGCCGACGGCTACCGAACCCTTCTCGGACGCCGCCGACGCTGGTCCGAGGTGCTCGCCCTGGGAACCGGGCGCGTCGACGGGCGGGACGCCGCGGTGGTCGCTGTGCGCGCCGACGGCGGCGGGCTGGTCGATCAGGATGCTTTCACGGGGTTCGCCGAGGACGAGACCGCCCTGGTCGTCGCCGCCCTCCGCGAACGGGCGCCGGTGACGCCCGGCTTCCGCGAGGTGGTGGCGGGCGCCGACCACTGGCGTGCCGTCGAGGCCGAGGCCGATCGGGCGTCCGCCTCGGCGAGGGAGGTTGCGGGCCGGACGCCGCTGGTGCGCGAACGCGTCGCCTACGGTTTCCCGGGGCTCGTGGACACGATTCGGCTCGATTACGGCACGAACGCGGCGGGGGAGGGCGTGGAGATGCTCGTCCGCGACGGTGTCGACCTGGCGCTCGTCACTCACGGACGCCGCTGGATCCGGCAGACCCGACGCCGTTCCGCGTACGCACCCACGCAGGTCGGGTTGCTGTTCGGCGAGCACGCCTCGGTGGTCGAGGGGGCGACCGCCGGGGGCTTCGACCGCCTCGTCGTGACCGTCCCCGGCCGGCGCGATCTCGTCTTCAACGCCGAGGAACCCGACCGGTTCTGAGGCGTCCGTCGCCTCCAGTTTCCGTCGCCTAGAGTGGTCCGGTGCCGACCTCGGAACCTGCTCCCGCAACCGTCGACGACCGCCCCGAGCCGCCCGCCACGGCCGGAGAGGCTGATGCGACGCTCGGGTTCCTCGGCGTCCTGCGAGCTACGATCGATGGGAGCACGGGCCAGTGAGACCGCGCCTCGAGGCCACATCGGTGTCGATCTCGTCGCCGCGGCCCCCCGAGTTGGCCGCGTTCTACGCACGACTGCTGGGTGTCGCGGTGGCGGCGTCCGAACCGGGCTGGGCCCAACTGCGGCCCGAACCCGGACGCCTCCGCATGACTCTCAACTTCGAGCTCGACGAGCTCCACACCCCGCCCACGTGGCCCTCGGTGCCCGGCGCGCAGCAGCCGCAGGCGCACCTGGACGTGTGGGTCGACGACCTGGACGCCGCCGAACGGTGGGCCCACCACTGCGGCGCCACGACGCACCCCCACCAGCCCCAAACCGACGTCCGGGTGCTGCTCGACCCCCATGGCCACCCGTTCTGTCTGTTCACCGCGCACTGACCGGGGGCGACGGCGTCCAGAGTGTCAACCTCGCCGCCCTGCTGTTCGTAGGACAGAGTGTGACCGTGGCGACCCGAACACGGGACGAGGAGTTCACGGACTTCGTGCGCGAGGCCCGTGCCACGCTCATGCGCTCCGCGGTGCTCATCGCGGGCAGCCGCACGGCGGGGGAGGACCTCGTCCAGGAGGCGCTCGTGCGCGCCTACGTGCGCTGGGGGTCGATCGAGCCGGCCACGGCAGTGGCCTACATCCGGCGCATCATGGTCAACCTGGCGACCGACCAGTTCCGCCGCCGCAAGCACGAACCGGTGGCCATGGATCTGGACGGCGACCGGGCGTGGGCGGAGGCGCCGGCGTCGGCCCGGGATATCGGGGCGGTCGACGACCGCGCGGACATCGTCGGGCGCCTGCGCGTCCTGAACGCGCGGGAGCGGGCCATCGTGGTCTTGAGGTACTACTTCGATCTGTCGGAGATCCAGGCGGCTGAGGAAATGGGCGTGAGTGTGGGCACCATCAAATCCACCTGCAGCCGCGCGTTGGCGAAGATGCGGGCGGCTCCGGGCTACGCGACCCCTGGGGGACACCATGGGTGACTTCGACGACGAGTTCGGCCGTTCCCTCTTCCGCGATGAGGCGACCGGCGACGCGGCCTGGGGGGACTTCGCCCGCCAGATGCGGCAGGCACCCATGCCCGAACTCACGGACGCAGCCATCGCGGACGTGATCGCGCGGGGTCGTCGCGAACGGCTCCGGCGCATCGTCTTCCTCAGTGTCGCCGCGGTCCTGGCGATCGCGCTCGGCGTCGCGACGATCGTGACGCTCGACGCCTGGCAGCGCGACCGACAGGCCGTCCCCGGACCGAACCCGCTGGCCAGCGCGTCGGCCACCGCCTCGCCGACGAGCGAGCCGTCGCCGGTTCAGTCGACGAGCCCCACGGCGGCCTCCACGGCGACGCCGTCGCCGAGCGCCGCCACGGGCACCCTGACGCCGCCCACGGGGACGCTCGTGAACGCCGCCGATTATCTCGACGAGTCGATGGGTGCCGGCCACTACTACGCCGTCGCGCCGTCGGGCAACATCGCGTGCGGGATCTTCACCGATGCCCTGGGCGGCATCCAGGCGGGCTGTCAGGCCAACTACCCGGTCGCGCAGGTCGACTGCGGTGCCAATCCCGACTTCGCCCAACCCCTCGCCACGTGGGACGCCGCCGGTGCCCTCAGCGTCACCTGCACGTCCGAGGGCATTTTCCGGCCTTCGACGGCCGCCCGGCCGTTGCCGTACGGGTCAAGTCTGACGGTCGGTGACTACACGATGACGTCGACCGAGCAGGGTGTCTGGATGGTCCGCAGCGACGGCACCGGGTTCCGCGTCAACCGCGGCGAGGGCATCGTCAGCTTCCGCTGACCTCGCCCTGGGCCGCCTGCTGCTCGCCCTGGCCCTGGCTTTCGCCCTGGCCACGGCCGCGTCCGCGGCCACCGCGGCGACGCCGCCGGCGAGGCGCCCCGTCCTGCTCGGACCCGGGGGACGCCTCAGCAGCCTCCGCGCGCGCCGCATTCTCGACAGGCGCCGGGGCCGCACCGGCGGCGTCCGACCCCTCGACGGGCTGGCCGTTGCGGAGGCGACGGCGGTTCCGGTCGCGCTTGGGGCGCTCCTCGCGGGGCTTGCGCTCACGGGGGGCGGCTTCCTCGCGCGGACGCGGCTCGCGGAGGCGACCCTTGGTGCCGGCCGGGATGTGGAGGTCGGCGAACAGGTGCTCGGAGGTCGAGTAGGTCTCGGGCGGCTCGGGGAAGTCGAGGTCGAGGGCCTTGTTGATGACCTTCCAGCGCGTGACGTCGGCCCAGTCGACGAGGGTGACGGCGACGCCCTTGGCGCCCGCGCGGCCCGTGCGTCCGATGCGGTGCACGTAGGTCTTGTCGTCGTCGGGGCACTCGTAGTTGATGACGTGGGTGATGTCGGCGACGTCGATGCCGCGGGCGGCCACGTCGGTGGCGACGAGCACCTTGACGCGGTCCTCGCGGAAGCGGGCGAGCGCCTTCTCGCGCATCACCTGCGACAGGTCGCCATGGATGGAGGTGGCGGCGAAGCCGCGCTCCTCGAGGTCGTCGGCGAGCCGCTGGGCAGCGCGCTTGGTGCGGGTGAAGATCATCACCTTGCCGGCGTGGTCGGCCTGGAGGATCTTGCTGACGATCTCGGGCTTGTCGAGGTCGTGCGCCTGGTAGACGAACTGGGTGGTGTCCGGCACGGTGGCCTGGGCGTCGTGCGCCTCGGCGCGGATGTTGACCGGCTGGCTCATGTGCATGCGGGCCAGGCCGGCGATGGCCGAGGGCATGGTCGCGGAGAACAACAGCGTCTGCCGGGCGGAGGGCGTCCGGGCGATGAGGCGCTCCACGTCGGGCAGGAAGCCGAGGTCGAGCATCTCGTCGGCCTCGTCGAGCACGAGGACGCGTACGTGGGACAGGTCGAGGGAGCGGCGGTTGGCCAGGTCGAGCAGGCGGCCGGGCGTGCCCACCACGACGTCGACGCCAGACGCCAGCGCGTCGAGCTGCGGCTCGTACCCGACGCCGCCGTAGACGGTGAGGATGCGCGCGGCCCGCACCTGCGAGGCGTCGGCCAGGTCGCCGGCGATCTGGAGGGCGAGCTCGCGCGTGGGCGTCATGATGAGCGCCTGCGGCTTGCCGGGGTGCTCGAGATCGGCATATGCCTCGTCGGTCGGAACCGCGATGCGCTGCAGCAGGCTGACGCCGAACGCGAGTGTCTTGCCCGTGCCCGTGCGGGCCTGGCCGATCATGTCCGTGCCCGCCAGCGCGATCGGGATCGCCATGGACTGGATGGGGAAGGGGTGAACGATGCCCTTGTGGGCGAGGGATTCGACGATTTCGGTGCGGACGCCGAGGTCGTCGAAGGTGGTCTGTGTATCTGCCTGGGGCAGGTCCGAGATGGTCAGCGTGGTGCCTCACTACTCACCGGCCGCGAGGCCGGGCGGAACACCGCAGGGACGGGGCGCTCGCACTGGGCGCGCCCATCGCCGCGGGGGCGCGCGGGTGCACGCGCCGCACGCAGTCTACCGGTCAGGCGGTGACCGCGCCGAACCCCACCGGCCGGGTGTGTTCGCTGCCCAGGTCCACGTAGGCGATCTGCTGGGCCGGGATGAGAACCTTGCGGCCCTTGTCGTCGGTCAGCGCGAACACCCCGCCGGACGCGATCGCCGCGGCCAGTTGCTCCTCCAGGGCGGCCGCCGTGGCCTTCGTCTCGAGCGAGACCTCGCGCTGCACGTTGCGGATACCGACCTTGACCTCCATGGGCCCTCCTTCTGATCGCCGCCCACCCTAGCCGGGGCGCCGCCGTTGCCGGCTGGTCTTCGCCGCGGGCGAACGCCGCAGAGGAATGATTCAGGCGGGCAGGACGCCGCGGGCGCCGGTGAGCAGCGGGGCGAACAGGTCGCCGTGGGCCTCCACCCGGTCGAGCACGTCGGCGGCCTCGAACCGCAGCGGCGAACCGCCGGCGGCGGCGTCCTCGACCTCGTCCCAGGCGAGCGGGGTCGAGACGGTGGGGGCGTCCTTGGCGCGCAGGGAGTAGGCGCACACCGTGTTGCGGCCGGCGAGGTTCTGGTTGACGTCGACGAGGATCTTGCCGGGTCGGGCGGCCTTGGCGATCTCGGTGAGGAACAGCTCGGGATGGGCCGCGGCGAGCCGCGCGCCGAGGGCGCGGGCGTACGTGATGACCCGGCCCGCCGGCGTCGGTTCGAGCGCGGCGTAGAGCTGGAGGCCCTTGCTGCCGGAGGTCTTCACGTGACACAGGAGCCGGTCGTCGGCGAGTGCGCCGGCCACGAGCAGCGCGGCGGAGGCGATGAGGGGCATGGCGACGCCGGGCCCCGGGTCGAGGTCGAGGACGAGCTGGTCGACGAGGAGTTCCTCGGTGAGCTCGGTGGCGGACGCGCCGGGCGCGGCGCGCCACTGGTGGGTGTGGAGTTCGAGGGCGGCGAGGTTGGCAAGCCACACGAGGGTGGCGAGGCTGTCGACGAGGGGGTAGTCGATGTCCTCGCGGCTGCCGGCGACGTGGTGGACGGTGACCCACTCGGGCGTGCCGGCGGGCACGTTCTTCTCGAAGAACGACGGCGCCTGGGTGCCGTTCGGGAACCGGATCCGGGTCACCGGCCGGCCGGCCAGGTGGGGGAGCATGACGGGGGCGATCCGCCGGTAGTAGTCGATCACCTCGCCCTTGGTGAAGCCCGAGGGGTAGAGGACCTTGCCGAGGTTGGTCAGCTTGAGCGTCCGGCCGTCCACCTCGGTCGTCACGTCGGTCATGGCGGCCAATCTAGATTGTCGGCGGGGTGTGGTGGGATGGCGAGCATGATCAATCCGGTGGCTGACGCAGCTGGCCCGGTGCTCGTCCTCGGCGCGGCGGCCACGGGGAAGACGACGCTGCTCGTGGACGCCGTCGCTGCCCGCATCCGCGCCGGCGCGCTGCCGCCGCTGGTGTTCGCGCTGACGCGCCAGGCGGCGTCCGAGTTGCGCGACCGCATCGTGCGCGCGGCCGGGCGCACCACGCTCGCCCCGCAGGTCATGACCGTGCACGCCTTCTGCCTCACCCTGCTGGCCCGGTTCGCCGACGCGGAGGACGCCGCGCCCGGCCTGCTCACCGCCCCCGAGCAGGAGTTCCGCATCCGGGAGCTCCTGCTCGGCAGCCCCGCTCCCTGGCCGGCCGAGCTCGAGGCCGCCCTCGGCACCCGCGCCTTCGCCACGCAGGCGCGCGCCGCGCTCGCGCGGGCGCGCCACCTGGGTCTCGACCCCCACGAGCTCACGGACGCCGCGGCTGCGGCCCGCGAACCCGGCTGGGGGGCGCTCGGGGCGTTCATGGCCGAGTACCTCGACGTGCTCGACGCCGAACAAGCGCTCGACTACGCCGAACTCGTCCATCGCGCCCGGCTGCTGCTCGAACGGCCGCCGGTGCTCGCCGCCCTGCGCGCCGAGATCGCGGCCGTGTACGTCGACGAGTGGTGCGAGCTCGACCCCGCCCAGATCGGGCTCGTCCGGGCGCTGGCCGGCGACGCCCTGCCCGTGGTCGCGCTCGCCGACCCCGACACCGCCATCTACCGCTTCCGCGGCGCGCACCCGCGCGCGGCCGCCGAGTTCGGCCCGCTCTTCGGCGACGGCTCGGTGGCACCGCGGGTCGTTGCGCTCGGCGTGGCCCACCGGCGTCCTCCCGAGCAGGTGGCCGCCTGCACGGCCGTCGCCCGCCGGCTCGGGGTGCCCGCCCTCGAGGCAGGCGCGGTGCAGGCCTACCGGGCGGCGACGGGCGGGGGTTCCGGGCGCCTCGACGTGTGCACGTTTCCCGACTCGGCCACGGAGGCCCGCCACATCGCGGGTGAACTGCGCGCCGCCCACCTCGACCACCAGGTGCCGTGGGGCGACATGGCCGTGCTCGTGCGATCGGGGCGCACGCAGTTGCCGCCACTCGCCCGCGTCCTCACCGATGCCGGCATCCCCGTCGAGGTCGCCGGCGACGAGATCGGTCTCGGCGCCGAGCTCGCCGTCCGGCCCCTGCTGGTCGGCCTCGAGGTGGCTGCCGCGGGCGGCGTGCCCGATGCCGACCAGGCCACGCGGCTCCTGACCTGTTCGTGGGGCGGGCTGGACGCCGTCGCCCTCCGTTCGCTGGGGCGCCGGCTGCGGGCGGCCGACCCGCGCGCGGTCGGAACCCCCACCGACGAGCTGGTCGCCCAGGCGCTGGCGGGGCGGCGTCCCCTGCCCGACGGGGCCGACGCGGTCGCCGCGCGCCGCGACCTGCTCGCCCGGGCTGCCGCGCTGGTGGCGGCAGGGTCGCGGCCCGAGGCCGTCCTGTGGGAGCTGTGGTCGGGCACCGACTGGCCCGAGCGGCTCCGTGCCGACGCCGTGCGCGGCGGCGACGCGTCCCCGCGGGCGCACCACGACCTCGACGCCGTGTGCGCCCTGTTCGACCTCGCCCGGGAATCGCTCGGCCCGGGCGGCGAGGCGGGCGTCGCGTGGTTCGTGGCGGAGGTGGCCAACCAGCAGATCCCGGCCGACTCGCAGCGCGAGGCGGCGGTCGCGGGCCGCGGCGTCCGGCTGCTCACGGCCCACCGGGCCAAGGGTCGGCACTGGAGGTTCGTCGTGGTCGCCGGGGTGCAGGAGGGCGTCTGGCCCGACGTGCGGCGGCGCGGCTCGGTCTTCGACCCGCAGCGGCTCGGAGCCGGGGCGACGGGGGCCACCCTCGGGGCCGGGATCACCACGCGCGACCTCGTGGCGACCGAACGGCGGCTCTTCCTGCTCGCCTGCTCGCGCGCCGAGGGGCGGCTGCTCGTCACCGCCGTCGAGGGCACCGACGGGGAGGACGACCGGCCGTCGAGGTTCCTCACTGAACTGGGGGTGCCGGTGCGCCACCTGCTCACCGCCCCGCCCCGGCTGCACACGCTGCGCGCGCTCGTGGCCGAGCTGCGGCGCGTCGCGCAGGACGCCACGGTCTCTGAAGGACTGCGGGACGCCGCCGCCGCCCGCCTCGCGCGTCTCGCGGACGCGGTCGACGACGACGGTCACCCGCTCGCCCCGGACGCCGATCCGGCCCGGTGGTGGGGCGTCCGGGAGCCCACGGGCACCCGCGCGCCCGCCGGCGAGGGGCCCATCCGGCTCAGCCCGAGCCAGGTCGAGTCGCTGCTCACCTGCCCGCGCAAGTACTTCCTCGCGCGGGAAGCCCGCGCCGAACCGCCGCGGGAGATCCGCACCATCCTCGGCTCGGTGATCCACGCGGTGGCCGAGCGGGCGGCCTCGGGCGAACTGGGCCCGGGCGACGTGGACGCCGCGCTCGACGGGGTCTGGGCCGACATCCCCTTCCCGGCGGCGTGGCTGTCGGCGTCCGAACGGGCCGAGGCGGACGCCGCCGTGCGGCGCTTCCTGGCCTGGCAGGAGGGGCACGACCACGCCGATCTCGTCGGCGTCGAGGTGCCGTTCGCGGCCGAGGTGACGGTCGACGGCCGGCAGGTGAGGCTCGTCGGGGCGGTCGACCGGCTGGAACGGCGCGAGGACGGTTCGCTCAAGGTGGTCGACTTCAAGACGGGCCGCACCAAGCCGTCGCAGGCGGCCGCCGAGGCGACGCCCCAGATCGGGGTGTACCAGTTGGCGGTCGAGGCGGGCGGGTTTGGCGAGCCGGCACCGAGCGCGGGGGCGAGCCTGGTCTACCTGCGCGTCGAGGACGGCGAGAACTGGCCCAAGGAGTTCCGGCAGCCGTCGCTGCGCGAGCGGCCGCACCTCACCGACGATCCGGCCGAGCTCGCCTACCCCACGTGGGTGCATCACCAGGTTGCCCGGGCGTGCGACGTGCTCGAGGCCGGCCGTTTTGACGCGCAGCCGGGCGAGCACTGCACCTACTGCCCGGTGCGGTCCAGCTGCCCGGCCCGCAGTGGGCAGGTGGTCTCGTGAGGCGCTTCACCGACGTGGCCGAGGTGTCGGACGCCCTCGGCATCGGTTTCTCCGACCAGCAGCTGCGCGCCATCGCGGCACCGCTCGAGCCGGGCGTCATCATCGCCGGGGCGGGCTCGGGCAAGACGACGGTCATGGCCGCGCGGGTCGTGTGGCTCGTGGGCTCGGGCCAGGTGCGCCCCGAGGAGGTGCTCGGCCTCACGTTCACGCGGAAGGCGGCGGCCGAGCTGAGCGGCCGCGTCCGGGTCGCCCTCGCTCGGGCGGGCGTCGTGGACGCCGAGGGTCTCGACGACGCCGGCGAGCAGCTCATCATGACCTACGACGCGTTCGCCGCCCGGCTCGTCGCCGACCACGGGCTGCGCATCGGCGTCGAGGGAGAGGCGCGGCTCATCACCGGTGCCGCGCGGTTCCGGCTCGCCTCCCGCGTCGTGTCGGCCGCCCCGGGCCCGTTCCACCAGCTGGCCCGGCTGCGCCCCGACAGCGTGACCGACCGCGTCCTCGCCCTCGACGGCGACCTCGCGGCGCACCTCGTGGACAGCGACGCGCTGGTGGACCACGCCGACGAGGTGCTGCGCGGGGTCGCCGGCTCGCCGCTCTCGCGGCGCAAAGAGCTCTACGCGTCGATGAAGCAGGCGGCGTCCGTGGCGGCCGAGCGCGTCGAGCTGGCCGGGCTGGTCGACGGCTACCAGCGGCTCAAGCGTTCGCTCGGCGCGGTCGAGTTCGCCGACCAGATGGGCGTGGCCGCGCGGCTGGCGCGGCTCGTGCCCTCGGTGGGGGCGTCGCTGCGCCAGCAGTTCCGCGTCGTGCTGCTCGACGAGTACCAGGACACGTCCAGCGCCCAGGCCCAGCTGCTCGCCCAGCTGTTCGGCGGCGGTCACCCCGTCACCGCCGTCGGCGACCCCTGCCAGGCGATCTACGGCTGGCGCGGCGCGGCGGCGGCCAACATCATCACGTTCGCCGAGCAGTTCCCGCGGGCCGACGGTTCGCCGGCCGCCCGGTACGCGCTCACCGTCAACCGGCGCTCGGGGCAGGTGATCCTGGACGCCGCGAACGCGCTCGCCGCGCCGCTGCGCGCCGACGAGGAGCTGCAGTGGGACGGCATCGACGTCGACCTCGTGGCACCCGAGGGCACGCCGCCCGGCGACATCACCGTCGCCTCGTTCGACACGTGGCCCGACGAGGTCACCTGGGTGGTGGACCGCATCGTGGCCAGCCGCGAGACGGGGCTGGCGCCGCGGTGGTCCGACATCGCCGTGCTCGCGCGGCGCAACGCCCACATCCGGCCGCTGTACGCCGCGCTGGCCGCCCGCGACGTGCCCGTGGAGATCGTCGGCCTCGACGGGCTGCTGCAGGTGCCGGAGGTGGCCGACGTGGTGGCCGTGCTGCGCGTGCTCGCCGACGCCACGGCGAACCCGGACGTCATCCGTGTGTTGACCGGGCCGCGGTGGGCCATCGGCCCGGCCGACCTGGCGGTGCTCGGACGCCGCGCGCGCGAGCTCGCCGGCGACGACCGGCCCGTCGACGACGCGACCGCCGCGGAGGAGATCGCCGCGATCATCGATGCGACGACGTCGGCCCGGGCGCCGTCGCTCGCCGAGGCGCTCGGGGACCTCGGCGACGGCCCCTACACCGCCGAGGGGCGGCGCCGGCTGACGGCGGCGGCGTCCGAGCTGGCGGCGCTCCGGGCGCGGGCCAACGCGCCCGTGACCGAGCTGGTGCGCCGCGTCATCGCCACGCTCGGGCTGGAGGTGGAGTGCGGCCTGCGCGGCCCCGACGGCCTGCGGCAGCTGGACGCCTTCGTCGCGCAGGTGGCGGGCTACGCCGACATCGACGGCGATGGGTCGCTGACGGGCCTGCTGGGCTGGCTGCGGGCCGAGGAGGAGCACGGCGTGGGGCTGGAGCAGCCGGTGCCGACGCGCGACGACTCGGTCAAGCTGCTCACCATGCACCGGGCGAAGGGGCTGGAGTGGGAGGTGGTGTTCTGCCCGGCGCTGGCCGACAAGGTGTTCCCCTCAGACCGGGTGCAGGGCAACTGGCTGCGGAACGCCGCCGTGCTGCCGGCCGACCTGCGTGGGGACGCCGCCAACATCGCGCAGCTGGCCGACCTGAGCGACGCGGCCGCCAAGGAGTACGCGGAGGCGCTGAAGGACGAGGCCCGGCGGGCGGACGATCGGCTCGCCTACGTGGCCGTCACCCGCGCCCGGCAGCACCTGGTCGCGACGACGCACGCGTGGTCGGAGCTGCTGCGGCCCCGCGCCGTCTCGCCGTACCTGCGCGTGTTGGAGCGGTTCGCCACCGAGGTCGACCATCGGGACGTGTCCGCCGAGAACCCGCTGGAGGCGGGCGGGCGGGCGGTGGAGTGGCCCGTGGCGCTCGACCCGGCCGGCCGGGAACGCCGCGTGCGTGCGGCGCAAGCGGTGGCGGCTTACCGCACCGGCGGCGTCCGGGAGGAGGAGCCGCTGCCGCTCGACGAGGCTGCGCTCGTGGCCTCCTGGGACGCCGCGGCCGACGTCTTGCTCGCTGAGGCCGCCGCCAGGCGGCGAGGGAGCGAGGTGGCGTTGCCGCCCTACCTGTCGGCTACCGCACTCATCGCGCTCGGGGCGGACGCCGAAGGGTATCTCGCCCAGGTGAACCGGCCCATGCCGAGGCCTCCGCGACCGGCGGCGCGGACCGGCGAGCGGTTCCACGCGTGGCTGGAGCGCCGCTTCGGCTCGCCGGCGAGCCTGCTCGACGACGGTCCCGACGACGGGGCGCCGGTCGACGCCGACCTCGCGAGCCTGGTGCAGGCGTTCGAGGCGGGTCCGTTTGCGCACCGGACGCCGCAGGCCACGGAGGTGCCGTTCTCGCTGTTCCTGGGCGGCACCGTCGTCCGAGGCCGTATCGACGCCGTCTTCGAGGAGTCCGACGGCCGAGCCCCGGCCGGGGCGGCTGATCGAGGACAGGCGTTCCTCGTCGTCGACTGGAAGACCGGAAACGCCGCGGGCGCCGACCCACTGCAGTTGGCGCTGTACCGGCTCGCCTGGGCAGAGCTGCAGGGCGTGGACGTGGACTGCGTGGACGCCGTGTTCTGCGACGTGCCCACCGGCCGGATTGTCCGCCCGGCGCGCCTGGTGGGCCGGGTCGAGTTGGACGCGATGGTGAGGCGTGCGGTCGCAGCGCGCTAGTTTGGCGGCGTGGAGCCCTGGGTCCCTGACAGCCGTTTGGATCGCGTCCTCGCCGGGCGCGCCGATGTCCCCGCCGTGGCGGCGTGGTGGGCCGACCCGACCTCGCGTGTTTTCGGGGTCGACGACCAATCGTTCGTCACGGCGACCGACGGCGAGCTCCGGTCGGAGCGGCCGCGCGGCGGCTACGTGCCCGAGCGGCACCTCCTCGTCGGGCTGGTCGATCAGGCGGCGTGGTTCGTCGCGGAGGCGTCGGACCTGTCTGGGCAAGGGGAGACAGCGTCGCTGCGCGAGCTGGCCACCGGACTCGACGAGACGATGGCCGACGTGGTCACGACGGGCGTGGCGCTCGTGAACTGGCACCGGGTCGCTCCCCACTGCGGGCAGTGCGGCGCCATAACGCAGGTGCGCGAGGGCGGCCACCAACGGTGGTGCCCGGTGTGCGAGCGGCCGCGCTTCCCGCGGACCGACCCTGCCGTGATCGTCGCCGTGCTGGACGCCGACGACCGGCTGCTCCTCGCCCACCAACGTGTCTGGGACACCGGCCGCGTCTCGATCCTGGCCGGGTTCGTCGAGGCGGGGGAGTCGTTGGAGCAGGCCGTGCACCGGGAGATCGCCGAGGAGTCCGACCTGACCCTCACCTCGCTCGCCTATGTGGGCAGCCAACCGTGGCCGTTTCCGCGGTCGCTCATGCTCGGCTTCGTGGCCCGTGCCCAAGGCACCGAGATCACAGTCGACGGCGAGGAGATCGAGTGGGCGCGCTTCTTCAGCCGCGAGGAGCTGGCCGCTGCTGTCGCCGCCGGTGAGGTCAAGCTGCCCGCCAGCGTCTCCATCGCGAGCCGCATCATCGCTGAGTGGCGGGCCGGACGCCTGGCCTGAGCGGCACGATGGGCGGGGCACGTCGGGCGCTTCGACTCAATTGATGCGCTCGCCATTGTCACGCCCATTCGGGTGCTTCGGCCGTGACACTTCCCAACCGATGCCCGGCCCGACGCGCCTCCCGTCAGGTGAGCCGACGCGCCAGGCCGCTCATGCGTCGAACGGGATGCGTGACCGCCTCGCGGACGGCGTCCGCCGAGCCGACGAGCAGCACCGACGACTCCGCCCGGGTCACAGCCGTGTAGAGCAGTTCGCGCGTCAGCAGGGGCGAGCCGACGGGCGGCAGCACCACGCTCACGTGCGCGAACTGGCTGCCCTGCGCCTTGTGAACCGTCATGGCATGCACGGTGGTGAGCCCGTCCACCACGAAGGGGGAATGGCTGCGTAAGTCGTCGCCCTGCCGGAACCAGGCCCGCGGCCCTGTCGCCGAATCGGCGATCAGCACGCCGGTGTCCCCGTTGTACAGGCCGAACTCGGGCGCGTTCGCTGTGACCATGACCGGCCGGCCGGTCGCGAACTCGCCCTCGGACGCCAGCTCGGGCGCGGCCTCGGACAGCCAGGCGACGACCTGCCGCGTCCAGTGCTGGACGCCGAAGGGACCCCGCCGATGCCCGCACAACAGCCGGTGCTCGTCGAGCGCGGCCAGCGCGGAACCCACCGAGCCGGACGCCGCCGCCTCCAGGAGTCGCACCCCCGGCTCCACCACGCGCTGCCGGAGCCGTGACGCCGCCGACGGGCCGTCGGCGAGGGACACCTCCTCGCCGCCGGCGCCCAGGACGGCGAGGGCGGCGTCCGGCTCTCCGTCGCGGATGGCCCGGGCCAGCGCCGCGATCGTCCGGTTGAAGCGGTGGTTCCGCTCGAGCCGCGCCACCACGCCTTGCGTGGCCGGGGCGCGAGCGATGTCGGCGAGGACCGAGCCGGCGTCGACCGAGGCCAGTTGGTCCGGGTCGCCGACCAGCACCAGGCGGGCCGTCGGCTTGAGGGCCGCCAAGAGCCGGGACATGAGGAGCATCGACACCATGGACATCTCGTCGACGACCACCACGTCATGCGGCAACGGATTCGTGGCGTCGTGCACGAAGCGGTTGCGGGAATCCGGCCGCCAACCGAGCAGC
The DNA here is from genome assembly GCF_029977985.1 of Propioniciclava sp. Classification (GTDB taxonomy): domain Bacteria; phylum Actinomycetota; class Actinomycetes; order Propionibacteriales; family Propionibacteriaceae; genus Propioniciclava. Next base: position 35,158 of record NZ_JARKOT010000231.1, on the reverse strand, counting down.
GTGTGCAGGGTCGCCGCGGTGAGGCCGACCGAGCGCAACGACGCGGTCATCCGCGCCGCGGCCTTGCCCGTGGGCGCGGCGAGCGCGACGAGAGCGTCCGGTTCGGTGGCCCGCAACTGCTCGATGAGCAGCCGGATCGTGTGCGTCTTCCCCGTGCCGGGGCCACCCGCGATCACCGACACCCGCTGGCCGAGCGCCAGCAGGATCGCCGCCTGCTGCTCATCGGTGGCCCCGCTCGCCGGGACGGCCTCGGCAGGCGGGGCCGGCGCAGGCTCGACCGGCACAGGCTCGATCGGCACAGGCTCGACCGCCGCAGCCAGCCTGGCGAGGAGGCCCAGACGAACGGCTTCCTGGTCGCCGAAGTGGCGTTCGAGGTACAACGCGTCGTCGGCGAACCGGAGCGGCCGCTGACCCGGTGCCCCGTCGCCCACGGTCACGGCGGGGCTCGCCCGGAGCGCGTCCAGCCAGCCGGACTCCTCCGGCCACAGCACCTCGGGGACGTCGGCGACGGCGTCCTCCCCGAGACCCAACTCGCGCACGCGCGCCCACTCGAGGCAGATCGAACCCGACCGCAACGCCCGCACCGTGAGGGCCAGCGCGAGATGGACGCGCTCGTCGGCCTCCCCGAACAAGTGGGCCAGTTGTTGGGCGGGGTGGACGTCGCCCCACGTCAGGACGCCGGCGGCAGAGAAGGCGGCCAGGAGCCCGCGGGAGCTCACGGCGATGTCGGTCATGCCTCACCTCCGGCGAGCAGACGCGAGACGGCCAGCACGAGCGCGGCCGGCGGCTGCCACGTGAACACACCCAACGGTGCGCCGCCGTCGAGCGGGGTGTCCGCGCCGGCCATGCCGCGCACGAAGAGGTAGGCGACGCCGGCGAGGTCGCGTTCGGGTTCGTAGCCCGCCAACCGCAACGCGAGGAACCGGTGCAGTGCCACACAGTAGAGCAGCGCCTGCAGCGGATAGTGCTGCGCCATCATCGCCTCGGCCATTGCGGCGCGCGTGTAGTGCCCGACCGTCAGGGTTTCTCCCGCCGGTGCGAGCCGGTTCGTCTTGTAGTCGACCACCAGATACCCCCGTCGCGGGCTCACCCCGTCGAGCTTCAGCACCGCGTCGATGGACCCCGTCAGGAACCCCAGCAGCCGCTGAGGAGCGAGCAGCGGGTGCGCCAGCCGGGTGGGGTAGTCGACCAGCGGGTCGTCGGGGGGCAGATGCGCCGTGAGCAGAGCCGCCACGTCGGCCAGGGTGGCGTCGGGGCTCGTCAGGGCGAACTCGAAGTCGAGCTCGGCCAAGCGGTGATCGGGGCCGAAGTCACGCAACACCGCGCCCGGCGCCAGCGGGCCGAGGGGCGTCTCCAGCGACGGCACCAGCGCGGCGGCGAGTGTGGCGGCGTCCACCCCGGCGACCGGCCAGCGTGCCAGCCCGGACGCCGTCGCCTCCGCCAGGCGGTCGAGCCAGTCGGGTCCGGAGGTGTCCGCGTACTCGTAGACGGCGTGCACCAGACTGCCGAACGCCGGCCCTGCGGGCAGCCCGTCCATCGGCGAGGGCGTCGCCGACGGCGCGTCGGACTGTTCGGCGGCGAGGGTGGCGACCACGTCGGCGTCCAGCTCGGGCTCGTCGGCGACGAACGCCGCCTCGGGGGCGGCATGCGCGAGTTCGTGCGCGGCGGCCGTCAGCCCGGAGTAGGAGGTGCGGCGCCAGACGCGATCGATCGTGCGGTTCCAGGGCCGCACGCCCAGCGTAGGCGGGATGCTCTGTGCACGCCCGGGGGCCGGGGCGTCCGGGGCACCCAGCACCGCGACCGCGACCTCGGTTCCCGACAGCGGGGCCACCGCGCGGGGGCTGCCGCCGGACTCCAGGCCCGCGCTCGGGTAGGCGAGCGCGGGCCGTACGGGGCCCGCGGCGTCCCGCTCGGCATGCAGCAGCCGGTGGAGCGGAGCGGCGGCCACCCGCCAGTGGTGCGACCACCAGGTGACCACATGCGACTCGGCCCGCGTGAAGCCGACGTAGAGCGCCCGAAGCGCCTCGTCGCCCTCCTCCATCAGCCACGTCGTCCAGCGTCCGTCACGGCCTTCTCCGGCGCGGCCACCCACGTCGATCGTCCGGCCCGTCTCACCGGGCACGATGAGCCGGCCCCCGTCGTCGACCGGGTCGCGGGTCACGACGCCCGCTTCCGGCAGCAGCACGACCGGCCATTGCAGGCCTTTGGCGCGGTGGATCGTCATGATCTGCACGGCGTCGGCGTCCGTCTCGAGGCGACGCGTCCGCTCGGCGTCGCCGGAGGCCAGCGCGATCTCGGACGCCAGCCACGCGGCCAACTCCCGCGGCCGTGCCACATCGCCTCGCGTGCGCTCGTGGAGGATCTCCGCGAGGTGCCGGTGGTCGGTGACCAGCCGCTCGCCCCCCGGATGGCCGAGCAGGCGTGCGGACAGGTCGGTGTCGGCCTCGACCGCGGCGAGCAGCGGCCACACGCCACCGCGTGCGAGCACCCGCGCCCACGTGTGCACGAGCAGGGACCAATGGGCCGTCCGCGTCTCGTCGGCCAGGGCCAGTTCGGTGAGCGTCGCCCCGACGAACGTGGTCAGCCAGGCGCGTTGCAAGTAGGGGCGGCGCCTCCGGTCGAGCGCCCGCAGCAGCGCGAGCCAGTCCCGGGCGGCGTCGGAGGCGAACACCGAGGCGGTCCCGGAGAAGGTGGCCGCGATGCCGGCCGACGTGAGCGCTTCGGCGAGAGCGGCCCCGCGACGGTTCGACCGCACCAGGACCGCCACGTCACGTGGGCGGAGCGCTCCACCGGCGACCGGCCGCAAGGGGGCGGCGTCCGACAGCAATCCGCCGACGACGCCGACGAGGTCGGTCGCGATCTCCTCGTTGGCCTGCCAGGGGCTGACGGCGTCGTCGTGCTCGAACGTGCGTATCTGGACGCCGCGCTCCCACGGCGTGCCCGGCTCGCCGCGGAGCCGGGGCGCGTGGGCGGCGACCACGTCGGGAACGTCGATCTGCTCGCCGAGTGCGAGCCCGCCGAACAGGGTCGCCACGCCGGCGACCACGCCCGGATCGGAACGGTGGTTGGTGCGCAGCGTCGTGAGGGCACCCGCCTGCCGGGTGGCGCGCGTGTACAGGTGCACGTCGCCGCCGCGGAAGCCGTAGATCGCCTGTTTCGGGTCGCCGATGAGCACCACCGTGGACGTCGGCGCGAACGCCTGGGCGAGCACGCTCCACTGCACTGGGTCGGTGTCCTGGAACTCGTCGACGAGCACGATCGGGAACCGGTCCGCGAGCCGCCGCCGCGCCAGCGGTCCGGTCACGGGGTCGGCGAGGGCCGCATCCAGCCTCGTCAGCTGGTCGTCGAACGAGTAGAGCCGCAGGTCGGCCTTGCGGCGCGCGACCTCCTCCCGGACGCCGGCGGCGAAGGCCACCCGCTCCCGCACGGCGACGTCTCCCTCGAGCGGGGCGATCGACGCCGGGTCGGCCACAGCATCCCGGGCGATCTGCCGCGCGCCCGGGTCGTCGCTCGGGCGACCGGCGCCGAAGGGGAACGGCGGCCGTTGCCGGGTGCTCGCGTAGCGCTGCACGTAGAGGTCGGCTGCCGCCTCGTCGGCGAGCCAGCCGAGGTCCTCGGTGAGCGTGGACTGCGGCGTCTGCGGCGCCAGCACCCCCAGCCCGACGAGCATCGCTTGGCAGAACTCGTGGGTGGTCATGATGGTGGCCCGGTCGAAGTCGGCGAAGGCACGGCGCAGCAGCGCGGCGCGCTCGGCCACCTCGGCGGCCGGCGCGGCGGCCAGGGCCGCGTCCACCGGGTCGGCCGGCGGGACGCCCCCCGCCGCGGCCGTCAGTGCCTCCGCGCTCGACCGCAGGCGCTCGCGGACGCGCAGGCGCAACTCCGCCGTCGCCGCGCGCGAGAACGTCACCAGCAGCAACTCGGGCATCGCCGCCCGGCCCTCCGCCAGGAACCGCGCCGCGAGGGCAGCGATCGCATAGGTCTTGCCCGTCCCCGCGGAGGCCTCGAGCACGGTGACCCCCGTCGGCAGCGGCCCGGTGAGGTCGAAGGTCGTCGTCATGGTCTCACCCTCCGCTCGCGGTCACGATGGGCGCCCAGGCGACGGCGGCCAGCGCGCCGAGCTGACTGCTCTCGCCCGGGTGCCCCCAGGGGTCGGTCTCACGCGGCATCCGCCACGGCTTGCGCCGGAGCGGCAGCACGAGGCGCCAATCCTCGTCGTGGTCCTGACGCCAGGCCGCGTCCAGCTGCCGTTCGGACGCCAGCGGATCCTCCCCGCGCGCCCGCAGCACAGCCCAGCGGTGGGCCACCGTCGGCGGCATCGGCAGAATCTGCTCGCCCGCGGCTGCGTAGAGAGCCACGAGGTCGCCGAGCAGCTGGCGAGCAACGGTCGGCGGGGGAGCGACGAGTCGCTCGGCACCGCGTTTGCCCACGAGCACCGCGCCGATGCGTTCGCCGGTGGCCGCGGTGAGCGCGAGACTGCGCACCCAGGCGTCGGCGAGGTGCTTGCCGCCGATCTTCGCGTAGAAGGAGTCGGCGACCCGCCCCGCGCGCGTGGTCACGCGGCCCGTGACCCGCACGCCCTCGACCTCCAGATCGACGAGCTGCGCGTCGGTCGCGCCGTCGGCAGCTTTCTCGTACTCGTCGTGGATGCGGCGGACGGTCTGCGTCACCTGGTCGATGGCCCGGCGGCCCAGTTCACCCGGCGGCACGTCACCCGACAGCCACTCGGCCGTGACGAGAGGGTCGAGCTCCTGCCCGGCGCGCAAGGCGGCGAGCATGCGCGTGCCGATCTGCCACTCCTCGAGTGCGCCGATCTCCAAGGGCAGCTCCTCGGGCAGCGGCTCGTCTCCGGTCAGGGTCAGCCCGGTCCGCTGCCGCAACCACGACCGGACCGGATGCTTGAGCAGCAGCGCGAGCGCAGGCAGGTCGACGTTCGTCAGCGGCGCGGTGCGGTGGACGTGCCCCACCGCCCAGACCGGCGGCGGCGGCGTCCGATCGGCCACGAGAGCGCGCGCTGCCCGCAGGGACGCCGCGTCGAACGACCGCGGCCCCCCAGCGCCGACCGCGAAGTTGGCGGGTGCGAACCCCTGCAGCGGCTCGTGCCTCACGGCGTCCGGACCGAACGCCTCGATCAGCTCCAGGACGCCCGCGGGCGGCGGATGGTCCTCGTTCGTGTGGGCAGAATGGCCCTGGTAGACGATCACCAGCCGCTCGCCGGCGGCCAGCACCGCGTCGAGCACCGCTTGCCGGTCGTCCGCGCCGGGGTCGGGGTCGTCCTCGGCGGGGGCGCGCACCAGGAGGTCGTCGCCATCGCCGAGCCCCCGCCGCGGGAAGCTGCGCTCGTCGAGGCCGACGAGACAGACGACCCGGTGCGGGACCTGCGCGAGAGCGTCCATCGAGCACACGACCAGCGACCCGTTGCCGTAGGTCGGCCGGGTGCCACGCCAGGCGAACTCGCCGGTGAGCAGGGCCGATGCGTCCGCCGACCCGAGGGTGGCCGCGGAAGCAGCCCCACGCGCCGCGAGCGCGTCGAGAGCCGACCACAGCTGACCCAGCTGCCAGCCCTCGGCGAGCGGCACGTCGACGAGAGCGTCGATCGCCGAGCGCATCCGCTCGGCCCACTCGGCGATCGTGCCCGGCTCGCCGAAGGAGTGCACGACCCGCGACGTCCGGCTCACCAGTTCGGCGAGCGCGCCGATGAGCTCGGTATCGGTGGACGCCACGTCGTCGACCGTCGCCACGCTCCCGAACGACGTGGGCCGGTCGCCCGAGAACGCCTCTCCCAGCGTCAGCCGCTGCACGCCGAGCTGCCACGTGGCCTGCGGGAACGCCCCGAGGCCGAACCAACCGCGGTGTTCGCGATTGATTCCCCAGCGCACCCCCGCCCGTTCGAGCAGTTCCTCCAGACGATCGACGTCCTCGCCGTCGAGCCCGAACCGGCGGGCGACGAACGGGTGTGTGGCGAGCGCCAGCAGATCGGACGCCGTCGCCCGCGCGTGCCCCAGCCGCAACAAAGTGACGAGCAGCCCGTACAGCCGGTTGGCGTCGGACGCCGCCCCCTCGGCCACCTGCACGCGCAGCGTCGTGCCGGGGTGGGGCACGGCCGTCCCGGCAGGCCCCGCGACCGGGCCGAAGACCGCCGCCAGTTGAGGCGCGAGCTCAGCGGGCCGGGGCGTGGCGATGACCACGTGGCGTGGCTCCAAGGTGGGATCGTCGGCGAACACCCCGGTGAGCACCTCGCGCAGCACCTCCACCTGCCGCGAGGGCCCGTGGCTGGCGTGGATCGAGACCGACGGGTCCCATGGCTGGGCGGACTCCGCGGCTCCCGCCCGGATCGCGGCCTGCAACCGTCCCAGCGCGCTCGGCGGCACGGGTGGCGTCCAGTGATCCACGATGCGGTCGGCCACCTGCTCCCAACCCGCGCGCCACGTGCGCCCGCGGCGTCCGAGGGCCACCCCGACCGGGTGCGCGGTGTCGAGCGGACCGCTCGCCGGCAGCCACACCGACACTCCCACGCGACCGGCAAGGGCCCGGAGCAACTCGCGCTGGACCGGCGTCGCGCGCCGGGGCGCGAACACGTGCACGTGAGGCCAGGCGACCGGCTGCTCGCCGGCGGCCAGCCGCCGCACCAGCGCCTCGCGCCGCACCAGCGGATCGGGTGCGTCGACCACCCCGTGCAGCCGCCGCCAAAGGACCACCTGCCAGCCGTCGAAGCCCAGGCCCGACGCCGCCGCCCCTGGATCGGCCGACCACCTGCGCAACAGCGAAGGCCGGTGATCGGCGTAGTGGCCGAACAGGCGCGCGATGCGGAGGGCGTTGGCGTACCGCTGGTCATTGGCCGCGAGGTGCGCGGCGACGGGGGCCAGCGCCGCATCGTCGCCGGACTCGACGACGGCCAACACCGCCCAGACCAGCCGTTCCGCGACCCACGCGTCCTCGGTGGTCGTGCCCGCCAGCAGCGATTCCAGGGCCGCGAACCGCTGGACGTCGAGCCCGGCCATGATGCCCTCGGCGCCGGTGGCGAGCGCCACCTGCTGCCCGAGCCAGCGGGCCATGCCCGCCCCCGGCACGAGCAGCAGCGGGCGCGCGAACGGGTCGCCGGCCACCATCGCCTCGGCGGCGAGGGCGGACGCCAGCGCCGCGGCATCCGCGGCGGTGTGCAGGACGAGTTCGTTCATGGTGCGACCCACCCTAAAGGGACCGGCCGACAGTTTCGTCAGGCCCGTCACCTAGGCTGCCTCCCGTGCATCCGAACAGGATCCTCGACGGCCTCGATCCCGAGCAGCGGCTGGTCGCCACCGCGCTCGAGGGGCCGGTCGTCGTGCTCGCGGGCGCGGGCACGGGCAAGACCCGAGCGATGACCCACCGGATCGCCTACGGCGTTGCCACGGGCGCCTTCGCAGCCAACGCGGTGCTCGCGCTGACGTTCACGACCCGCGCCGCGGGGGAGTTGCGGGGGCGGCTGCGACGGCTCGGCGTTCCGGCTGTGCAGGCACGCACGTTCCACTCCGCGGCGCTGCGGCAGGCACAGTACTTCTGGCCACGGGCGTACGGCTCCGAGCTTCCGGCCGTGGAGGCCAACAAGGCCGGCCTGGTCGCGGCGGCGCTGCGTCGCGAACGCCTGGCTCCGGACACGGCGCTGCTGCGGGACACGGCCGCAGAGATCGGCTGGGCGAAGGTGAGCAACGTGGCGCCGGGGGAGTACGCGGCCGTGAGCGCCCAGCGTGGGCGCACGGTCGCCGGCCTCGCCCCCGACCAGGTGGGTCGTGTCTTCGCCCACTACGAGGCGGTGAAAGCGACCCGCGGCGTCATCGACTTCGACGACATCCTGCTCTGCACCGCCGGCCTGCTCGCCGACCACCCCGAGGTGGCGGGCGAGGTGCGGCGCACGTACCGGCACTTCGTCGTGGACGAGTACCAGGATGTGAGCCCGCTCCAGCAGGCCCTGCTGGACTTGTGGCGCGGCGACTCCGAGGAGCTCTGCGTCGTCGGCGACCCCGCCCAGACCATCCACACGTTCGCCGGGGCTCAGGCCTCCTTCCTCACCGGCTTCCACCGGCGCCATCCGCGGGCGACGCGCATCGAACTGGTCCGCGACTACCGGTCGACGCCGCAGGTGGTCGACCTCGCCAATCGCGTGATGGCCGGTCAGGGCCCCCGGGTCGAACTCCGGGCGCAGCGCCCCCCTGGCCCCGAACCGATCCTCACCATGGCCACCAGCGAGGCGGGCGAGGCCGCTGACGTCGCGGCCTGGCTCACCGGGCTGCACCGTCGCGGCACCCCGTGGAACGAGATGGCCGTCCTCTACCGCATCCACGCCCAGTCCCCGCCGCTCGAGGCTGCGCTCGCCGACGCCGGGATCCCGTTCGTCACCCGCGGCAGCGAGGGCTTCTTCGAGCGCGCCGAGGTGCGCGTCGCCCTGCGCGCGCTGGGGGCCGCCGCCCGCACCACCGACGACCCGGCCGCCGACGCCCTGCACACCGTCCTGGCGGGCCTCGGCTGGACGCCCGAGCCGCCCGCGGGTCAGGGCGCCGTTCGCGAACGCTGGGAGTCGTGGGACGCCCTCGCCGGGCTCGGCACCGAGTTCGCCGCCGAGCATCCCGCCGCCACCGCCCAAGACCTCCTCGAGGAACTCGACGCCCGCGCCCGCGCCCAGCACTCGCCCGACGGCCAGGGCGTCACCCTCGGCACCCTCCATGCGGCCAAGGGCCTCGAGTGGGACGCCGTCGCCCTCGTCGGTGCCCACGAGGGCAGCCTGCCGTTCGTCCTGGCCACCCGCCCCGACGACATCGCCGAGGAACGTCGTCTCTTCTACGTCGGCATCACGCGTGCACGCGAGCATCTGCGCATCTCCGGGTCGACCAGCCGCAAGGGCACGGGAGCCCGGCGGTCGCCCACCCGGTTCCTCGACGGGCTGGTCGCGGTGCCCACCGAGGGGTCCGCGTCCGGGGCCGGACGCCGCCGTCGCGGCTCCGCCCAGTCGCGCACGTGCCGGGTGTGCGACCGGCCGCTCGGCAGCGGCGCCGAACGCAAACTGGGTCGCCACTCCGATTGCCCGTCCACCTACGACGAGGCCCTGTGGGAGGACCTGCGCGCGTGGCGCAAGGCCGAGGCGGACGCCGCGGGCGTGCCGGCGTTCGTGGTCTTCACCGATGCCACCCTGCTCGCCGTCGCCGAGCAGGTGCCTGCGAACCGGGACGACCTCGCCGGCATCGGGGGCATCGGCCCGGCCAAGCTCGCCCGCTACGGCGACGGCTTGCTCGAGGTTCTCACCCGGCATCGCTGACCTACCCGGCCCACCGGCAGCCGCACTCGGGGTGCTGGGGCCACCGGCGTGCTTCGAGACGCCAGGTCGCGGCGTCCAGCTCGATCGTGGCGCCCACCGCTTCCGGACGCCGCCCCGCCCACCAGGCGCGCAGTTGCGCGGTAGCCGTCGCGGCGACCCAGGCCGCGGCGGCGGCGTCCGGGGCGGACTCCATGCGGCAGAGCTGCGCCAGCACATGGGGCCAGCGCGCGTCGAGGTCGGTGCGGACGAGGTCGAGGCAGCGGGTGCAGGGCGTCCGGCCGGCTTCGACGAAGGGTCCGACCACGGCACGCTCGGCTTCCACGCGCACCACCAGGTGTGGGCGGTGCTCGCCCTGGAGATCCTCGAGGAGGTGCCGCTCGGGTTCGACCCGCTGCGTAGCGACGAGCACCGGCGGCGGCTGCTGAGGGGTGCGGGCGGCCGGCTGCCGCGCGACGACCTGGACGCCCGTGGACGTGAGCAGCGACCGGCAGGCGGTGGCGAGCGTGCCGCTGCCGACCACGGCGACGACCCTCGGCGGGGGTGGCTCCTCGGTGACGAGCCCGCTGGAGCGCAGGGCAGCGAGGGCGGCGGGCAGCCAGTCGCGGTCGCACGGGTGGAGTTCAAGCGCGGCTCGGGCGGGCGAGCACCCGCGGTCGATCGCGCGGAGCGCCACGTCGGCGCCGCGGGGCGCGTCGGGCAGCAGGAGACCGCGGGCGCCGTCCAACCCGACCTGGACCACGTCGGGGGAACGGAGCGTCACGGTGAGCGGGGCGGTGAAGCGGAGTGGCGCCATGGCCCCACTCTGAGCCCTGGGAGGCCACGCCACGCCGGTGGGTGCTAGACCGCCAACACCGTGCCAACACCTGCGGTGGGCCGGGGACGACGACGGGCGCCGGGGGACGATCACGTCCCCCGGCGCCCGTCGGGATGGGTTCAGGCCGACTTCGGCAGGAAGCGGGTGAGGTTGGTGCCGCACTCGGGGCACTTGGCCTTGGCGATGCGAGTGCCCTTCTCGTTCACCGACACGGCGCCCTCGGCCTCGCGGTGGTCCTTGCACTTCACGCAGTAGAACTTGCCGCTGTAGGTGTCGTTCGACACGTGGATCCTCCTGATGCTCTGCGGTCCGAGCCGCCGTCACGACGGCGCGGTCTGACGCGGCTAGCATAGGCCACCCTGCCCACCGAATGCCGCAATCGACAAGGCAAGACCCCCGGAGTGTCGGGTCGCACGCCTTCCCCTGCGTGCACCCCGTCGACCGAGGGTCTTGGTAGGGACAAAACTACCGGTGCGGCCGACCCCGGGTCAAACGGTGCCAGCGGGTTCGGCACGGAAATCGTCGGAGGGGGCTCGTAGGCTGCTCGCATGGTGACGACGGCCTACGACATCCGCATCAGCCGGCGCCGCACGCGCACGATCGCCGCCTTCCGCGAGGGTGGGCGGCTGGTGGTCGTCGTTCCGGCCCACCTCACCGAGGGGCAGCGTCGCGACCTCATCCCGCCGTTGGTCGAGAAGTTCCTCGCACGCGAGCAGCGCAAGCGGGCCCCGCGCGGCGATGCCTCCCTCACCCGGCGTGCCGAGGTGCTCTACGACGCTCACGTGGCGCCCCACGTCGAGGGTCCGCGGCCCGTGTTCGGCGTCCGTTGGGTGTCGAACATGCGCAGCCGCTGGGGGTCGTGCACGCACGCCACCGGCGAGATCCGGATCAGCGACAAGTTGCGCACGATGCCGGACTGGGTGGTCGACCATCTGCTCATCCACGAGTTGACCCATCTGCACGTCCAGGGGCATCCGCCGCGCTTCCACGCCGTCGCCGGCGCGCACCCGGGTGCCGAGCGGGCCGAGGGCTTCCTCGCGGCGCTGGAGCACCTGGGCGTCAACCAGAAGGCCGACTGATCACGGCGTCGGTCCGGGCGTCTCCGGTCCCTCCTGCCCGGACCCCTCGCCGGTCTCCTCGTCGAGCAGCGCGGCGAGGGCGGCGTCCATGGCGTCGCCTGTCCGGTCCACATGCCCGCCGTTCTCAGCGAACGCGAGTGGGTCGTCGAGGTCGGACGCCGTCGGCACGAAGTCGGGATGCGCCCAGACGGCGTCGCGCGCCTCGACACCCTGGGCGGCGCGCAGCGCGGCCCAGGCATTGGCGGCGTCCCGGACGCGGCGCGGCCGCAGCTCGAGGTTGAGCAGCGTCTTGAGCGCACTCTCGGCCGGTCCGGCGGACGCGCGGCGGCGCCGGACCAGTTCGAGCAGCGCGTCGTGGGGGAGCAGACCGGCGGTCGTCTGCGCGACGACGTCGTCGACCCAGCCCTCCACGACCGCGACCAGGGTCTCGAGGCGTTCGAGAATGTCGATCTGGTCGGGCGACAGGTCGGGCTGGAACAGCTTGCCGGCCACCGACGTGCCCAGTTCGGAGAGGTTCTCGGGCGAGAGCCCGCCCGACAGCTGCGCCTCGATGGCCTGTTCGAAGGACGCCGCGTCGATGCTGATCCCGCGCGCGTAGTGCGCGATGAGGGCCAGCATCTGCGGACCGAGCCACCCGACGCCGGCGAACAGCCGCTGGCGCGCTGTCTCGCGCAGGGCAAGGTAGAGCCGCACGTCGTCGAGGGGCACGTCGAGCCCTGCGGCGAAGGCGGCGACATTGGCGGGCAGCAGTGCGACGACGGGCTTGGGCGTGAGGGGGAAGCCGAGGTCGGTGGCGCTGAGGACAGCGGTGGCGAGTTGGCCGATGCCCTGCCCGACCTGGGCAGCCAGCATGCCCGCCGCGGCCTGCCGCATCATCGGCTCCATCATCGCGGCCATGGGCGCCATCTCGGGTTCGGGGCGCTGCAGGACGCCGGAGATGGCCTCGGTGAGCGATGCCGACACGCTGCCGACGAGCTCCTCCCAGGTCCCCATCGTGGCTTCGACCCATTCGGCGCGGCTCCACGCGGCGGGCGCGGTGTTGGTGCGTTCGAAGCTCGTGTGCTGGTCGAGCCAGAGGTCGGCGAGTCCGGCGGTGTCGCGCACGGCGGCGGCGTCGGCACTCGACGGCGACGGGTCCGGCCCGGACGCGGCGGTCACCTTGCGGGCGACGTCCTTCACGAACGTCCAGTTGAGGCCCTGGCTGCCGTCGCCGCCGCCCATGGCGTCCATCTGACGACCGAACTGATTCATCGCCTGCTGGAGCGGCCCCATCAGGGCGTTGATGTCATAGGTGCCGTCGGGGCCGGGCTGGATCCCGAACTGCCGGAGGAACTCCTCGAGCGGGTTCTCGTCGTCGCGGTCGGGCATGGTGAAGCTCCTCTTCTCGATCGGGTCCATTGTTCCGCACGGGGCAAGGCGGGCGCGGGAGGGTCCAATGACGCACGGTAGGATCGCGGTCATGACGAGGCAGACGTGGACCGCGGCCGTGTCCTCGCTCTGCTTCCTCGTGGCAGCCGTCGTCATCGCGGTCGTGCCTACCCCCTTCGTCACCTACGCGCCCGGGTCGACGTCGAACCTGCTCGGGGTGGCGGGGGACGCCGACGTCGTCTCCGTCGAGGGGGTCCAGACGTTTCCGGCGTCCGGTGAGATCCTTGCGACGAGCGTGAACGTGTCGTCGTCGCTGAGCCGCGTGGCGCTGCCCGAGGTCCTCTACGCCGACTGGGCGCCCGACCGGGACGCCGTGCCGCGCGACTGGCACTACGCCGTGCGCGTCACCGAGACCGAGCGGACCGCCCGCAACGCCCAGCAGTCGGCGTCGTCGCAGGCGTACGCCGCGGCGTCCGCGCTGCGCTCGGCCGGCGTGCAGGTGGACCAGATCCCGATGGTCCAGTCGGTGGCGAGCGCGGGCCCGGCCGTCGACCTGCTGCGCCAGGGCGACTTCGTGCTGGCCGCCAACGGCACCGCGACCCCGACGGTCGCCGCCGTGCGCGCCGTCGTCGAGCAGTTGCGCCCGGGCGACCCGATCACGTTCACGATCCTGCGCGACGGCCTGCAGCAGCCGGTCACGCTGCAGCTGGCGGCGTCCAACACCCAGAGTGCGGTGCCGGTGTGGGGCGGCACGCTCGTCATGGGTTACAGCTATGCGCCCCAGGTGACGTTCAACGTCGCAGCCGACGTCGGCGCCGACAGCGGCCTCATGCTCGCCCTCGCGCTGTTCGACCGGGTCACGGACGGCGACCTCGTCGGCGGCCAGGTGGTGGCGGGCGTCGGCCGCATCGACGGAGCCGGCAACGTCTCCGAGGTGACCGGTGTCCACGAGGCTCTGGCCGCGGCCGAGGACGCCGGCGCGACGGTCTTCGTCCTCCCCGTCTCGAACTGCGCCGACCTCGGCAACCACTCCGACACCGTCCGCGTCGTCAGCGTCGCCACGCTCGACGACGCGATCAATGCCCTCGACGCCCTCGCCGACCCGGCGACGGCGGGCCTTGTGGAGGGCTGTTCGTGAGCACCGATGCGCTGGTCGCCGCCCTCGCCGAGATCGAACGCCACGTCGCCCATGCCGGCTGGGACACCCCCGCGCGGCTGTTCGCCCTCGTCCCGACGGCCGAGCTCCTCGCCGCCGAGCGCAGCCTGGCGGGTCAGCTCGCCGCTCCGACCGCCCCGGACGCCCTCAGTTCGATCGAGCAGGACGGCTTTCACGCCGGCGACGACGTCGTGGACGCCCTCGCCCGCATCTCCTGGCCGCCGACCGTCTTCGGGGCCGCGCTGGTCCTCGAGCGCCTGTTCCTGCCGGCCGGCCTCGAGGCTGATCTGCCCGACGACCCGGACGCCGCCGCGGCAGCCGTCGCCGCGCACCCGGCCCGGCAGGACGTCCGCGTCGTCGTGGGCGTCACCCGCGACGGAGCGCACCACGGGCTGGCCCGGCTCAAGAGCCATCCCGAGGACCTGCTCGCCGCCCCCGATCTCGTGCCCGGGCTGGCCGATGCCCTGGCGCAGACCCTGCACGACTGACTTTCGACCGAGGAGCCCATCGCCGTGCCAACCGCCATTCGCCGCCGTCGCAGCCCCGCTCTGCCCACCATCGTGGGGGTCGCGCTGATCGTCGCCGCGTTCGTGATCTACGCGACGGTCTGGAGCGAGAAGCTGTGGTTCGATTCGATCGGGTTCACCCAGGTGTTCACCACCCAGCTGCTCACGCAGGTGCTGCTGTTCGTGGTCGGCACGGTCGTCATGGGTGGCGCGATCCTCGGCAACATGGCGCTCGCCTTCCGGACCCGTCCGCCGCACCGCCGCACGGGGGCGTCCGCCGTGCTCGACCGCTATCGCGACCTGCTCGAGCACAACCGCGTGACGACGATGGTCGTCCCCTCGCTCATGTTCGGCGCCATGGCCGGTCTGTCGGCCGCGACGCAGGCGCTGCCCGTCCTGGCGTGGCTCAACCGGCAACCGGCGGGTGTCACCGAGCCGACGTTCGGTCTCGACGTCTCGTTCTACCTGCTCGAGTACCCGGTCTGGCGCCTCGTCGCGGGGCTCGTGATGAGCGCCCTGCTCTTCGGCCTCGTCGCCGCGGCGGCCGTCCATTTCGCCGTCGGCAACCTCGGCACCGGGCGCGGCAACCCGCGCTCGCGGGCGGCGTCCACTCATCTGTCCCTGCTGGCGGCGGGCATCCTGCTGATGTACGGCGTCCAGAACCTGCTTGACCGGTACGGGCTGCTGCTCGACCAGGGCACCTTGTTCACCGGCCTTCACTACACGGACGCCCGCGCCCGACTCACTGCCAAGCTGGTCGTGGCGGTGATCTCGTTCCTCGTCGCCGGCCTGTTCGTGGTGAACGCGTTCCTGCACCGGGGCATCCTGCCCATGGCGGGCGTGGTGCTCATGATCGTGTCGGGCCTCATCCTCTCGCTGATCTACCCGATGATCGTCCAGGGCCTGCAGGTGCGGCCCAACGAGCCCGACTACGAACGTCCCTACATCCAAGCGCAGATGAACGCGACGAAACAGGCCTACGGTGTGGCGGACGTCGCGATCACCGAGTACGAGGCGGTCACGCAGGTGCGACCGGGGCAGTTGGCCGCGGACGCCGCCGCCCTGCCCGGCATCCGCCTCATGGACCCGAACGTCGTCGCCCCGACCTTCGAGCAACTGCAGCAGGTGCGCGGCTACTACACGTTCCCCGACATCCTCGACATCGACCGCTACACGATCGACGATCAGGAGACCGACGTCGTCATCGCGGCGCGCGAGATCAACCCGGACGCCATCCCGGACCCGAACTGGAACAACATCCACACGGTGTACACCCACGGCCACGGTTTCGTGTCGGCCTACGGCAACCGCCGGCAGAGCAACGGCGAGCCCGTCTGGATCACCCGCGACATCCCGCCCACAGGCGCCATCGAGGAGACCCAGTCGCGCGTCTACTACGGCGAGCAGTCCACGAACTTCGCCATCGTCGGCCGCGAGGACGGCCAGGCTCCCATCGAACTGGACAGCCCGGGTGGCGCCCAGGGCGGCGGCGAACAGTACAACGTGTACGACGGGCTGGGCGGCGTCCCGATGGGCGACTACTGGCGGCGGATGGTGTTCGCCACCCGACTCGCCGACCTCAACATCCTGCTGTCCGACCGGGTCAACAGCCAGTCGCGCATCCTCTTCGATCGGACGCCGCGCGAGCGCGTCCAGAAGGTCGCGCCGTGGCTCACGGTCGACGGCAACCTGTACCCGGCGATCGTCGACGGCCGGCTGGTGTGGATCGTGGACGCCTACACGACCAGTTCCACCTACCCCAACAGCCAGCGGGTCTCGCTGCAGCGGGCCACGACCGACACGCAGACGACCGTCACCCAACTGGACGCCCCCATCAACTACATGCGCAACTCGGTCAAGGCGGTCGTGGACGCCTACGACGGCACCGTCGATCTATACGCGTGGGACGAATCCGACCCGCTGTTGCGCACCTACGAGCAGGTGTTCCCCGGCACGGTGAAGCCGCGCTCGGAGATCTCGCCCGATCTGCTGAGCCATCTGCGCTATCCCGAGGACCTGTTCAAGGTGCAGCGCGAGATCCTCGCCCGCTACCACGTGAGCGACCCGTACGTCTGGTACGGCTCCACCGACCTGTGGGAGATCCCGGTGGATCCGGTCCAGACGGACGCCCAACTGCGCGAGCCCACCTATTACCTGTCGATCCGCTGGCCGGGTGACGAGACGCCGGTGTTCAGCCAGACCGCCGTCTTCGTGCCGCGTGGCCGCCAGAACCTGGCCGCCTACCTGGCCGTCAACGCGGACGCCGCGAGCCCGGACTACGGGTCGTTGCGGATCCTGCGCATGTCGGACACCCAGCAGATCGACGGGCCCGGCCAGACGCAGAACGCGATCACGCAGAACCCCGACGTGGCGGCCCGACTGCTGCCGTACCAGCAGACGCGTGGGTCGGCGGCGGTCCGGTTCGGCAACCTGCTGACGCTGCCCATGGGCAACGGCCTGCTCTACGTGGAGCCGATCTACACCGAGCGTTCCGGCTCGGCGGGCGCGTACCCGGCGTTGACGTTCGTCGTCGTCCGGTTCGGTGAGCACGTGGGCATCGGTTCGACCCTGCAGGAGGCTCTCGATCTCGTCTTCGGCGGCTTCGCCGGCGCCGAGACCGGTGAGTTGCCGACGGGCCAGGCGCCGCCCACCGAGGGTGGGACGCCGTCCGCCCCCACCACGCCGACGGCTCCGGGCACAGGCGACCAGCAGGCCGCCCTGGACGCCCTGCAGCGGGCGGAGTCAGCCTTCAACGAGGCCGAGGTCGCGCTCCGCGAGGGCGATCTGGCCACCTACCAGGCGAAGAACAACGAGGCGAAGGCTGCGCTGGAGGAGGCCCTCCGGGCCATGGGCCGCTGACGAGGCCGGTGGGGCGGGGGAGCTCAGAGCGCCGACCCCGCCGGTACGACCTCGGCCGCGAACCCTGCAGCGGCGAGTTGCGGCGTGAGGGCTTCGGCGTCGCCGACGACGACGAGCGTCGCGGCGTCCGGACGCAGCAACTCCGCCGCCGCCGCTGTCGCTTCCTCGGGGGTGACGGATCCCCACGCGGCCAGTTGCGCGTCGATGAAGTCGGGGCCCAGGCCGGCTGCGACCAGGGAGGTCAGGCTCTCGCAGAGCCCGCCGGCGGTCGCGTACCGCAGCGGTGTGACGCCGACGAGATAGTCACTGGCACGGTCGCGCTCGGCGAGGGTGAGGGGGGCGTCCGTCACGTCGACGAGGCCAGGAAGCAGCCGGAGCGCGTCGCCGACCACCTCGGTGCGGAACGATCCCTGCGCATAGGTCAGCCCACCCGAGCGCAGCGGCGCGGTGACGAGACTGGCGCCGTACGTGTAGCCCTTCTCCTCGCGCAGCACGCCGTTGAGGCGGCTCAGGTACGCCCCGCCGAGAGCGTGAGCGGCGATCTGGAGGGCGCCGAAGCGCGGGTCGGTGCGGTCGACGGTGAGCCAGCCGTAGCGCAGATCGGCCTGCACCGAGCCGGGCCGGTCGACGAGCACGACCCGCGGCGGCTGAGCGGCCGCCGCCTCGTGCCGGGCCCGCTCCTGGCGGGGGTTCTCCCAGGCTGCGAGCGCGTCGGCGAGGAGGGCGACGTCGGCGTCCGTCACCTCGCCCGCCACCACGAGCGTCGCGCCCGCCGGACCGTAGAAGCGCCCGTGGAAGGCGCGCACGTCCGCGCCGGTGACGGCGGCCACCGTGTCGGCTTCGCCCGCTGCGAGCCGCTGGGAGCGCAGGGCTGGATCGATCAGGACGTGCCGGAACACCTGGTTGGCGCGATCCGCGCCGCGGGCGCGCTGTTGCTCGAGCTGGGCGAGCCGCAGGCGGCGGTGACGGTCGACGTCGGCGTCCGCGAGTTCCGGATCGGCCAGCGCCTCGGCCAGCAGGGACGCCGCCGGCGCGAGGTGCGTCGTCGGCACGTCGAGGTGGACGGCGACGTGGGAGTGGCCGGAGCCGGCGTGCAGGATCGCGCCGCACGCCTCGACGGCGTCGGCGAACGCGGTGCCGGGGTGCGTGGCGGTGCCCTGGTCGAGCGTCCCCGCGGTGAGCGCCCCGACCCCCTCCCGGTCGCGCGGCTCGGCCGTCATCGGCAGGTCGGCGACGAGTGCGACCGAGGTCACGTACTGGCCGGGCATCCGGAACGCGAGCACGCGCAGCCCGTTGGCGAGGGTGGACGCCGCCGGTGCGGGCGCGTGCCACGCCGCCGGCGGGCGGATGGCGGGTCGGGTGGTCATGCGTCCTCCTCGCAGGCCTCGGCGCGTGGTGCACGGTGGTACTCGAGCACGGCCCGGTGCTCCGGGCGCAGCCAGGCGCGGGCTGCGCCCCTGATCTCTCCGGTGGTGAGGGCGGTGTAGTCGGCCAGACGGGAGTTGACCCGGTCGGGGTCGTCGAACTGGGTGGTGAAACCGCTGATGAGGTCAGCGCGCGCTTCGACGCGGGCGCATTCGCTGAGCCAATGCCGCTCGTACTGGACGCGGACCCTGGCCAACTCCTCGTCGGTGGGTCCGTCCGCGGCGAACCGCTCGAATTCGGCGCAGGCGGCGTTCTCGACGGCGGCCAGGTCGGCGCCGTCGAGTGCCCGGGCGAGCGCGAAGCCGAGCGAGTTGCTCCGCGCGAGGCCGACGACCCCCGCGCCTGCGGTCGAGCACGTCTGGTCGCCGAGGACGAGGCGCCGATGCAGCCGCGACGTTTCGCTGCCGCCGAGCACTTCGAGGGCCAACTCGGCGGCGTCCGCCTCCCGGGTGCCCGCGGGCGGAGTTCGGAAGGCGAGGTAGAGGGCGTCGGCGGGGACGTCGGCGCTCGTCACGATCCGCGGGACCCCGGCGTGCGGCCCCAGGGTGGCGACCGTCGGCCGGGTGGGCAGCGCACGCGTGGGCAACGCACCGAAGTGGCGTGCGGCGAGGGCGAACGCCTCGGCCGGCTCGATGTCGCCGACGAGGGTGAGGACCGCGTTGCCGGGCGCGTACCAGGTGGTGAAGAAAGCGTGCACGTCGCTGACGCCGGCGGCGTCGAGATCGGCCATCGAACCGATGACGGTGTGGCCGTAGGGGTGGTCGGGCGGGAACGAGAGGGTCAACAGGTGCTCGATCATGTCGCCGTAGGGGGCGTTGTCGTAGCGCTGCCGCTTCTCTTCCTTGACGACGTCGCGCTGATTGGCGAGGTTCTCGTCGTTGACCGCATCGAGCAGGTGGGCCATGCGATCCGCCTCCAGCCACAGCGCAAGTTCGGTGACGCCGGAAGGGACGGTCTCGAAGTAGTTGGTGCGGTCGAACCAGGTCGTCGCGTTGCAGGAGGCCCCGTTCGCCTGGAGCAGGTTGAGGTGCTCGCCGGAGGCGACGTGCGCGGACCCCTGGAACATGAGGTGCTCGAACAGGTGGGCGAAGCCTGTGCGACCGACGGTTTCGTCGCGCGAGCCCACGTCGTACCACAGGTTGACCGCGACGACGGGGGCGTTGTGGTCGGGGCTCACGATCACCCGGAGGCCGTTGTCGAGGGTGCGTCGATGGATCGGGTACGCGAGGCGTCCGGTGGTGCTCACCCCGTCATCCAAGCACACGGTGCGGTGCGGGGACGTCAGCGGATGCGTGGGCGCTGCATGGGCGGCGCGAACGCGAGCAGCAGCCCCGCGATCACGATGCCGCCGCCGAGGAGTGGGGTGATCGGCGTGTTGGCCAGGTCGGCGAACGAGCCGGGGCCGGGCTGCGGCGTTGGCGGCTCGGTCACGGGGGCAGGGGTGTCCTCTTCCGGTGTGGCTGACGCGCTGGTCGTGGGTCCGGCGGTTGCCGCGCTGGGCGCGTGGGTCGGCACCGGTTGCCCGCCCTGTTCGAGAGGGCCCTCGGACAGGGGGCCGCCCTCAGGTGTGGGTGCGGCGACCGGGTCGTGCGACGTCGTGCCGGACGCTCGGCCGGGGACGTCGCCAGGTGTCCTGGGCACGGTGGGGGCCGTCACAGGCGGGACGATCACGGGAGGGGCGGTCAGTGGAGGAGAAGTCCAGGGAGGAGAGATCCCGGGCGGCGCGCTGATCGGCGGTGCGCTGATCGGCGGGGAGGTGACCGGGGGCGCGCTGATCGGCGGGGAGGTGACCGGCGGGGAGGTGACCGGCGGGTCCGTTCCGGGCGGCTGCGTCACCGGCGGCGAGGTGGTTCCCGGGTCGGCTGCCTGGCCTTCCACCACGAACGTGAGGACGCCGTCGGCTTGGCCCGGGTCGTTCTCCCGCCACCCGACGCCGGCGTTGTTCGGGTTGAGTACGGCCGTGTACGTCCTTGTGGGCAGCTCGTAGCCGGCCGGCACGCGCTTGACGCTGACCTCGACGGTGATCGTTGTGTAGGCGCCGGCGGGCAACACGGTGGTGCGGGCGATGAGGTCGCTCACGCCGCCGATGGTGCGCTGGTTGTCGTCGAGCACGGTCGACGCCGTCACACACTGTTGACCGGCCGGGCCGGTGACCTTGGTGCAGACCGTGAAGTCGATGACGGCGCTCAGCGCCCGCCTCGCCGTGTCCACCACGGTGACCATCGGCCACGGGTTGGTGGGGCTGGGCGTGAGGGCAGGCCCGGCGCCGGCGGTGGGCGGCACGATGCCCGGGGACGGGACGCCGGCGGCCACCGGCTGACCAAGAGCCAACGCAGCGACGAGCACCACGGCGGCCGCGGACGCCCGGACGCGTCCACGGAGTCGCGGCCCGGCGTTGGTCCTCGTCACTCGCTTCCCCCATGAGATCAGTCTGCGATCAGCCTACGGTCGAGACCTCCGGGGTGGCTTCCCCCCTTTCGGGGGACACCGAAAGGTACAAGTGCCACCGTTGCTTTCGGTGGGCCGGCCCACGTCGGCCGCTCAAGCTCCCCGGAAAAAGCAGCTGGCCCCGGGACGTGCCCGAGGCCAGCTGCTTCGTAGCGGGGACAGGATTTGAACCTGTGACCTCTAGGTTATGAGCCTAGCGAGCTACCGAGCTGCTCCACCCCGCGGTGCTCGACCTACTCTACCTGTTGCCATCCGGGTGGCCAAATCCGGGCCCCGCGAGGATCGGTTGTATAAGCTGACCGCGCCGTTCCGGCCCGTTCACCAGGGGGATCTCATGTCGCCAGCGCCATCCGAGCCGTTCCGGTTCTCGCGACGGTCGTTGCCGCTTGTCGCAGGCATGATCGCGGCGGCAGCCACGTCGGCGTGCACCACCGGGCCGGCACCCACGGCGTCCGGCACCACGGGCTCTCCGGCGACCCCGGCGGTCCGCAGGCGACTGGTGATCGGAGCCACCGCCGAGCCCCCCTCGCTGGACCCCACGGCCTACGCGGCGGCGGCTGGCGCGCAGGCGCTGCTCTACAACGTCTACGAGACGCTGCTGAAGCTCGACCCGGAGGGGAATCTGAAGCCCCTGCTGGCCCGTGCGTGGGATCTGTCGCCCGATCGGCTCACCTACACCTTCCAGCTCAACCCGCTGGCGCACTTCGCCGACGGCACCCAGGTGACGGCCGACGCGGTCAAACAGAACATCGAGCGCATCAAGACGCAGCCGGTGGCCGCGAAGCTGACGACCTCGATGTCGGTCGTCGACACGGCGGTGGCCGTGGACGCGACGACGCTCGAGGTGCACCTCACCCGCCCGTCGATCCTGTGGCTCTACGACATGGCCTCCACTGCCGGCATCGTCATGAACCCGGCGGGTTTCACCGACGCCGCGACAGCCACGGCCGGCTCCGGCCCCTTCGCCGTCTCCGCCTGGACCCCCGGTGACTCGATCACCCTGGATCGCAACGCCAACTACTGGGGAACGCCCGCCAGCTTCGACGAGGTGGTGTTGCGCTACATCAGTGATCCCAACGCCCTCAACGCGGCCCTGCTGAGCGGCCAGATCGACGTGATCAGCAACCTGCAGGCGCCGGACGCCCTCGCCCAGTTCGCCGACACCAGCAGGTTCACCGTGATCGAGGGTACGACCAACGGAGAGGTCGTCCTCGGCCTGAACAACGCGACTCCGGCGCTGGCCGACCCACGCGTGCGGCAAGCGCTCACGATGGCGATCGACAAGAGGGCGCTCGTCGCCACGACCTGGGCTGGGAAGGGCGTCGTCCTCGGTTCGATGTCGGTGCCCACGGATCCCTACTACGAGGACCTCACCGGCCTGTTCCCCTACGACCCCGAGCGCGCGAAGCAGCTGCTCGCGGAGGCCGGTCAGACCAACCTCACGCTCCGCCTCAAGCCCGCCGCGTTGCCGTACGCCACCCGCGCGGCCCAGTTCGTCGCCAGCCAGTTGGCGGCCGTCGGTGTCACCGCCCAGATCGAGGAGCTGCAGTTCCCGAACCGCTGGAGCGAGGTCGTGTACACCAACGCCGACTACGACATGACGATCGTCGCCCACGTGGAGGCGCGCGACCTCGTCACCTTCACCAACCCCAACTACTACTGGCGCTACGACAACCCGGCGCTGGACACGCTCGTCGAGCAGGCGGACGCCGGCACGATGGAGGAGTTCGTGGCCGGCATGAAGGCGGCGGCGAAGCTGCTCGCAGAGGACGCCGCCGCCATCTGGCTCTACTGCCTGCCGAACCTGGTGGTCACCCGGGCCGGGATCACCGGCATCCCCACCAACGCGACCTCGTTGTCGTTCGACGCCACCACCATGGCGAGCGCGTAGAGGATCGGGTCCTGACCCCCCGACGGGCCGGCGTGGGGCTGGCCATCGGCATCCGGCTGGGCGTTTTCGCGCTCAGCCTGGCCGTGGCGTCCGTCGTGATCTTCGTCGTCACCCAGGCGCTGCCGGGGGACGTGGCGCGCGTCCTGCTCGGCGACGGGGCGTCCCCCGAACAACTGGCCGCCAAACGCGCCCAACTCGGCGTCGACCGACCGCTCGCCGCCCAGTACGTCACCTGGATCGGCGGCATGCTGGCCGGCGACTTCGGCACCTCGTGGACCTCCAGCCTGCCCGTCGCCGGACTCATCGCCCCACGCATCGGCGTGACCGCATGGCTGGCGTCGTTCGGACTGCTCCTCGCAGCGCTCGTCGCTGTCCCGCTCGGAGCGGTCGCGGCCTTGAAGCGACGACGTCCGGCCGGATTCGTCACGTCGGCGGCGGCGCAGGTGGGGATGGCGATCCCGGCGTTCTGGGCGGGCATTCTGCTCGTCCTGGTGTTCGCCGTGACGCTGCGCTGGTTCCCCTCCGGCGGCTACGTGCCGCTGGGCACCGACCCGATGGGGTGGGCGTCCCACCTCGTGCTGCCCGTGCTGTCGCTCGGGCTCGTGCAGGGCGCGGTGCTGATCCGGTACGTCCGGTCGGCCTTCCTCGAGGTCCTCGGCGAGGACTACTTCCGTACCGCCCGCTCCATCGGCTGGACGCCGTGGCGCGCGCTGGCCCGCCACGGCCTCCGCAACGCCGCGGTCTCGCTCGTCACCGTCATCGGGCTCCAACTCGCGGCCGTGCTCGTCGGCGCCATCGTGGTGGAGCGCGTGTTCGTTCTGCCCGGCTTGGGTTCGCTGCTGCTCCAGTCTGTGACGAGCTACGACCTCGTCACCGTGCGCGGGGTCGTCATGCTGCTCGTGTTCTCCGTCCTCGTCATCAACGCGCTCGTCGATCTGAGCTACGTCGTCATCGACCCGCGCCTGCGCACGGGGGTCGATCGGTGAAGCGGCTGGAGCTCGCGGTCGGCCTCGTCCTCGTCGTCCTCGTCGTCGGGATGGCCCTGCTCTCCTATGCGTGGACGCCCTTCGACCCCACGGCGGTCCTGTCCGCCCCGCCGCTCCAGGCCCCCGGCTGGCCGCACGTGCTGGGCACGGACGGCATGGGCATCGACATCCTGAGCCGCATCCTGGTGGGCGCCCGGTCGGCCATCTACGTCGGCGTCATCGCGGTCGGGCTGGCCGCGGTGGTCGGCGTCCCGCTCGGCTTGCTGACCGCCCAGCTGCCGCGTCCGCTCGCCGAGGCCGTCCTGCGCGCCACCGACATCGCCTACGCTTTTCCGGCGTTGTTGCTGGCCATCTTGTTTGCGGCAGCGTTCGGCGGGTCCACCGAGACCGCGATGGCGGCCATCGGCATCGCATCGATCCCCGCTTTCCTGCGGGTCAGCCGGGCGGGGGCGCTGAGCGTGCTGGCGTCCGACTTCGTCCTGGCTGCCCGCTCCTGCGGGACGCCGCGCCTCGCCATCACCGGCCGCCACGTCCTGCCCAACATTGCGCCCCTCATCGGCGTGCAGGCGTCGGTGACGTTCGCGCTCGCGATCCTCGCCGAGGCGGCGCTGAGCTACCTCGGTCTCGGCACGCCGCCCACGACGCCCTCGTGGGGCCGCATGCTCATGGACGCGCAGACCTACCTCTTCAACGCCCCGCTGCAGGCGCTGTGGCCGGGCCTGGCGATCGCCGTCGCCGTGCTCGGTTTCAACCTCGTCGGCGACGGCCTGCGCGATTTCCTCGATCCCCGGCTGCGGGACGTCGCATGACCGCCCCGGCGGGCGCCGGGGGCGCCCTGCTCCAGATCACCGACCTGACGGTGGCGTTCGGACGCCGCCCGCCCGCCGTCCGGGGCGTCACCCTCACGCTCGGCGCCGGCCGCCGCTTGGGGATCATCGGCGAGTCGGGCTCGGGGAAGACCGTCACCGCGCTGGCCGTCATGGGTCTGCTGCCCGACACGGCCCACGTCACCGGGTCGGTCCGGCTCGGCGGCCGCGAGCTGGTCGGCCTGCCCGACAAGCAGATGGCCCGGTTGCGCGGCGACGTCGTGAGCATGATCTTCCAGGAACCCATGACGGCCCTCGATCCCACGATGACCGCCGGCCGCCAGGTGGCCGAGGCGTTCCGGCTGCACCGCGGCGCCGACGCCGGCCGCGCCCGCGACGCCGTGCTGCGCATCCTCGGCGAGGTCGGCTTCGAGGACCCAGCCCGCGTCGCCGACAGTTACCCGCACCAGCTCTCCGGTGGCCAGCGGCAGCGCATCGTCACGGCGATGGCTCTCGTCAACGCGCCCGACCTCGTCATCTGCGACGAGCCGACGACGGCGCTCGACGTGACGGTCCAGGCACGCGTTCTCGGCGTCCTCGACGCGGTGTTGGACGCCGCCGGCGCGGCCTGCCTGTTCATCAGCCACGATCTGGCGGTCGTCTCGGGTGTCTGCTCCGACGTGGTCGTCATGCACGACGGCGTGATCGTGGAGGCCGGCACGGTCGACCAGGTGCTGCACGCCCCCCGGCACCCGTACACCGCCGGGCTCGTGGCCGCGGCCCGCCTCGATCTCGTCGAGCCCGGCGCCCGCCTTCCCACGGTCGAGGACGGCGGGTGGACGCCATGAGCGCGCCGCTGTACGAGGTGGAGCACCTGACGCGCGTCTATGGCCGCGGCGAGCGGCGCGTCGTCGCGCTGGACGACGTGGGCCTCACGGTCGCCCGGGGACAGCGGCTGGGCATCGTGGGGGAGTCGGGCAGCGGCAAGTCCACTCTCATCCGGCTCATGGCGGCGCTCGACCGGCCGACAGCGGGGACGGTCCGGTTCGCGGGCCAGCAGGTCAGCGGCACCCCGGAGCGCGCGCTGGGCTTCCTCCGCGCTCGCGTGCAACTCGTCTTCCAGGATCCGCGCGCCTCTCTCGACCCGCGCATGCGCATCGGGACGATCATCGCCGAGCCGTTGCGAGCGCCCGCGATCCAGGGTGAGCTGGCTCGGCGCGGTGTTCCCGTCGACCGCTCGGCCCGGGAGGCCCGGGTCGCCGACCTGCTCGCCGCCGTCGGTCTGCCGGCGGACGCCGCCGGTCGTTTCCCGCACGAGTTCTCGGGCGGCCAGCGCCAGCGTGTCGCGATCGCCCGCGCGCTCGCGCCGGGGCCGGAGGTTCTCATGGCCGACGAGGCCGTCTCGGCGCTCGACGTGTCCGTGCGCGCCCAGGTGCTGAACCTTCTCATGGACCTCGTCGCCTCCCTCGGCCTCACCCTCGTGTTCATCAGCCACGACCTGTCCGTCATCCGGCACGTGTGCACCGATGCGATCGTCCTCCAGGGCGGCCGCATCGTAGAGGCCGGGCCGACGGCGTCCGTCTTCGCGCAACCGCAACACCCGTACACGGCCGGGCTGCTGGCCGCGGTGCCCCGGTTCGGGGCACGCCCTTGGGACGACTGAGTGCGCGTTGGCCCGGGCACCTCGTTTCGGCTCTGTGCAGAAGCGCCGCGTCCTAGACTCGCGCGGGTGAGGGCCGGTGCGACGCGGGTATTGCTGCTGGAGAACATCCACCCGGAGGGGGTGCGGGTGCTGACCGAGCGCGGGTTCGAGGTGGAGACGCACCCGTCGGCCCTGGCCGAGGACGACCTGATCGAGGCGCTGGACGGCGTGGGATTGCTCGGCATCCGCTCCACCACGCAGGTGACGGCCCGGGTGCTCGCTGCGGCGCGGCACCTGAGGGCCATCGGTGCCTTCTGCATCGGCACGAACCAGGTCGACCTGGAGGCCGCCACCGAGCACGGCGTCGCGGTCTTCAACGCGCCCTACTCCAACACGCGCAGCGTCGTCGAGCTGGCCATTGGGGAAATCATCGCGTTGGCCCGCCATCTCACCGACCACGACGCCCGCATGCACGCCGGACAGTGGGTGAAGTCGGCCGTGGGCAGCCACGAGATCCGCGGCAGGACGCTCGGGATCGTCGGCTACGGCAACATCGGCAGTCAGCTGTCGGTGGTGGCCGAGTCGCTGGGCATGCGGGTCAAATACTACGACGTCGTCGACAAGCTGGCTCTCGGCAACGCCGAACGCTGTGAGAGCCTCGCGCAGCTGCTCGCCGAGGCCGAGACCATCAGCCTGCACGTCGACGGGCGGCCGGCGAACCGCGGCCTGTTCGGGGAACGGGAGTTCGCGCTCATGCGGCCCCGGTCGCTGTTCCTCAACCTGTCGCGCGGGTTCGTCGTCGACACGGGCGCGCTCAAACGACACCTCGATTCCGGACACCTGGCAGGTGCCGCCGTCGACGTCTTCGAGACCGAACCCAAGAGCAACGGTGAGGAATTCTCCAATCCGCTGCGCAACACCCCCAACGTCATCCTCACGCCGCACATCGCCGGCTCGACGCTCGAGGCCCAGGAAAACATCGGCGTGTTCGTCGCCGGGAAACTGGCCGACTACGCCGACCACGGCGCCACGGTCCTGAGCGTCAACCTGCCCGGTGTGCCCGCCCCGCGCCCTGCGGCGTCCGAGGCAGGGCATCGCATCCGGCACCTGCACCGCAACGTGCCGGGCGTGCTGGCGACGCTGAACACGATTCTCGCCGCCCACGGCACGAACATCGAGCACCAGACGCTGGCCACCCGCGGTTCGGTCGGCTACGTGGTCCTCGACGTGTCCGGTACCGCCGACGACTCGGTCGTCACCGCCTTGCAGGCGATGCCCGAGACCATCCGCGTCGACGTGGACTGATCAGTCGAGCGCCTCGAGGTCGCGGGTGGGCTCGGTGGGCTGCAGCGCGGCCAGCACGGCGTCGTGAAGCAGCCCGTTCGTCGCGAGGGCCCCGGGGCCGCCGACACCGGGCGCGCCGTCGATGCTCGTGAACCGCCCCCCGGCTTCGCGGACGATGACGTCGAGCGGCCCCATGTCGTGCAGGGCCAGTTCGGGTTCGGTGGCGATGTCGACGGCCCCTTCGGCGACGAGCAGGTAGCTCCAGAAGTCGCCGAACGCGCGCGTGCGCCACACCTCGCGCATCAGATCGACGAACTCCTGACCACGGCCGGAGTCGACCCAGCCGTGGATCGACGAGTAGGACAGGAACGCGTCGTGCACGGCGCCGACCGAACTCACCTGCAGCCGCGTGGCGCTCGCCAGTGACTTGCCCGTGTAGGCGCCGGCGTCCTTGGAAGCCCACCACCGGCGTTGCAACGCGGGTGCCGACACGACGCCCACGACGACCTCATCGCCCTCCATGAGCGCGATGAGCGTCGCCCACACCGGGACGCCGCGCACGAAGTTGGCGGTGCCGTCGATCGGGTCGATCACCCAGCGGCGCGGTCCCCAGCCGGTGTCCTCGCGCTCCTCGCCGTGCACGGCGTCGCGCGGACGCGTCCTGGCCAGCACCTTGCGGAGGGCGTCCTCGACGGCGGTGTCGGCGTCCGTCACCTCGGTGAGGTCCGGCTTGGTCGAGACCTGGAGGTCCTGCGCCTTGAACCGCGTGGTGGTGATCTGGTCGGCGGTGTCGGCGAGGACGTGCCCCAGGCGCAGATCGTCCACGTACGAGTGCTCAGCCATGCTGGCAGCCTAGGGCAGGGGGACGCCGCGGGCGCGGCGCCACCCTCACGCGCGGTAGGACTCCGGCGCCATCCACACCCTCTCCATGCGCCGGAACGACTCCAGCCGTTCGGGGCGGAGCCGGCCAGCCGCGACGGCGGCGTCGAGGGCGCATTCGGGTGCCGCTGAGTCGTGCCGGCAGCCGCGAGGGCACTCCTCGACGAGGGCGGCGAGATCGTCGAAGGCGGCGAGGATCGAGTCGGTCGTCACGTGGGACAGCCCGAAGCTGCGGACGCCCGGGGTGTCGATCACCCAGCCGCCCGGGTGGGGCAGTTCGAGCGCCACCGCCGATGTGGACGTGTGCCGACCGCGCCCCGTGACCTCGTTCACGTGCCCGACCGCGCGGGCGGCGTCCGGGATGAGCGCGTTCACGAGCGTCGACTTGCCGACGCCCGAGTGACCGACGAACACGGTGCGGTGGCCGGCCAGGAGGCCGCGCAGGGTGGTGAGGTCGGCGCCCGGCTGGACGACGACGGCCGGGATGTCGAGGCCCGCGTAGGCGGCCAGGAGGGCGTCCGGGGCAGCGAGATCGGCCTTGGTGAGCACGAGCAGCGGGTCGAGGCCCCCGTCGTAGGAGGCCACGAGGATGCGGTCGATCATGCCCATGCGCGGCGGCGGGTCGGCGAGCGCGGTGACGATCGCGAGTTGGTCGGCGTTGGCGACGATCGGCCGCTCGAACGGATCGTCGTCGTCCGCCGTGCGACGCAGGACCGTGTCCCGGTCCACCACCTCGACGATGCGCGCCAAGGTGCCCTCGGCGCCGGACGTGTCGCCGACGACACGGGCCCGGTCCCCGACGATGACGCCCTTGCGGCCGAGCTGGCGCGCCTTGGTGGCGAGCGCGGTGCGATGACCGGCAGCGGTGTCGAGGACGACGGTGTACCGGCCGCGGTCGACGCCCACCACGATGCCGACCTCCGCTGCCGAGTAGTCGGGCCGGTCCTTGGTGCGGGGCCGGGAGCGGCGCGCGGGCCGGCCGAAGCCGTCCTCCTCGTCGCGCTCGGCGCGGCGGGGGCTCACGCGCCCACCAGCGTCCGCCAGAGGCCGTCGAAGTCGGCGAGGGTCTTGGTCGTGGCGCCCACGTCGTCGAGTCGGATGCCCGGCACGGCCAGCCCGAGCACGGCTCCCGCGTGGGCCATGCGGTGGTCGGCGTAGCAGTGCCACGGTCCGCCGGTGAGCGGTGCCGGCTGCACGAGGAGCCCGTCGGCGGTCTGTTCCACTCCGGCCCCGCGGGCGCCCAACTCGGCCTCGAGGGCGGCGAGCCGGTCCGTCTCATGGTGTCGGATGTGGCCGACGCCCCTGATGCGGCCAGGTCGGTCGGCCAGCGCCAGCAGCGACGCGGCGATGCACGTCAGCTCGCTGGCGCGGGTCAGGTCGAGGTCGGCGCCGGTGACGACGCCGCTGCCGTGCACGGTCACCGTGTCGTCACCGTGTTCGACGCGCCCCCCGAGCGCGGTGAGCGTGTCGAGGATGTTTTCGGCCGCCTGCGCGGTGTGCCGCGGCCAGCCCACGGTCACCGCGCCGCCCGTGACCAGAGCCGCCGCGAGGAACACCGCGGCGTTGACGAGGTCGGGTTCGATCGCCTCGTCGCGGGCGGCGATGGGGCCGGGTTCCACGCGCCAGGTCGGCCCGGACGCCGTCGCGGTGACTCCGCGGTCGGCCAGCATGGCGAGAGTCAGCGCGACGTGGGGCGGCGAAGGCACGCGGTCGCCCTCGTGATGCAGCGTCAGGCCAGCCTCGAAGCGGGCGGCGGGCAGCAGCAGCCCGGACACGAACTGGCTGGACGCCGACGCGTCGATCCGGGCGCTCCCGCCCGGCACGTGCCCGACGCCGTGGACGGTGAACGGCACCGCGTCGGGGTGGTCGATGCGGACGCCGGCCTGGGCGAGCCCGTCGAGCAGTGGCCGGATCGGCCGCGCGGACGCCTCGGGATCGCCTGTGAACCGGCTCGCTCCGTCGGCGAGCGCGGCAACGCCGGGGAGGAACCGCATCACGGTGCCGGCCAGGCCGCAGTCGACGTCACCGGCGGCGAAGGCGTCCGGAGGCGTCACCCGCACGGCGGCGTCCGGCAGGTCGGAGAAGCCGACGCCGAACGCGGCCAGCCCGGCCCGCATCAGGCGGGTGTCGCGGGCGTCGAGGACGCCGGTCAGGACCGAGGGTGCGTCGGCGAGGGCCGCGAGGACGTAGGAGCGGGCCGTCCCCGACTTTGAGCCGGGGACGACCAGAGCCCCGCGGACCGGACCCGACGGGGTCGGGGCGATCCACGGGGCCGCGGGGGAGACGGGAGCGGGCAACGTCAGGGCAGCTTGGACTCGAGGCTCTTGCGGGCGACCTTCGCCTGCAGCCGGGCCTGCTTCTTGAAGGCCTTGAGGTCCTTTCCGGCCAACTGGGTCATGTGCGAGGCGTCCTTGGCGACCGACTTGGCCGCGCGGTCAGCCTGGCGGGCGAGCCGGACGCGGGTGTCGTTGGCGCGCCAGGCGAGGCTGGGGCGTCCCTTGGTGTCCTGGGACACGACGAGGGCGGCACCCAGCAGGGCCAGGTTGCGAACGACGAGGCTACGCGCGGTGTCCTTGTCGAGCGTGGAGCTCTTCGCGGCCGCCACGTGGGGCAGCATCGAGAGCGCGGCCAGCGCACCGCCGCCCTTGGTGGAGATCCCGGTCACCATCCCGAGACCGCCGAGCACGGACGCGACGCCGTTGAGGCGCACGAGGGTCGCGGTGTCGCGCGGCACGTAGGCGGCCGCCTCGTCGGGCAGCGCGCGCTGGGCCAACGGAACGACCTTGTCGGCAAGCGGCTGTGCGGCCGCGACGAAGGGTTCCGGGTCGCGCACGGCCTTGACACCGTTGGCAATGAAGAAGCCGCCGAGCAGGATGCGGCCGACACCACGCAGAAGGTTCATGGACCATTCCTACCACCCAGCGCTGACGAGCGGGAATATCCGGACGGCCGAAGCGCGTTCGGGGCTGTGTGACGACGATGGTGGCGACCCCGGTGGCGGCGGCGCGGGCGGCGGTGCATCCGCTGCTCGGGGTAGGCTCGTACGTGATGAACCTGCCCAGCACCGACACCCCGCTCGACACCACGCTCGCTACCGACACCCCGATCGACACCGAGGCCACGCTCGTCGACCCGGCCACCGAGACGGAGGCCGAACGCGCCGAACGCTTCGAGCGGGACGCGCTGCCCTACCTCGACCAGTTGTACGGCGCGGCCCTGCGCATGACGCGGAACCCGGCCGATGCCGAGGACGTGGTGCAGGAGGCTTACGCGAAGGCGTTCGGCTCGTTCCACCAGTTCAGGCCGGGCACGAACTTGAGGGCGTGGCTGTACCGGATCCTCACCAACACCTACATCAACAGCTACCGCAAGAAGCAGCGCCAACCACAGCTCGCGGGCGGCGAGGACGTCGAGGACTGGCAGCTGCACCGGGCCGAGCAGCACAGCTCGACGGGGCTGCGCAGCGCCGAGATGGACGCCCTCGACAACATGCCCGACTCCGTGGTGAGCGAAGCGATGAACGCGCTCAGCCCCGACTTCCGGCTCGCGGTCTACCTGGCCGACGTCGAGGGCTTCTCCTACAAGGAGATCGCGGAGATCATGGGGACGCCGATCGGCACCGTCATGAGCCGCCTCAATCGCGGGCGCACCCAGTTGCGTGGCATGTTGGCCGAGCACGCGGCGTCCTACGGCATCGGGACGGGGGGGGCGGAATGACCGAGCTCCCGGAGGAGTGCCAGGCGCTGGCGTTGCGCATCCATGAACTGCTGGACGGCGAGCTGGACGAGGCCAAGGCCGACGAGCTGCGGGTGCACATCGACGCGTGCGAGCGGTGCATCGCGGTCGCCGAGCTCGCGGACAAGCTCAAGTCGATGGTCCGCCGGTCCTGTTCCGGGCAGGTGGCACCCGCGGGGCTACGCGCCCGCATCGTGACGCAGATCACCTACACGCGCATCCAGATCCGCCCCGAGGGCTGAATCGCAGACCGTCGGCGGCTTGCGTCGACAACCCGGCGGTTCGTGCCGCGGTCTCCCCCGACAACGTCGAAGGCCCCTCCCCGGAGCGGGGAGGGGCCTCGGCTGTCCGGAGCGGTGCTCAGGCGTTGGGACGCTTGCCGTGGTTGGCGGCGTTCTTCTTGCGGGACCTGCGCTTGCGGCCACCCTTACCCATGGTGTCTCCTCAGTGGTTCGTGGCGCCCCCGTCAGGACGCATCGACCCATTCTCGCATGCGCCGGCGACTGCGGAAAATCGGCGATGGGCGTGGCAGAGTGGGCTTCCGCCAGAGCCGTACCATGACGCCATGCTCATGCTCGCCGACGTCGTCGCCCAGCACTGTGACCTGTCGGGCGAGGACACGCTGTGGCTGGCCGGCCTCACCGACCAGTGGGATCTGCTGGCCGACCTGTCGTTCTCCGACCTCATCTTGTGGGTGCCGGACGTGGACGACAACGTGTTCTGGGCGGCCGCCCAGTGCCGGCCGAACACGGGTCCGACGGCGCTGGAGGACGACGTGGTCGGCGAGGAGGTCGCCTACGACCCCGAACACCTCGTGACCGAGGCCTACCTGAGCCGCACGATCACGTCCATCGGCCACAACCAGCTGCGCGCGGGTATCCCGGTCGACGTGCACGCTGTCCCCGTCCTCCGGTCCGACCGCGTCATCGGCGTCGTCGAGATGCACACGAACCGCATGGGCGTCCGCGCCCGGGGCCTGCTCGAGGACACCTACCTCGAGGGCGCCCAGCTGTTGGCGGGCATGGTGCACCGCGCCCACTACCCGGTGATGGGCGACAAGCCTGTCCCGTGGAGCAGCCCCCGGGTCGGCGACGGACTGTTCCGCGTCGCCGCCGACGGCACGATCCTGTATGCGTCCCCGAACGCCGTCAGCGCCTACCGGCGGCTCGGGTGGGTCGGCGACCTCGTCGGGGAGAACTTCGCCGACGTCACCGGCTCCCTCGCAGCCGCTCCGCGCGAACCGGTGGAGGAGGCGTCCGGCCCGCTGCTCGCGCCGCGCCGCGCCCGCGAATCCGATCTCGAGACGCGGACGGCCGTCGCGCGGCTCCGCACCGTCCCCCTGGAGGGGGAGGACGGGCCGCAGGGCTGGCTCGTCCTGTGCCGCGACGCCACCGACCTGCGCGCTCGCGAGCGGCAGCTCGTCACGAAGGACGCCACGATCCGAGAGATCCACCACCGGGTCAAGAACAATTTGCAGACCGTCGCCGCCCTGCTCAGGCTGCAGGCACGCCGCACATCGAGCGAGGAAGCCATCGGCGCCCTCTCCGACGCGCAGAAGCGTGTCTCGGCGATCGCGGTCGTGCACGAGATCCTGTCGCAGGGTTTCGACAGTTCGGTCCAGTTCGACGACGTGGCCGACCGCCTCATGACCATGGTGCGCGACGTGGCGTCCACGAGTTCGATGGTGTCGATGCAGCGGCGGGGGAGCTTCGGGTCGATCCCCGCCGATGTGGCGACGAACCTGTCCCTGATCTTCACCGAGGTCGTCCAGAACGCCCTGGAACACGGCGTCCAGGCCGACGCCGGCCGCGTCGAGGTGCACCCTCATCGCCTGGGGGCGTGCCTCGTGGTGGACGTGACCAACGACGGCGAGCCGCTCCCCGGTGGTTTCAGCCTCGACGACGAACACTCGCTCGGGCTGTCGATCGTCCGGGCGCTCATCGCCGATCTGGACGGCTCGTTCGAGATGGAACCCCTGCCCGACGGGGAGACGCGGGCGCGCATCTCGGTCCCGCTGGGCTGATTGGGGCGGACGCCTCCGGCGCGGCCTCGTCCGGACGGCGCCTGCGCGGGCTCGTCCAGGACGCCGAGCGCTCGGTCAGCCGCGCACGCGGGCGCGGGCGTTGCGGCGCTTCATGGCGCGCCGCTCGTCCTCGGACAGGCCGCCCCACACGCCGTGGTCCTGCCCGGCCTCCAGCGCCCACGCGAGACACTCGGCGCGCACGTCGCACCGTTGGCAGACCTTCTTCGCCTCCGCGATCTGCATGATCGCAGGACCGGTGTTGCCGACCGGGAAGAACAGCTCAGGGTCCTCGGTCAGGCACGCCGCCTTATGGCGCCAGTCCATGGTGCAACCACTCCTTGGTGCGGAAGAGAACGGAAGTTCAACGAGCACCCCGGTGGTCCGGCTGGTGCGACTGTCCAGACTGCCAATTCCGGGACGCGAAAACAAGGGTGACGCCATGGTTGCCGTGGGGAGTTGCCGTCCGCCCGGTGTTGCCCTGCGTACAGTGGGGCCGATGACCGTGCCGATCCCGCCGCCCGAGGCCGCCCGTCCGCGCCCGTGGGGACTCGTCGTCGCCAGCGTGGCGACGGCCGGGTTCGCGGTCTTCTTCGTGGTCATGGCGGGCCTGTCGCTGGCGGGCGGGCACGGCGAGTTCAGTGGGCACATCGCCCTGGGCCTGGTGGTGTGGGCGCTGCTGGTGGGGGTCGCAGCGGTGGTGCTGTGGCGCCGGCTCCGCTGGGCACGGGGGCCGGTCGTGGCGGTCGGCCTGTTGCACTTGCTCGCGTTCGGCCAGTCGACGCTCGTGACGCCGTGGGCGGCGGTCGGGGCCCTCGCCGCGCTGCTCGCCGTCGTCGGCGCCCTGTGGCCCAGCACCCAGGCGGCCCTGGGCGAGCACGTGGCGCGGTGATGCTGCGGACGCCCCCCGCGCGCGGGTGCCCCCCTGTGTGACGGTTGGGGCTCACGAAGAGGGCGCTACAGCGCCCTCTTCGTGA
>NZ_JARKOT010000216.1 GCF_029977985.1 Propioniciclava sp. | reverse complement strand
GGATTCCTTCCGTGGGTCGGGGTGCCGGATGAGGCGACGGACGCCGCCGGCTCAGAGCGGCTGTTCGGGGGTGGCCCTCAGCGCGCCGATGACGCTGGTCAGATGGGCCTGGACGGCCGCACGGGCGGCGTCCGCATCGCGAGCACGCAGCGCGTCGATGATCGCGAGGTGCTCGTGGATGGATTGGCTGGGCCGTTCCGGACGCAGCGCCAGCCGGAACCGGTGCCGCACCAACTGGCCGTTGAGGCGTCCCAGCAGGTCCTGGGCGACGGGCTGACCCGACAGGACGCGGATGCGCTCGTGGAGCTCCTTGTTGAGCTCGGAGTAGCGCACCGGATCGCCGGCGGCGACGGCGTCCTGCATGCGCTCACCGAGGACGCCGAGGGCGTCCAGGTCGGCGTCCGAGGCGAGCTCGGTGGCCTTGGCGGCGCACAGGGCTTCCAGTTCACGGCGGACCTCGGTGATGACCACCGCCTCGTCGACCGTCACCACTCGCACGCGGGCGCCCTTGTTGGGCACGTGCTCGATCATCCCCTCCGTGGCGAGGTCGCCCAGTGCCGCACGCAGCGCGCTGCGCGTGACGCCGAACCGCTCGGCGAGCTCGGTCTCGACGAGCCGCTCGGCGGGGAGGAACTCACCCCCGCGGATGGCGGACCGCAGCTGCTCGGCAGCCACGGCCCGCCCCTGCTGGCCGGAGAGGACGACCGTCTGCATGGCCCAGCCTCAGGGGAGGAGGGCGTCGAGATCGGGCGCGCTGGGGAAGAGGCCGTCGGACGTGCCGAGGTCGGCCAGCTTCTGCACGGCGGCCCGGTTGATCTCCGGGTCCCACTTGGGCAGGACGGCCTTCGCGGCGACGTCGGGCTGGATCTGGGTGTAGGTGGACAGGATCTTGCGGACGGCGTCCGGGTTGGCCTGCGCGTACTCGAGCGACTTGTTCATCGCGGCGGTGAACTTGGTGACGATCTGCGGGTTGGCGCCGGCGTACGACTTCGTCGTGAAGTAGGCGGCGACGAGGAGGTTCGGATCGGTGGCGGCGTAGTTGGCGCCCACCGAGACGAGCCCCGCGTCGAGGCCGATGGTCCGGAACGGCTCGACGAGCTGACCGGCCGCTACGTCGCCGCGCTCGATGGCGGGCACGATGTCGGGGAAGGCGAGCTCGACGTACTGGATGCCCGCCGGGTCGCCGCCATCGGCGCGGACCATCTCGTTGATCGTCGTCGTCTGGATGTTCTGCAGCGTGTTCACGGCGATGCTCTTGCCGGCGAGGTCGGCCGCCCGCTTGATGCCTGAATCGGCCTTGACGAGCACGGCGCCGAAGTCGGCCTCGGTGTCGCCCGTGGACGCCGCCCCTGCGGCCAGCGCCTTGAGGCCGAGGCCG
This sequence comes from Propioniciclava sp., assembly GCF_029977985.1. GTDB lineage: Bacteria > Actinomycetota > Actinomycetes > Propionibacteriales > Propionibacteriaceae > Propioniciclava. The sequence continues at coordinate 641 of NZ_JARKOT010000216.1, read as the reverse complement.
CGGGCGTTCGCGAGCATGAGGGAGACGACGTTGCTGAAGCCGAACTGCAGCGAACCGGACGTGACGCCGGGCACGATCGCCGCGCCGCCCTGGCCGGATTCGAGCGTGAGGTCGAGGCCTTCGTCGGCGAAGAAGCCCTGGTCGACGCCCAGGTAGATCGGGGCGACGTCGAGGATCGGGATGACGCCGACGCTGATCTTGGTCGTGGTGCCGGTGGCGGCGGTGCTGTCGCCGGACGCCGTCGTGGCGCCACCGCCGGCGGTGGTGGTGCCGCCCGAGGGCGTGCCCTCGGAGCAGCCGACGAGCGTGGCGGCGGACAGGCCGGCGACGAGGCCGAGCGCCTTGCGGCGGGTGAAGGTGACGGACATGGCTTCCTCCTTGAAGGCCGGTGGTGTGGTGCGGTCGCTACTTCTTCTGCGACGGGCGGGACAGGTCGGCGGGGGTCACGCCGGCGGCGATCTGGGCGGGGACCAGACCCTGCTTGGCGAGTTGGATCGCCGCGTAGATGTGGTGGCGCAGCTCGGTGAAGCGCTGCGTCGAGCGGGTCTCGAGCTGGGAGCGCTCGTCGGGCAGGTCGATGACGACGTCCTCCTGGACGACGGTCGGCGAACTCGACAAGACGATGACGCGTTCGGCCAGAT
>NZ_JARKOT010000175.1 GCF_029977985.1 Propioniciclava sp. | reverse complement strand
GTCGTGGCGGCCGGGCGCGACGACGGCTTCCTCGGCACGGACGCCGCTGCGATCAGCCGGGCCATCACGGCGGCGGACTCGGGCGACGGCGTCCTCGTCCTCCTGGACATCGGCAGCGCCCTCATCAGCGCCGAACTGGGCGTCGAGTTCCTGCCCGACGACCTGGCCGACCGGGTCGTCATCACGCCCGCGCCGCTGGTCGAGGGATTGGTCGCAGCCGTCGCGGCGGCGGCGTCCGGGGCCGGGCCGGAAGAGGCGGACGAACGCGCCCGCCGTGCATACGCCGTGAAGATCGAGCACGTCGACGATGCAGTCCCGGCACCCCCGCTGCCCTCCTCGCGGCCGGCTGCGCAACGCAAGCCTGCGGCGTCCGGGGCGCAGTCGGTCGTCTGGCGGGCGACGATCCGCAACCCGCACGGGCTCCACATCCGGCCCGCGGCGGCCGTCGTGACGGCCCTGATGGGGCTGGACGCCGACGTGGCGCTCTCGAACGCCACCACAGGCGCCGGGCCGGCGACCGGTGCGAGCCTGTCGCGCGTCGCGGCGCTCCAGGTGATGCGCGGGCAGGTCCTGCAGGCGCGCATCAACGGGCCGGACGCCGAACGCGCGCGCGGCGTCCTGGCCGATCTGGCCTCGCGCGACTTCGGCGAGGACACCGGCAGCCAGGGTCCTCGCCGGATCGGCCCCGTGACCCAGCGGCCCGCGCCGCCACCGGCCGTGGGGGCGTCCGACACCCTGCCCGTGGTGGGCACCGTGGCGCTGCGGGCATCCGGCCCCTCGACGCAGGGCTACGTGCCCGGCGCGCCGAAGGACGAGCTGAGCCGGTTCACCGAGGCCGTGGGCGTGGTGGCGTCGTTCCTCGACAGCGTCGCCTCCCACGGCGACCCCACCGGGCTGATCGGCGCCCAGCGCGCGCTGCTCGCCGACCGGGAGCTCAACCACGACATCGTGTCGCGCATCACCGAGGGTTTCAGCGCCGTGGACGCCGTGTCGAGCCAACTGGCCCGCGCCGCACGCACGTTCGACGCACTCACCGACCCGTATCTGCGCGAGCGCGGCCAGGACCTCCGCGGGCTCCGGCGGCTGCTGCTGCTGGGGCTGATGGAGCGACCGCTGGTCGACGAGGGCCCGGACGAGCCGCACGTGTGGGTCGTGGGCGAGCTGGACGCCCCCACCGCCCTGCGCCTCGACCCGCGCGTGTGCCTGGGAGTCATCACGACGACGGGCGGGGCGACCGGTCACGGCGTCCTGACGGCGCGGTCGCGCGGCATCCCGGTGCTGGCCGGGCGCCGCGACGCGACGAAGCTCGTCCAGGGCGAACCGGTGGCGTTCGACCCGGTCACCGGGAAGTTCTGGCGGCGTCCGGGAATCCGGGTGCGGAACCGGCTTGCGGAACTGAGGGTCGAACGACGCCTCGCCGCCCAGCGGGCGCTCAGCCGCGCGGCCGAACCCGCCGTGACGCCCGACGGCACGACCGTCCCCGTGCTGGCGAACGTCTCGACCCTGCTCGACGCCCGCGAGGCACAGCGCCTCGGCGCCGACGGCGCCGGACTCGTGCGCACCGAGATCCTGTTCGCGGCGCACCCCGAGGCGCCGACGGTCGACCAGCAGGCCGAGGCTTACCGCTCGCTCGGCACAGCGCTCGGACGCCGCGAGATCACGATCCGCACGTGGGATGCCGGGGCGGACAAGCCGGTGGCCTTCCTGCCCGAGGGCACCGGGATGAACCCGGCGCTGGGGCTGCGCGGCATCCGGACGATGGCGCAGGCGCGCGACGCGTTCGTGGACCAGTTGCGCGCCATCCTCATCGCCGGCCGTGACACGCCCGTGCGGGTGCTGCTGCCGATGGTGTCCGGCCCCGACGAAGTGCGCTGGGCCCGGAGCCTGCTCGAGGACGTGCGCGCCGAGATGGGCGCGCCCCGAGTGCCGTTGGGGATCATGGTGGAAGTGCCCGCCGCGGCGATCCGGGCACGCGACTTCGCCGGGCTGGTCGACTTCGTGAGCATCGGCACCAACGACCTCGCCCAGTACGTGCTGGCCGCCGACCGCACCGATCCCGACGTCGGCGAACTCGCCAGCCAGGAGGATCCGGCCGTCCTCGACCTCGTCGCCTGGGTGTGCCAGGAACTGCCGACCGTACCCGTCGGCGTCTGCGGTGACCTGGCCGAGCAACCCGGTTACGCCGCGCGGCTCATCGAGCTGGGAGTGTCCTCGCTGAGCGTCCCGCCCCTGCACATCCCGGAAGTCAAGCAAGCGGTCCGCGCGGGCTGATCCTCCAAGAGCCCCCCGGCGGGCTTGCGCCAGCGGCTGCGGCTGTTGGCGCCGAGTTCACCGATCCGGGGCGAACTCATTCTCGGATCCGGGCTTGAACTCACACCCACATCCGAGAATGAGCGCGCTCCGGCAACCGGCGCGGGGCTTGCGGTGCGGGGCTCGCGGCGCGGGCATTGCGGCGCGGGCATTGCGGTGCGGGGCTCTCTGGCATGGGCATTGCGGCGCGGGGCTCTCCGGCACGGGGCTCTCGGCCGGAGAGGGGCCCTCGGCGGTCACCGACGCTCGTGGTCGAGAAGCCAGCGCTTGCGCTCGACACCGCCCGCGTAGCCCGTCAGCGCGCCGGAGGCACCGATCACGCGGTGGCACGGCACGACGATGCTCAGCGGGTTGCGCCCGATCGCGCCGCCGACGGCGCGGGACGCTGTCGGCGTCCCCAACTGCGCGGCCAACTGACCATAGGTCCGTGTCTCCCCCGCGGGAATGCCGCTCAACAGCGCCCACACCCGCCGCTGGAAATCCGTGCCTTGCGGGGCCAGGTCGAGCTCGAAAGCACTCCGCGTTCCGGCGAAGTACTCCCCCAGTTGAGCGACGGCGTCCGCGGCGATGGTGTCGTCGCGGACGCCGAGGCCGGTGGCGTCCGGGAGGTGCTTCTGCCCCGCGGTGTAGAGAGCGGCCAGTGCGCCGGCGTCGTCGACGACGAGAGTGAGCGGCCCGACCGGTGAGTCGATGACGCGGTGCTTCACGGTGCCTCCTCGGGCAGGTGGTTAATCGGGTGGTCGTGGGCGGCCCAGAGGTGCTGGGTCGCGTAGGCGCGCCAAGGACGCCACCGCTCGGCATGGTCTGTGGGCCGGGTGATGCCGAGGCGTTCAGCCCCGCGGCGGACGCCGAGATCGGTGGCCGGGAAGGCGTCCGGGTCGCCGAGTGCGCGCATCGCGATCACCTCGACGGTCCAGGGACCGATGCCCGGGAGCGCAGCGAGGGCAGCGCGGGCGGCGTCACGGTCGGCGCCGGGCCCGAGGTCGAGTCCCCCGGAATCCAGCACGCGAGCGAGCCCGACGAGCGTCGCCACGCGGGAGGCCGACAGGGCCAGGGCGTCCTGTGCTGGATTCGTGAGGGCCGCGGGGGTCGGGAAGAGGTGGGTGAGCCCACCCGCGGGATCGACGACCGGCTCCCCGTGGCGCGCCACGAGCCGGGCCGCGTGTGTTCGGGCCGCCGCCGTGGACACCTGCTGGCCGAGCACGGCACGCACCGCGAACTCGGCGGCGTCGACCGTCCGCGGGACGCGGCGTCCGGGCGCGGCCGCGACCAACGGGGCCAGCAGCGGATCGGCCGCGAGCGCGGCGTCGACGGCGACAGGGTCGGCGTCCAGGTCGAGCAGCCGCCGGCAGCGGCCGATGGCGGGCGTGAGGTCCCGCGGATCGGACAGGAAGAGGGTGGCAGCCACGTGGTCGGGACGGGGGCGCAGGGCGACGATGCCGGGCCCGCGCGGCAGGTGGAGCGTCCGGCGGTAGGCGCCGTCACGCCACTCCTCCACCCCGGGCACCGCGGTGGCGGCCAGGTGACCGAAAACGTTGGTCGGCTCGAACGGGCGCCGGAAGGCCAGGCGCAGGTCGACTCGGAGCATCCCTGTACCAGTCGGCGCGGTGGCCGGCCGCCCCCGCAGATCGGACGGGGTCGAGCCGTACACGGCCCGCACTGTTTCGTTGAACGATCGGATCGATCCGAAGCCAGCCGCGAACGCCACGTCGGCGAGCGGCAGGTGCGTCGTTTGCAGCAGCAGCCGCGCGGTGTGCGCCCGCTGCACACGGGCCAGCCCGACCGGGGACGCCCCCAACTCGGCCCGGGTGAGCCGCTCGACCTGTCTCGGCGAGTAGCCCAGGTGCCGGGCGAGCCCTTCGACACCGTCGCGGTCGACGACCCCGTCGGCGATCAGGCGTACTGCCCTGGCGGTGGCGTCCGCGCGTGGCTCCCAGTCCGCGGAACCCGGCACGGCGTCCGGACGGCACCGTTTGCAGGCGCGGAAGCCGGCGGCCTGCGCAGCCGCCGCGCTCGGGTGGAAGGTGCAGTGCTGCGGGGCCGGCGTCCGGGCGGGGCAGCTGGGCCGGCAGTAGATCCCGGTCGAGGTGACGCCGGTGAAGAAGGCGCCGTCGAAGCGCGCATCGCGGCTGGCGACAGCGGCGAGGCAGGCGGACCGGTCGGGCATCACAGCCACCATGATCCCCGACGAGACGCCCTCCCTCCAGCAAGAATCCGACATCGCCATCCCGCCCGTGCGACCGTTGGGGACCACCCCTGTGTGGCAGTTGGGGCTCACGAATAGGGCGCTGGAGCGCCCTATTCGTGAGCCCCAACTGCCACACGGGGGTGTACCGGACCGTCACACGGGCAGCGACGGGACGCTGGCCGGCCCAGCCGGCCCACCATCACGCCTTGTCGACGACCTGACCCTCGACGGTCGCCTTCTCCGTCGTCGCGAGGCCGTACTTCTCGATGAGGTGGCCGAGGTCCACGCCGGTGGTGGACTTCAGCAACTCCATGACCTGAACCAGGTTGGTCGTCACGGTGCGCGGGATCTCGGCGGCACCGTCGGTCGAGACGACGGTCATCTTGTCGATGGACGCCATCGGTGCGGCCACCTGCTTGGCCACCTCGGGCAGCACGGACACGAGCATCTCGAGCACCGCCGCCTCGTTGTAGCGGGCGTAGGCGTCGGCGCGCTTGTTCATCGCTTCGGCCTCGGCCTCTCCCGTCGCGAGGATCGCGGACGCCTTCGCGTCGCCCTCGGCCTTGAGCGCCTCCGCCTCGGCCAGACGACGCGCCTTCTCGGCCTCACCGCGCTTGGCACCCTCGATCGCCTCGGCCTCCGCGAGCGCCGCACGACGGGACTTGTCGCCCACACCGGTGAGTCGCGCCTTCTCCGCCTCCGCCTCGGCGGCGGCGATGGCTGCGGCCTTGTTGGCCTCGGCGGCCAGGATGGACGCCTGCCGCTTGGCGGCCGCCTCCGTCTCGATGCGGTAGCGCTCCGCGTCGGCGGGACGCCGCACCTCGGTGTCCAGCTCGCGCTCCTTCAACGCCGCCTGGCGCTCGGCGACCTTCTCCCGCTCGAGCAGGATCGCCTGGTCGCGGTCGGCCTGCGCCAACGGGCCGGCGGCGGCCGCTTGGGCGGCGGCGGCGTCTGTCTCGGCCTTGATCTCGGCGTTCTTCAGGGCGAGCTGGCGGTTGGCGACGGCGATTTCCTGCTCGGCGGCGACGCGCGCCTGCTCGGACGCCTGGCGTGCCTGCGCCTCGGCGATGGCGGCGAGCTGCCCGACGCGGGCTGCTTCGGGCCGGCCGAGGTCGGCCAGGTACTGGCCGTCATCGGTGATGTCCTGGATCTGGAAGGTGTCGAGCAGCAGGCCCTGGCCGGTGAGCGACGCCTCGGACTCGTCGGCCACCTTCTGCGCGAACGCGGCGCGGTCGCGGATGATCTGTTCGACCGACAGCGAGCCGACGATCGACCGCAGCGCGCCGGCGAGCACCTCCTGGGTGAACGTCTCCACCTCGTCCTGCTGGGAGAGGAAGCGCTGGGCGGCGGCACGGATCTGGTCCTCGTTGCCGCCCACCTTGACCATGGCGACGCCCTCGAGGTTCAGCTTGACGCCCTGGCCGGACACGGCGCCCCGGATGGTGACGGGGATGCGGCGGCTGGAGAGGTCGAGGATGTGGAGGCGCTGCACGAACGGCACGACGAACACGCCGCCGCCCATGACGACCTTCTGCCCGGACAGGTCGTGACTGATCTCGCCCGTCTCGAGGTTGCGCACCTCCTTGCCGCGGCGTCCGGTGACGATGTAGGCCTCGTTCGGTCCGGCCACCTTGTAGCGGGTCACGATCACGAGCGCGAGCAGGACGACGATCGCGATGATGCCAAGCAGGGGCAGCAGGAACGGAGGCAGGTCGAAGAACGGCATGTGGGGTGTCTCCTTGCGTGGTGTGGTCGGTCAGTCGGGTCGGTCGGCGGTCGGCGAGAACGGGTCGCCGGTGGGGTGGGTGGGTCGGACGAGGACGGCACCTGGGGACAGCGACTCGACGACCCAGACGGTCTCCCCGGCCGCCACGGGCGCCTCGCTGCGGGCGTTCATCGTCGTCAGGTGGCCGCCGTGGTGCAGCCGGACGGTTCCGTAGCCGCCCTCGGGGATGGGCGTCGCGACGGTGGCGGTCACCCCGACGAGTTCGCGGGCCCCGGGCGCGAGCCCGCTGTCGGTGTGTCGCATGCGGGCGGTCACCCAGCCCACGACGGCGCCGAGCCCGAGCCCGGCCGCGATGCCCACCACCCACGCCAGCGTCAGGTTCTCCGTGAGGGCGTGGACCAGCGCCCCGCCGAAACCGAGCGCTCCGAGGAAGCCCGCGAGCGCGGCCCCGGTGAACCATTCGCTGCCGCCGAGCCCGTCGAGGACCCCGTCGAGGAAGTCGTCGAGCACGAGCGTGAGCAGCAGCAGCACGACCCCGATGGCCCCGATCCACAGGAACAGCGTCATGGTTCACCTCCTTCGTCCCCGGAAGCCTATCCAGCTGGAGGCAACTGACGGCTCGGCCGTCCGGGCTGTTGGTGAGTGAGCACTCACTCACCTAGAGTGGGTGCTCGTGACCCGAGCCCCCCGCATGTCCGCCGACGAGCGGCGCAAAGCCCTTGTGGACGCCACCCTGCCGCTGCTGCGCGAGCATGGCACCGACAACTCCACCCGGCAGATCGCCGAGGCCGCCGGCATTGCCGAGGGCACGATCTTCCGCGCCTACGATTCCAAGGACGACCTCATCGCCGCCTGCCTCACCGA
>NZ_JARKOT010000170.1 GCF_029977985.1 Propioniciclava sp. | reverse complement strand
GGCCAGCTCGGCGAGGGCCTCGGGCACTGCGGTCTTGATGCGATCGATCACCCGAGTGAGGAGCTGCCTGCCGGTGCGGCGGTCGGGGGTGCGGTAGGCGTCGATGATGTCTTGGTAGACCAGCCAGGTGACCTCGACGGCCGCGACGTCGTCGTTGCTGAACAGGGCGTCCAGGCGGGCCTTCTGTCGCTCGGTGAGCAGGGTGCGTCCGGTGCGCAGGGTGCGTCGGGCCTTGTAGAGCGGATCGTCGCGGCGGCCGCGTTCGCCAGTGAGTTCACGTTGGACGCGTTGTCGGGTGGTGTTGAGCTTGTCGCCGGCTAGCGCGACGACATGGAAGGGGTCCATCACGGCGACGGCGTCGGGCACGGCGTCGGCGGCGGCGGTCTTGAAGCCGGTGAACCCATCCATCGCGACGATCTGCACCCGGGCGCGGAACTGTTCGGTACGGGCCTCGAGCCAGGTCTTGAACACCTGCTTGGAACGCCCCTCCACCAAGTCCAACAAGCGGGCCGGGCCCGTGCCGTCCCTGATCGGGGTGAGGTCGATGATGACCGTCACGTACTTGTCGCCCTTGCGTGTGTGCCGCCAGGCGTGTTCGTCGACGCCGACCACCTCGACGCCGTCGAGTCGCCCCGGGTGCCCGATCAGCACCTGGGTGCCGACCTCGGTGACGGCGGTGTGGGCGGTGTCCCAGCTGACGTCCAGGACGGCGGCGACGCCGCTGATCGGGGTGTGGTCGAGCACCACTTCTGATAGCGCCCACCAGTCCGCGGCCCGGGTCAGTTTCGACCGTGGCCGGGCCACGGTCGTCAACGGGTGGCGCCACAACCGGTGGCATCCGGCACAGCGGTAGCGGGGCACGTCAACATGCAGCCACGTCGCTTTCCGGCCCACCGGCAGGTGCGTGAAGCGACGTACGACATGATCGTGCACCACGCCCGGTTGGCCGCAGTTGGGGCAGCCGGCATCGGGGCCGGTCAGCGAGCAGAACAGGATCGCCTTGTCGGGCCACACCTGCTGGCCGGTCACCCGCAACCCGAGCACGTCGAGGCGGGCGAAGACGGTCAGATCGGGCGGGGTGACCGGCGGGCACG
>NZ_JARKOT010000145.1 GCF_029977985.1 Propioniciclava sp. | reverse complement strand
GGCCGCGGGCGGCTCGGCGGACGCCGCAGGCTCGGCCCCGATCGCGGCCAGCGCCTCGCTGAGGTCGACCTCGCCGAAGCCGGCGTAGGACAGGGCGCGGGTGAGGCGCCCGGAAGCGACCGCGGCGCTGGCTTCGGGGTCGGCGAGAGCCGCCCGCAACGTGGCTCGCACCTCGTCGAGCGCGGGAGCGCTCGCCGTGAAGCCCAGGGCGCCCAAGTGCGCCACGAGGTCGCCGACGACGCGGGCCTCCAGCTGGGTGCGGCGAGCGGAGAGGGCCCGCACGCGTGCCGCGTCGAGGGCTTGCTGGGCGGCTCGCAGGTCTTCGCCGAGCGCCAGCCACTCCACGAGCGACACCAAGGACGCACGGGCGGCCACGTTCACGTACCAGGCGGCCAGGCTCGGCCGCCGCAGCTTCCCGATCGCGGCGGCGAGCGCCTTGTCGCCGGCGGCGCGCGCGGCCTTGGCGGCGGCGTCCCGGGTCACGACGAAGTCGGCGGGGTCGCCGGCGTAGAGGGCGTCGGCGACGCCGTCCAGGCTCAATCCCATTCCCACGACAGCGAATGGACGCCCGGAGGGGCGTCCGTGCGAATGAGCTGCACCTCGTTGTCGGCCAGTTCGACGTCGACGAGTTCGATGGGGTCCACGTCTATCTGCTCGGAGAACCCGGAACGGATGCGCGCCGGCAGCACGTGCGCGTCGAAGGTGACGCACATGCTCACGACCCGCACCGGATCGGCGGAGGCGCGGTTCATGCGGAACGACGGAGTGGACGTGGGCGCATACCGGATGCGCGTCTCGGTGAGCAGGTGCTCGCCGCGCTGCAGCACCCGCGGCGCCACCATCTCGGCGACGACCAGGTGCCGCTCGGGCACCTCGATGACCTCACCGACCTGGCAGCCGAACACGGCCTCCACGCTCGGGACGGCACCGGCGTCGTCGGCGTCCTGGTGCAGGACGAGCGGCCAACGGTGCAATCCGTTGCGTTCGGCCCGCCACAGGATGCGGCTCTCCTGGACGTGCTCGGTGCGGTCGGCACCGACGGCGAGCCGGTCCATCATGGTGACGCGGGCCAGCTGGCCCTGCATGTCGATGCCGAGGTCGCCGATGATGGACGCCGCCAGGTCGCGCACCGGCAGCACCGACTGCCAAGAGAACAGCTCCTTGCGCGTCCGGCCGTCGGAGGTGTGCGTGAGTGACGTGAGGTGGCCGGCGTCGACGTCGAGGATCCGTTCCAGCTCGACGAGCGTGTGATAGGACCGGGCGCGGGTGGGCAGCGAGCGTCCCGACTGCCAGTAGCTGAGCGTCGCGATGCTCACCGGGACGTTGGCGGCGTCGAGCCGGGCCCGGATGCGCTCGAGCGAGAGTCCGCGCGCCTGGATCGCCTCGGTCAGCACCTCTGCGAAGGGGCGGGCGGCGTACTCGTCGGGGGTCATTGACCCATTCTCACCCGAACTGCCCTCCACGCCGCAATCCGTCCGCTGTGCGGGGCCCGCTCAGCGCGGCTCGACGAGCCCGAGCTCGTAGGCACGGACGACTGCTTTCAGCCGCGACGACACCTGCAGTTTCGCCATGATGCCGGACACGTGCGACTTCACCGTCGACTCGGACAGGAAGAGGGTGTCGGCGATCTCGGTGTTGCTGTTCGCGTCGCACAGCAGCCGCAG
>NZ_JARKOT010000127.1 GCF_029977985.1 Propioniciclava sp. | reverse complement strand
TTCGTTGCCGCCAGCCAGCAACGGTGGACGCTGGCCGCCGAGTTGGCCGCCCTGGCGACCGTGGTCACGGTGCTTGTCGACGTCCCCGTCCGCGGCCGATCGGCCACCGGCTGGCTGCTGGCCAGCCGGAGCTTCACCGCCGGCAAGGCGCTCGGCTGGACGTCGTGGCGCAGCATGGCCGCCACCGGCAAGGCGGAAGCCCTCGCTAACGCGGACCTGCCCGGCGTGATGTCCGGCATCGAGGTCCACGTCGGCGCCCCCAAGGGCCCGGCTCAGACGCGGTACGCGATCATCCAGGACCACGGCCTGCGCACGTGGGCGATGACCGGCGCGATCCGGCACCCCGGCGTCGGCATGGCCGAGGGCGACCGTCGCGACCAGTACGGCCGCGGGCTGACTGAACTACTGGACGTCGCTGCCCGGGCGTCCCTGATCAGCGACATCGTGTTCCTGGTCCGCACCGTCCCCGACGACGGCGCCGAGCGGCAACAGTGGATCGCCGCGCATCGGCGTCCCGACGGCCCCGAACTCGCCCGCCGGATGAACGACGAACTCGCCACCGCCCTGACCCGGGCCGCGGTTCGCACCGAAGCGTTCGTGAGCTTCGTGGTCCCCGAAACCCGGATCGCGAAGCAGGCCCGCGAGTTCGGCGGCGGCCTCGAAGGACGCACCCGCGTCCTGTACGCGCTGGCCGACGAGATCGCCGCCATGCTGCGCGGCGGCATGGGCATGACCGACGTGACCTGGCTCACCTCGCCCCAGCTGGCGCTCGCCGTCCGCACCGGGTTTGCGCCCTCGGACCGGGCCGGGATCATCGACGCCCTCGCCGCCCACCAGACCGACCCAGCCGTGTGCACCGAGGTGCCGTGGGCGATGGCCGGCCCCTCCGGCGCCGACGCCACGATGCGGCACTACTCCCACGACGCTTGGAACTCGATCAGCTCCACCATCAAGCTTCCCGACCGGGGTGCCTGCCTCGGCGCCCTCGCGCCGGTGCTCACCCCGTCCGAGCCGGGGGAGCGGCGCAGCTACACGGTGGTGTTCCCGATCCTGCCGTTCAGCCGCGCCGACCGACAGACCGCCTCCGACGAATGGGCCGCCGACATGGGAGAAGGGCTCCGCGGCCGGCTCCAGATCCGGCAACGCTCCCGCGACCGCGCCAACGTCACCCGCGCCCACCGCCTCGACGCGAAGCTCGCCTCCGGCCACGCCCTCACCCGCCCCTACGGGGTCGCGTGCGTCACCGTCGCCAAGACCATGCGCGTCGCCGAGTTCGGACGCCGCCTCGACGCCTCAATCCGACGCGCCGGCTTCGCCCCCTTGCGCCTCGACCTCGCCCAGGACGCCGGCTTCGCCGCCGCCACCCTGCCGCTGGGCCTCGGACTCACCAGGAAGGCCGACGAATGAGGACGCCGCCCCGCGGCCGCTCGACCGCCCAGCTGCTCGCCGACTTCGGCCACGACCTGCCCACCAAGCCCGAACCTGAGCGGCCCGGCAAGGAGCCGTACCTGTTCCACGCGTCGCCGCGCCGCGGCCGGCGGCGTCCGGGTCGGGGTTGGAGCCCAGCCCGCACCCCGGTCGTCCAGTACCGGATGACCAGCGACCAGGCGGCGGCGTGGTGGCCGTTCATCGCGAACCCGCCCCTGCCGCCCACCGGCGCGCAGATCGGCATCGACGAACTCTCCGGGGGCAGCTTCTACGCCGACCCGCTCGGCTGGGTGCTCGACGACACCGTCCCGGTCACCCAACCCCAACGTCATCACCTTCGGCAAGCCCGGCGGCGGCAAGTCCACCAACACCAAGAACTTCGCCACCTTGATGATGGACTTCGGCTACAAGGTGTTCGTCCTCGGCGACCCCAAGGACGAGTACGAACCGCTGTGCCGCGCCTTCGGCGTCCAACCCTTCGCCGTCGGCCCCGGCATGAGCGCCCGCATCAACCCCCTCGACTTCGGCCCGCTCGGCGACGGGTGGGACACCCTCGACCGCGTCGAAGCGCGACGCCGGGCCGGGATCATCTTCCGCCGGTGGCTCACCCTGATCCGCGGGCTGGTTGGCTCCCAGTTCGTCGGCGAGCAACGCGTCCCGTTCGGACCCACCGACGCCCGCGTCGTCGAAGCGGCCCTCGCCCAGCTGACCGGCTACCAGGATGGGCACCCCACCCTGCGCGTGACCACCATCCCCGCCCTGTGGCAACTCCTCGCCAACCCCACCGAGCAACTGGTCGGCGAATGCCGCTACGCGTCCACAAGGCAGTTCCTCGACGAAACCCGCCTGCTGCGGGACGCCCTCGGACAGCTGGTGACCGGGGCGCTGGCCGGCCTTTTCGACGCCCCCACCACCATCGCCGTCGACTGGACGGCCCCCATCCAGTCGTTCTCCCTGTCCCGCCTCGAACCCCTCGGCGACGAGGCGATGGGCATCGCGCTGACCTGCCTGTCGTCGTGGGGACGCGCCATGCGCGAGATCAAGGCCCCCGGCGCCCTGCGCATCAACATCCGCGACGAGATGTGGAAACAGATGCGCCTCGGCCTCGAAGCCGTCAAGAGCCTGGACGCCGACATGCGGTTCTCCCGCCGCGACGGCGAGATCCAGTTCGTCGTCGGCCACAAGCCCGGCGACATGCTCACCGTCGGAGAGTCGACCTCCGCCGCGACCGCGATCGCCAAGGAACTGCTGAACCTCGCCGACCTGAAGATCCTCCACGGC
>NZ_JARKOT010000094.1 GCF_029977985.1 Propioniciclava sp. | reverse complement strand
GGCCCAGCCCCTGCCGAGCGGGCCGAAGTCGAGCGGGTTGATCCGCGCCGACAGCCCGTGGCCGATGACGAACGGTTCCACCCCCAACGCGTGGCACATGGGTTCGTACTCGTCCTTCGGGTCGCCGAGGATCAGCACCCGATACCCGAAGTCGGTCATCCGCAACAGGAACGCCTTGCTGGTCGCGGACTTACCGCCGCCCGGCTTACCGAAACACATGACGTTCGGGTTGGTCACCGACACTTGGGAGGCGAGCACCCAGCCCAGCGGGTCGGCGTAGAACGAGCCACCCGACAACACGTCGATGCCCATCTGCGCTCCCGTCGGGGGCAGCCCGGGGGCGGAGATGAACGGCCACAGCGCGGGGGCCTGATCGGAGGCCATCCGCCACGTCGACACCTGGGCGGGGGCCGGCGACCATCCGCGTCCGCGCCGGTTCAGCCCCCCTCGAGGCACGGACCGGAACAGCCGGGGCTCTCTTGGGGCGGCCGGCGGCTCGGGCAGCCTGGGCAGTTCGTGCCCGAGGTCGGCCATCAGGTGGGCGACGTCGCGGGCGTCGCTGGTGCGGCGAGCCCTCATGCGACACCGTCCCGGGTCAGGCACACCCCGAGTGGGATCGTTGACGCCGCGAACGCGCGGTCCTGGGCCAGGTCGAGGCGCAACGGTGAGAACCCGGCCACCCGGATGGACGCGTCGAGGCGGCGTCCGTACTCGATGATCGACTTGGTGCGTGGCACGGTCACGGTGGCGACCGCGTAGGGGCGGGTCATGGAGTTGCCGCGGGCGAGTTTCTCGTCCATCCCGTGGGCCTTGGCGGCCTCGTTGCGGTGTCGCGCTCTCGGTTTGACGCCGGCCTTGCGGCGCAGTTCGTTACCCATGTCGGATGCGAATTCGGCGTTGTCGGCGGTGCGTTCCGCGACCGTTTGAGTGAGGATGGGGAACGCCACCATGAAGGAGCGGCGTTCCCCCGCCTCGGCCGGGGTCAGCACCGGCGCCAGCGCGCCGATCAGGGCTCCCTTGGCGGGCAGTTTGATCGTGGAC
>NZ_JARKOT010000120.1 GCF_029977985.1 Propioniciclava sp. | reverse complement strand
GCGAGCCTCGAGATCATGACGATGTTCCGCAAGCCCGAGGCGCTGAAGAGCCCGGTCGCGGTCAAGTACGTGGGCTTCGACCTGCCCAACGAGTTCGTCGTCGGGTACGGGCTCGACTATGCGGGCAAGTACCGCAACCTCACCGACGTCGCCACGCTCGCGCCGCACGTCTATTCCTAAGTCTCCCGGCCGCACCTTCCCCGCCGACGGTGCCCGCTGACGTCCCTTCTGACCTTTCTTCCCAGAGGGCCCAGCCCCGCGCATGCCGGTTCTATCCGATCTGTGCCGGATGGCGGATGGTCCCGCCCGCACGCCTGAACCAGACTGGCTCCATACCGGCGCAGGTCGGGTCCGAGGGAAGCGCGGGTGACCGGGCATGGTCGAAGTTGGGCTGGCGGTTGCGTTCGTCGCAGGTGTGGCGTCGTTCGCTTCTCCGTGCTGCCTGCCCCTGGTTCCCGCTTGGATCGGCTACATCGTGGGCTCGACCTCCGGCCGCATCCCCCGCACCGTCGCGCTGAAGCAGTCGCTGGCGTTCGTGGCGGGGTTCGCCGCCGTGTTCGTGGTGTTGTGGGCGTCGATCGGTGTGGTCGGTTACCTGCTGCGCGACCAGGCAGGTCTCCTCCGCCAGGTGGGTGGAGCGGTCCTGGTGGTGCTGGGCCTGCACGTGGCGGGCCTGGTGCGCCTTCCTTGGCTCGACAACCGGTGGTCTTTGTCGACGGGTCGGCTCCTGCGCCGGGACGCCGCCGGTGCGGTCGTTGCGCAGCAGCCGACGCTGGCGCGCTCGCTGCTGTTCGGCGTGGTCTTCGCGGCCGGCTGGACGCCGTGCGTCGGCCCGACCCTGGGCGCAATCATCGGCCTCGCGTCGCTGCGCGACACGTTCGCGGAGGGCGCGGTGCTGCTCCTGGTGTACGCGCTCGGTCTGGGGTTGCCGTTCGTGCTCGTCGCCCTCGGCGCCGACGCGGTGCGCCAACGACTGTCGTGGTTCGCGCGTCACGAGGCGGCCGTGTCCCTCGTCACCGGTGGACTCCTCGTGGCCGTCGGGTTCCTCATGATCACGAACCTGCTGGTTCGGGTCTCCGCCTTCTTCCCGCAGATCGACGTCTAGCCAGGGGTCCGAACATGAGCATGAACGTCAAGGAACACACCGGCGCCACCGCGCGCGTGCCGGGTCATGTCGATCACGGCGGGCGGGTCGATCTGCTCGACGGGCCGGTGGTTCGCGATTCCCGCCGGAGCGCCGGGGGCCTCCTGCAGTCCGCCTGGCACTTCCTCATCTCCATGCGCACCGGCCTGTGGATCATCATCGTCCTCGGTCTGCTCACCCTTCTCGGGACGCTGCTCATGCAGGCGCCGCCCGAGGCGCTCGCCGACCCCAAGGCCTACCGGGAGTGGTTCGAGGCAGGTCCCGCGGTGAAGTACGGCGGCTGGGCGCCGATCCTGGCCGCCCTCGGGCTGCTCAACGTGTTCTCCACGTGGTACTTCTTGGCCCTTTTCGCGCTGCTCGCCCTGAGCATCCTCGCGTGCTCCGTCAACCGCGCACCGCGCCTGTGGCACACGGCCACCCGGCCGCGGGTGTCCATGTCCGACGCCTTCTTCTCCCACGCCCCCCTCGCGGCGACGCTCGTCCTCCCCGTGGGGGTCGAGGACGCCGCGGCTCGCGTCCGCGCCGGCCTGCGCGCCCAGCGCTTCCGGGTCGTCGCGGCCGACGGCGAGGGTGGCCCTGACCTGTACGGCGACCGCTTCCGCTGGGGTCCCTTCGGCACGGTGGTCGCCCACCTGTCGTTCGTGGTGATCCTCGCCGGCTTCGTCGTGTCCGCGACCCTCGGCTTCAAGGTGAGCTCCTTCGTGGCACCCATCGGATCGCCGGTTGAGGTCGGGCACGGCACCGGTCTCACGGTGACTGCCCTGTCGTTCCATGACGCCTACTACGAGGACGGGACCCCGCGCGACTACGTGTCCGACGTGGTGCTCACGCGCGACGGCCGGACGGTGGCGCAGCAGGATGTCCGCGTGAACGACCCCTTGCGGTTCGAGGGCGTGTGGTTCCACCAGGCCGCCTTCGGCATCGGCGTCGACCTCACGGCCAGTCGCGAGGGCGCGCCGGTGTTCTCCCGCTTCGTGACCCTGGACTATGCGGCCGACGACGGCACCACCCGTGCCGGCGTGGTGGACGCCCCCGCCGACGGCATCGACGCCGTGTGGGTGATCCAGGCCGAGTCGGGCCGGACGCTCACCGATCTTCCTCCCGGCACGGTCGCCCTCGAGGTGCACCGCACGGGGGCGGCGGAGCCCGACTTCCAGGTGGTCGAACAAGGCCGCCCGGTCCAGGTGGGGGACCTCACCTACACCTTCGAGCGCAACCGTCAGTACACCGTCTTGTCCGTGAACCGCGATCCGGGGGCGTGGCTCGTCTGGACCGGCAGCATCGCCCTGATCGCCGGCTCCATGCTCGTGTTCTTCCTGCCGCACCGTCGCGTGTGGGTCCGCATCCGCCCTGACGGTGGGAACGCCAGCTCGATCGAGTTGGCGGCTCCCCTCAAGCGGGATCCCGCCTTCGAACCGGCCTTCGCCGATCTTGTCCACCGTCTCTCCGCCGACAGCTGAGCGACTGATCTCGAGGAGTCCAACCATGCTCGTCCAAGCGCAGTACGCGATCATTGCGGCCCTCGTCGCGACCGCCTTGTCCACGGCCGCCTACATGGCCGCAGTCGTCCGTGGCTACCGGGCGCTCGCCGCCCGGCCCGCGGCCCGCCAGCGCATCGGGGCCGTGGTCGGCGGCGCAGGTCAGCTCGACGACCCGGAGGAGGAACCCGCGCCGGCCCGCCGGGCGGGATCGCTGTCGGCTGTGACGTTGGCACGCCAAGCCTCGACGATGGCGTGGGTCGCGCTGGGTTGCCTGACGGTCAGCCTCGTGCTGCGCGCGATCGTCACCGGCCACGGGCCGTTCGTCACCCAGCACGAGTTCGCGGTGTCGATGGCGTGGGGCTTCCTGGCCGTCTACCTGTTCTTCGAGTGGCGCTATCGCGCCCGCACCCTCGCGCTGCTCGTGCTGCCGATCACGCTCGCGATGGAGCTCTACGCGTTGTCGTGGGCGACCACGGCGGACCCCCTCGTGCCCGCCCTGCAGAACAGCCTGCTGCTGACCACGCACATCATCGTTGCGATCTTCGCCTACGGCGCTTTCGCGGTGTCGTTCGCCGCCGCAGGCCTCTATCTGGTTCACGACTGGGTGCCCGAAGGGTTCGCCCGGGTTCTGCCGAAGCGCGAGGTGCTCGATCGACTCGGCTACCGTGCGGTCGTCATCGGCTACCCGCTGCTCACGGCGGTCATCGTGCTCGGCGCCGTGTGGGCGCAGATCGCCTGGGGCAGCTACTGGAGTTGGGACCCGAAGGAGACGGCGTCCTTGGTCACCTGGCTCATCTACGGCGGCTACCTCCACGCGCGCGTGGCGCGCGGTTGGGTCGGGCGCGGGGCCGCCTGGCTGCTCGTCGTCGCCTTTGCCTCGGTGATCCTCACGTTCGTCGGGAACGCGTTCTTCGGCGGCCTGCACAGCTATGGGGTGACCCGATGAGTCGAACCGACGAGCAGCCGGCCCGCGTGGACGTCCTCACCCCGGCCGCGGATTCCCGGCGCGACCCGCGCGAACGGATCCGCAACTCCCGGTTCGGGACGCTCATCGTGCTGCTCGTCACCGCCGCGGTCATCGCGGCCGGCGCCTGGCTGGTGCGTCAGGGCACCGCGCAGGACGCCGCCGCGCAGATCGGCGGCGCGACGGTCATCACGCTGCCGGGCGTCTCGGACGTGCCCCCGCCCGAGGTGGGCAAGCCGGCGGCCGACTTCACCGTCACCACCCACGACGGGCGGCAGGTGACGCTGAGCCAGTTCCGCGGCCACCCGGTGTGGCTCACGTTCGGGGCGAGCTGGTGCTCGGGCTGCCAGGCGGAAGTGCCCGACATCCAGGCGGCCTACACCCGCTTCGAGCCGCAGGGGCTCGTGGTGCTGGGCGTCAACATCACCGAGGACAACCAGGCTGTGGCGGCGTACGCCCAACGCGTGGGGCTCACCTATCCGATCGGGGCCGACCCCGATTCGGTCATCGCCCAGACCTACAGCGTCTCGGCGATCCCCGCCCACTACTTCATCGACCGGGACGGGGTGATCCGCGACATCCGGCAGGGCACCCTCGCGCCCACGGTCATCGAGTCCATCCTGACGGGGCTGGTGACGCAGGCCTGACGTGCACCGAGCCCGGCGTCAGCCGCCGGCGATCTCGCGCAGGGCGGCGAGGTGCGCCTCCCAGGTGCGGCGGCCGGCAGGGGTGAGGGAGAACCAGGTGCGCGGGCGCTTGCCCACGTAGCCCTTCTTGATGCGGACGATGCCCGCAACCTCCAGGGCGGACGCCTGCCGGCTGAGCACCGAGTCGCTCACCTGGAGGTGGTCGCGGGCCGCGGCGAACTCGAGTTCCTCGGTGGCGGCGAGGGCGGCGGTCAGCGAGAACCGCACCGGGTGCGTCAGGTGGTCGTCGAGCTGGTGGCGCGGGTGCTGGCCGGACGCCGTCACCTCCGGGCCTCCCGCCACGCGCCCGCCGTGGTGACCAGGGTGAGGGCGAGGGCCGCCGCGATCGTGAACCAGAGCTGACCCTTCCACCAGACGGTGCCGCCGAGCATCGCGACGACCCACACGAGGGCCCAGGCGCCCATCGCCTGCACCCAGCGCCGGCTGAAGCCGGCCTTGCTGGCCCGGGCGAACACGACCATGACGGTGACGAGGATCGCCAACCAGGCCCCCATCGCAGCCATGGGCAGCCACACGAGGTGCTCGTCGCTGCGCACCACGAGGTGGAGCGCCACGACGAACATCGTCGAGACCCCGCCGAGGCCGAGCAGGAACGCGATGTGCGGCCAGCTGGCACCCGCGCGGGCGATCGAGCCGAGGCGTCCGGCCTCATCGAGCAGGTGGCGCGCGCGGGCGGCGTCCATCTCGCCGGTCATCGCTGCTCACCCCGACGGAGGGCGGTGGTGGCGCCGACGCCCGCGGCCACGAGGCCGACCGATGTGGTGCTGGCCAGGACGAGGGCCTGGGGGTGGCCGTTGAGGGCGGCGATCACGCAAGTGACGACCGTCGCGATGATGCCGGTGGCGACGCCGAGCCAGGCGAAGGTGAGTTGGGTCGAGCGGTTCATGTTTCCTCCTCGGGGTTCTGACAAGTGAAGACTAGCAACTACTTCCCGATTTGGGAAGTAGTTGTGCACGCAGGAGTTGGGACCTTCCACCCGGCCACCGTCCCCCCCCGGCAGTGGTTGGGGGCGTGCAGTACGCTCGACCGCGCAGACCGACCGTCAAGACTGGGAGTGGCATGAAAGCTCCGCGGCTCGTCCGGAGCCCCCTGTTGTGGATCCTCGGGGTGTTCCTGATCCTCATGCTGGGCATGAACCTGCT
>NZ_JARKOT010000011.1 GCF_029977985.1 Propioniciclava sp. | reverse complement strand
CATCGGCGCCGACGCCCACACCGTCGGCACGCTCGAGGACATCCCGACGCTGGTCCTGCCGCTCGGGGAGCCCGTGCGCTTCAACCTGCAGTCGGCCGACGTCATCCACTCGTTCTGGGTGCCGGACTTCTACTTCAAGCTCGACGTCATCCCCGGCCACCCCAACAGCTTCGATGTGACCCCCACCAAGGAGGGCACGTTCCTCGGCAAGTGCGCCGAGTTGTGTGGCACCTACCACGCCGCCATGGTCTTCCACGTGGAGGTCGTGAGCGTCAACGAGTACAACGCCCGGATCAAGGAACTCGCGGCGTCCGGCAACGACGGTGTCGTGGCCGTTCCCGCGTTCCCCAGCGCCGGCCCGAGGACGGAGGGCTGACATGACGACCGCTGCCCGTGTGGACGCCACTGCTGCGCGTCCGGTTCGCAAGCAGAACATGGGAGCTCTGGTCATGTCGTGGATGACCACGACCGACCACAAGGTGATCGCGAAGCTCTACATGTGGACCGCGCTCGCCTTCTTCGCCTTCGGCGGCCTGCTGGCGCTCGCGATCCGCGCGGAGTTGGCCTTCCCCGGCCGTCAGTACTTCGACTTCGAGCAGTTCAACCAGCTGTTCACCATGCACGGCACGATCATGCTGCTCATGTTCGCGACCCCCATGTTCGCGGCGTTCGCGAACGCGTTGCTGCCGCTGCACATCGGCGCACCCGACGTGTCGTTCCCTCGCCTCAACATGTTCGCCTTCTGGCTGTACCTGTTCGGGTCCCTGATCGCGTGCGCGGGCTTCCTGAGCCCGGACGGTGCGGCGTCCTTCGGCTGGTTCGCCTACGTGCCGCTCTCGGACGCCATCAACTCGCCCGGTGTCGGCGGCGATCTGTGGCTCGTCGGCCTCTACATGCTGGGCCTGAGCTCGATCCTCGGCGCGGTGAACTTCATCACGACCATCGTGACGATGCGCGCCCCCGGCCTGACGATGTGGCGCATGTCGATCTTCACCTGGAACATCTTGGTGACGTCGATCCTGATCCTGGTGGTGTTCCCGGTGCTCGCGGCCGGCTTGCTCGTGCTGCTCAGCGACCGCGTGCTCGGCACCCACATCCTCGGTTCGGCCACCGGCGGTGCCCTGCTGTGGCAACACCTGTTCTGGTTCTTCGGCCATCCCGAGGTCTACGTGCTTGCCCTGCCGTTCTTCGGCATCATCACCGAGATCCTGCCTGTGTTCAGCCGCAAGCCGGTCTTCGGCTATGTGGGTCTGGTGGCGGCCACGCTGGCCATCGGCGGCCTGTCGATCTCCGTGTGGGCGCACCACATGTTCGTGACCGGCGCGGTGAACCTGCCGTTCTTCTCGTTCATGACGTTCATGATCGCCGTGCCCACCGGCGTGAAGTTCTTCAACTGGATCGGCACGATGTGGGGCGGGTCCATCCGGCTGGACACCCCCATGCTGTGGGCGGTCGGCTTCCTGACCACGTTCCTGTTCGGCGGCCTCACCGGCGTCATTCTCGCTTCGCCGCCGCTCGACTTCCACGTGTCCGACACCTACTTCGTCGTCGCCCACTTCCACTACGTGCTCTTCGGCACGGTCGTGTTCGCGATGTTCGCCGGCTTCTACTTCTGGTGGCCGAAGTTCTACGGCTACTTCCTCGACGAGACCCTCGGCAAGCTGCACTTCTGGCTGGTGTTCGTGGGCTTCCACACCACTTTCCTCGTGCAGCACTGGCTCGGCATCGAAGGCATGCAGCGCCGCATCGTCGACTACCTGCCCGGTGAGGGGTTCACGCTCCTCAACCAGGTCTCGACCGTTGGGGCGTTCCTGCTCGGCATTTCGATGCTGCCCTTCCTGTGGAACGTGTGGACGAGCCACCGCAACGCGCCCCGGGTGACCGAGGACGATCCGTGGGGTTGGGGTCGTTCCCTGGAGTGGGCGACGTCCTCGCCGCCTCCCCGGTTCAACTTCACGTCGCTCCCGCGCATCCGTTCGGAGTCCCCGGCGTTCGACCTGCACCACCCGGAGATCTCCGGCATGGGCCCGCATCCCGAGAACCCCCTGCAGGAGGATCTCGTCGACGTCGAGGATCAGGAGGCGAAGAAGTGAAGGCCGAATCCCGGATCTTCTTGTTCCTCACGATCTTCTTCCTCGTGGTCACGCCCATCTATGCGTGGATGACCTACCAGGCCAGTCCGCACGGCATGGTGGAGCCGATCGGCACCACGGTGTTCGCGCTGACCTTGCTGTTCTGCCTCATGATCTGGGGCACGTTCGCCATCACCGGACACACGCTGAGCCGGCACAATGCCATCCCCCGGCCGGAAGACCGCAAGGACGCCGAGGTGGTCGACGGTGCCGGGGCCATCGGCTTCTTCCCGCCGAGCAGCCTCGTCCCGTTCTGGACGACGTGCGCCGTGGCCCTCATCGGCCTCGGGCCTGTGTTCGGCTGGTGGATCTCCCTGATCGGCGTGGCATTCGGCATCTGGTGCGTCTTCGGGTGGGCCTACGAGTTCTACCGGGGCGACTTCAAGCACTAGGATCCGCCGCGGTCGGTCCGCACACGGGCCGGCGCCTCTCGGCCGGGAACGCCCGCCGCAGGGCGTCCGCGTCCCCGGACAAATGCCCGGCGGCGACGACCTCGTCCACGCCGAGTGCGCCTGCGGCCAGGCCCAGCAGCATCGCGGGTGGGGCGGACAGCAGCGTGTCCGGGACGTCGTCTTCGGCGCCGAGTTCTGCGTGGACGCCGCCCGCGTCGACGCGCAACACGACGACCGTCCCCGCGACCTCGACGCCGACCACGGCCGGCGGACTGGCCGTCACGCCCGCCAGCAGGGCCGGGAGGGCGAGGACGAGCCAGCGCGGACGGAACACCTCGCCCTCACCGCCGGTCACCATGAGCGGCGCGCTCCAGCGAACGAGGGCTTCGAGCGGGGCGCGCAAGCCCTCCCCCCAGGGAGTGAGCGCGTAGGCGACGCCGCCCTCCGCCACCCGCCGTTCGACCACGCCGAAAGTCTCCAGGGTGCGGAGCCGGTCAGCCAGGAGGTTCGTCGCCACGCCGGCCAGCGAGGTGCGCAACTCCGTGTAGCGCAGCGGGCCGGCGATGAGCTCGCGCACGATCAGGAGATTCCAGCGATCCCCGATGACGTCCAGAGCTCGGGCGAGTCCGCAGAACTGCCCGTACGTCTTCATCGGGTGGTGCTTGACCACGTCCACCATGCTTTATATTCTCAACCATCCGCAGGGCAGGCAAGGCGACCCGCCGGCGGCCGCGCGAAAGGAGCCGCAGCCATGCAGGTCGACGGTCTCGGGGTAGGCTGGGCCTTCGTGGCCGGCATGGTCGTAGCGTTCCTCTGGTACCAGAAGGGACCCATGGCCGCGCAGTGGGAGCGCCTCACCGGCATCGGCCCGGAGCGTTCCCGGGCGGCTCGTACGAGGAACATGCTCCAACTCGTCGTCGCCAACGCGTTGACTGCGGTCGGGCTGGCCGTCGCGATCGGGGCGGTCTCGACTGCGACCGGCAACGATTCGGTCTGGCTGGCGCTGGGGGTTGGGTTCGTCGGCTGGTTGACCCTGTCGGCGACCACCCTCCTCCAGCACAATGCGTTCGAGCAGAAGCGCCCGCTTCTGACGGCGATCAACGTCGGCTACCAGCTGGCTCTCTTCGTGGCGATGTCGCTCGTGATCGGACTGCTGTGAGGCTGCCTGCCGAGGGGCGGCTACCAACTCTGGTGGAGCGGGCGGCCCTCCTCGTAGCCCGAACGGCTCTGGACGCCGACGTTGGCGCGAGCGTGGAAGTCGCGCAGGGTCCGCGCGCCGGCATAGGTACACGATGACCGCACGCCCGAGGTGATGAAGTCGATGAGGTCCTCCACGCCTGGACGCCCCGGGTCCAGGTACATGCGCGACGACGAGATCCCCTCCTCGAACAGCCCGGCCCGGGCGCGTTCGAAGAACGACTGCTCCTTCGTGCGCGCCCGCACCGCTCGTGCCGACGCCATCCCGAAGCTCTCCTTGTAGGCGCGGCCGTTGGCGTCCGCCATCATGACGCCTGTCGACTCGTGCGTCCCGGCGAACCACGACCCGATCATCACCGCGCCCGCGCCGGCCGCGAGCGCCAGCGCCACGTCCCGCGGATGCCGGACGCCGCCGTCGGCCCAAATCGCCTTGTTGAGGTCAGCCGCGGCGGCGGCGCAGTCGAGCACCGCCGAGAACTGGGGGCGGCCCACGCCTGTCTGCATCCGGGTCGTGCACATGGCGCCTGGCCCAACGCCGACCTTGACCACGTCGGCGCCCGCTTCGATCAGGTCGACGGTGCCCTCGGCAGTAACCACGTTCCCGCCCACCAGAGGCACGTGGGTGCCCCCGGCGGCCTCATGGGCGTCCCGGAGCGTCCGGACCGTCCTGAGGGCCTCCAACATGCGGTCCTGGTGCCCATGGGCCGTGTCGAGGACGAGGACATCTGCGCCGGCGTCCAACATCGCCTGCGCACGCTCCGCGACGTCACCGGAGATGCCGACGGCCGCGCCGATGCGGAGGCGACCTGCGGCGTCCGTCGCGGGGGTGTAGATGGCCGAGCGCATGGCTCCCTTCTGCGTCAGGACGCCCACCAGGCGCCCCTCGGCGTTCGTGGCGAGGGCGATGCGATGGCGCCGCTCCGCCAGGCGCTCGAAGACGTCCACGGGCGCGGCGTCGGCACCTACGAGGGTCAGATCGGTCGTCATCAGTTCGTGGACCGGCACAAAGCGGTCGACACCCTCGCCGTCCGCCGGGGACACGAGACCCACGGGGCGGCGCTCGTCGTCGAGCACGACCGCCACGCCGTGGGCTCGCTTCGGGATCAGGGCGAGCGCCTCGACGATCGCGGTGTCTTTGGAGACGTGGATGGCCGTGTCGAACACCGGGTGTGCCGCCTTCACTTTGCCGATGAGCTTGGTGGCGACAGCGGGGGAGAGGTCCTGCGGGATCACGGCCAGACCACCGCGCCGGGCGACCGTCTCGGCCATGCGGCGTCCGGAGATCGCCGTCATGTTGGCCACGACGAGCGGCAAAGGCAGCCCCAGGCCATCGGCGGACGTCAGGTCGACCTCCATGCGGCTCCGCACCGCCGAACGCGTCGGAGACATGAAGACGTCGTCGTAGGTCAGGTCGTGGTCGGGCTTCCCGGTCGTGAAACGCACGCGGACAGCCTAGGGCTTCGGGCAGACAGGCCGAAGGCCCCCGCCCGGGTGGGCGGGGGCCTTCGAGGTCGGGGAACCCGGTCAGGTGAGCTGCCGCGGCGCATCCTCGTCGTCGACGGCGTGGTGCCGCGCCTGTTCGATCTCCAGCGCCGTCGGCTTGCTGATGTCGTCGCCGACCCACCAGCGCGACAGGCGGGCCCACAGCGGGCTGACGCCGCTGGCGTCCTTGACCCGCACGCCGTGTTCATCCTCGGTGAGGGCTTCGTGGCGCGGCTCGTACTGGCGGTGCTGGGTGAGGGTGAACGCCTCGGCCTCACCGATCGGAGCGTGGCCTTCGGTGTAGTTGCCGTCGGCGGCGCGCTCAATGACGCCCGACTCGGCGCCGTGCAGCACACGGTCACGGTCGGCCCGCTGCAGCGACAGGCAGATCCGCTTCGTCGCGATGAAGGCGAGCACCGGGGCGAGGAAGATCATCACGCGCATCACGTTCGTGACCGCGTTGAGCGACACATTGAACTGCGTGGCGATGATGTCGTTGGCACCGTTCAGCCAGAACATGGCGTAGCAGGCCATGCCGGCGACACCCAGCGCGGTCCGCGACGGGGCGTTGCGCGGCCGGTCGAGCAGGTTGTGCTCAGCCGTGTCGCCCGTGAGCTTGGCCTCGATGAACGGCCACAGGGCGAGGGCGGTGAACAGGACGCCCATCAGGCCCACGCCCGGCAGGAAGACCGCCCACGTCCACGTCGTGGGCCCCCAGTGCGACTCCCAGCCCGGCGGCACCATGCGCAGCGCGCCCTCGACCCACCCCATGTACCAGTCGGGCTGGCTGCCGGCCGTGACCTGCGCCGGGTTGTAGGGACCGTAGAGCCACACCTGGTTGATGCTCAGCGTCGCGCCCATGAGGATCAGGACGCCGAACACGATGAAGAAGAAGCCACCGGCCTTCGCCATGTAGACGGGGAACAGCGGGTAGCCGACCACGTTCGTCTCGGTACGACCCGGGCCGGGGAACTGCGTGTGCTTGTGGTACACCACCAGCGCCAGGTGCGCAGAGACGAGGCCCAGGATGAGGCCGGGGATCAGCAGGATGTGGACCATGTAGAGCCGCGGGATCAGCGCCTCGCCGGGGAACTCGCCGTCGAAGATGAAGAACTCCAGCCACGTGCCCACCACCGGGATCGACCGGATCAAGCCGTCGACGAAGCGCAGGCCCGTGCCGGAGAGCAGGTCGTCGGGCAGCGAATAGCCAGAGAAGCCGGCGATGAGCGAGATGCTCATGAGGCCGACGCCGATGAGCCAGTTGATCTGACGCGGCCGGCGGAACGCACCCGTGAAGAAGATGCGCAGCATGTGGGCCGTGAGCGCCGCCACGAACAGCAGGGCGGCCCAGTGGTGGATCTGCCGGACGAGGAGGCCGCCGCGGACATCGAAGCTGATGGCCAGGGTCGACGCGAACGCCTCCGAGACGTGCCGGCCTCGCATCAGCTCGTAGGTACCGGCGTACTCGATCTCGGCCATGGACGGCTTGAACCAGATCGTGAGGAAGATGCCGGTGATCAGCAGCACGATGAACGAGTAGAGCGCGATCTCGCCGAGCAGGAACGACCAATGGTCGGGGAACACCTTGCGCAGACCGGCCTTGCCGATCTTCGCCAGGCCGACGGAGTCGTCGAGCCACGCGGCGACGCCCCGGAGTTCCCTGACGGGGCCCGCCTTCGGGGGCGTGTGGGGTTCGAGGACCTCGGCCGCGGGGGCCACCTCAGCTGGCCGGGCCATCACCGATCACCGTCCTTGTAGTCGTTGCGCGAGTCGCGCTCGAAGAAGCTGGGGCCGACCGGCACCGTGAAGTCGCTCTGGGCCACGAGGTAGCCCTCGGCGTTGACCTTCAGCGGCAACTGCGGAAGGGAGCGGGCGGCGGGTCCGAAGACGACGACGCCGGAGTTGCCCAGATCGAACGTGCTCTGGTGACAGGGGCACAGCAGATGGTGCGTCTGCTGCTCCCACAGCGAGATCGGGCAGCCCACGTGGGTGCAGATCTTGCTGTAGGCGAGGATGCCGCCGACATGCCAGTCGCGCCGCGACTCGGGGATCTTGATCGTGTTGGGGTCCATGCGGACGATCACGATGGCCGACTTCGCCTTGGCGCGCAGGTATTCCGCGCCCTCCAGGTCGAACAGGTTCTCCGGCTCGCCGTTGACGAGCTGGCCGATCTCGAGGTCCTCGGGGCGCAGTGGGCGCTCGTTGACGTCGTTGCAGAGCACGACGCCCTCGGTCCACAGGGTCTTCTCGATCGTCTCGGCGCGCAGGTCGGCGGTCGGCCACGGGCCCATGTCGGCCAGGCTCACGATGGCTGGAACCGCGAGGATGCCGAGGGCGCCCCCCAGGCTGCCGAGGATCATGCCGCGGCGGCTCACACCGGCGTCGGCGATGCCGGCGTTGAGCTTTTCTACGAACGCGGCGCGCGTCGCGGCGTCCGAGGCGGCGGAGTGGCGCTCCTCGACCACTTCGTGGTCGCTCATCAGCTGGCGAGCCCAGTGAACCGCGCCGAGGCCGACCAGGAGGACGGCGAGGCCGCCCGTGAGGCCGAGCAGCAGGGTGTTCAGCGGCCACACGGTGCCCAGGATTGGCACCCACAGGTCCTGCGGCACGGCGAAGTAGGCCACCACGAAGGCAATCGCGAGCAGCGGCACCAGCCCGAACAGGGCGACCACTTGGCGGTAGGCGCGCTTCGCGGCGGCGCTGTCGTCGTCGGTGTACCGCGGGACGTGCTGCTCAAGACCCGGGTTGGGCACGGGGTGGGCGGCGGCGTCCTCGACGGGAACGAGGCTGTCGTGGTCGATGCTCATCGCTTCAGGGCTCCTCGGGACGCGATCCAGACGGCGACCAGGCAGAGGCCGCCGATGCCGATGACCCACGCGGCCAAGCCCTCGGTGACCGGGCCGAACCCGCCGAGGGTGAACCCGAGGGTGGGCTGCTCCTCGAGGCTCTTGAGGTAGCCGATGATCTCGGCGGCGTCCTCATCCGGAATCGCGCCCTCGGAGAACACGGGCATCTGCTGGGGTCCGGTGCGCATGGCCTCGTAGATGTGCAGCGGCTCGACGCCGGTGAGCGGCGGCGCGTACTTGCCGCCCGGTAGCGCGCCTCCCACGCCGCTCGCCTGGTGACAGGCGGAGCAGTTGGTGCGGAACATCTCGCCGCCGCGGGCGATCTCGTCCGCAGTCAGGTTGCTGTAGTCGTACGCCGACGAGTTGGGGATCGCCGGCCCGGGGCCGAGGCTCGCGACATAGGCGGCGATGTCGGCGATCTCCTCGGCGGAGTAGGTGTTGACCTTGCGCGGCGCCTGCGCGCCGGGCCGGGCCATGGGCATCCGTCCTGTGCTCATCTGGAAGTCGACGGCGGCGGCGCCGACGCCGACCAGCGTCGGCCCCTGCGAAGTGCCCTCCCCGTTCAGGCCGTGGCACGAGGAGCAGGTCGTCTGGAACAGCGCCTTGCCGGCTGCCACCTGGGTGGACGTGCCCGTGTCGGCGGCCACTTGGCTGCCCGGGGCGATCGCCGCATAGAGCGTGCCCAGCAGGAACAGGGCCAGGGCGAGGGCCACGGGGCGGGCTGCCCGGTTCCGCCGTCTGGTGCGTTGCGTTCGCATGTGCGTGGTGCGCCTTTCGGTGGGTCGGTCAGCGGATCAGGTAGATCACGGAGAACAGAATGATCCAGACGACGTCGACGAAGTGCCAGTAGTACGACGTCACGATCGCGTGGACGCGCTGCTCGTGCGTGAACGTGCGGGCCAGGTAGGTGCGCCCGATGAGGACGACGAACGCGATGAGTCCGCCGAGGACATGCAGGCCGTGGAAGCCGGTGGCGATGAAGAAGGCGCCGGTGTAGGCGTTCGTGGAGAGCAGGAAGCCCTCGGAGGCCAACAGCGTGTACTCATACGCCTGGCCGCCGATGAAGACGGCGCCCATGAAGAAGGTGAGCCAGTACCACTCCCGCATGCCCCACCGGGCGACGTTCAGGATGTTGCCCGTGCGGCCGACGAAGCCCTTCTCAGCGCGGAACACGCCGATCTGGCAGGTGATGGAACTGAGCACCAGGATCAGGGTGTTGACCATCGAGAACCACGGCCACAGCTGGCCGGCGAACTCGGGGCCGGTGAGGAAGTGGCCGGCACCCCACTCCCACATCGTCTGCTCGCCGGGGGCCGTCATCGCGGTCGTCGCGTCGCGCAGGGAGAAGTAGGCGGCGAAGAGAGCGGCGAAGAACATGAGCTCGCTGGCCAGCCAGATCAGGGTGCCGATCGCCACCATGTCCGGACGGCCCTTGACGCCATGCAGCCGGGCCGCCGGAACGGGATGGACGGCTCCATGGGGGAGGGCCACGGTCGCGCTCGCACTCGGTATGTTCGCCACGGGCGTCATTATTACCGTTCGAGGTTGCCGAGGTCACGCCGGAGTCCCAGTTAATGCCCAAATAGATGAAGCTTTGTTACCTCGCCGGGACCGCGGCGGCGGCGTCTCTGCAACCCCGCGCGGAACCGATAGCATGGCCGCGAGTCGACGAACGTGAGTGAGGCGCGATGAGCGAACAGGCAAGGGCCGTGACGGTACTGGTGTACTCCGACGACCGGACGGTGCGCGACCAGGTGCGACTCGCGCTCGGGCGCCGCCTCGCTGCTGACCTGCCCGAGGTGGTCGTCGAGGAGTGCGCCACCCACCAGGCCGTCTCGAAAGTGCTGGACGCCGGCGGCATCGACCTCGTCATCGCCGACGGAGAAGCCACCCCGCTCGGCGGGATGGGCCTGTGCCGCATGATCAAGGACGAGACCCCCAACTGCCCGCCCGTTCTCCTGCTGGTCGCCCGCGTGGCGGACGCATGGCTCGCCACGTGGTCGCGCGCGGACGCCGTCGTGGCCTACCCGATCGACCCGGTCCGCCTGCCGCAGGCGGCCGCCGGCCTCCTCCGGACGCGGCTCGCGGCGCTGACGTGAGCAACGCCGCCACCCCCACCTGGCCCGACATCCTCTCCCACCTCGTCACCGGCCACCACCTCGACTCCCTCCGCGCCGGGTGGGCGATGAACCAGGTCCTGTCCGGCGATGCCACACCGGCCCAGATCGCTGGTTTCATGGTGGCCCTCCAGGCCAAAGGGGTGACGCCCGACGAGTTGTCCGGCCTCGTGACCGGAATGCTGGACAACGCGCGCCCCCTGGCACTGCCGACGCGCGACGCCGTCGACATCGTGGGGACCGGCGGTGACCGGGCCAACACTGTGAACGTGTCCACCATGGCCGCGATCGTCGCCGCCGCGGCCGGGGCCAAGGTCGTCAAGCACGGCAACCGGGCCGCTTCCTCCGCCTGTGGCACCGCCGACTGTCTCGAAGCGCTCGGCGTCGCCCTCGACGTTCCGCCGGAGCGCCAGGGGCAGGTGCTGGACGCCGCGGGCATCGTCTTCCTCTTCGCCCCCGCCTACCACCCCTCGCTGCGGCACGCGGCCGCGCCCCGACGCGAGCTCGGCATCAGGACCCCGTTCAACTTCCTCGGGCCGCTCGCGAACCCCGCGCAGCCCACCGCCGCCGCCCTCGGCGTGGCCGATCCGCGGATGGCGCCGATCATGGCGGACGTGCTCGCCGGCCGCGGTGTCCGCGGGCTGGTCTTCCACGGTGGCGACGGGCTCGACGAACTCACCACGACCACCGACTCCGCCGTCTGGGTCGTCACCGGCGGCGCCGTGACCGAGACCAGGCTCGACCCCGCGCACCTCGGTATCGGCCGGGCCGACAAGGAGTCCCTCGTGGGCGGAGACCCTGCTCACAACGCCGCGGTCGTGCGAGCGACGTTCGCGGGCGAGGCGGGTCCGGTCCGCGACATCGTGCTGCTCAACGCGGCGGCGGCCCTGCTCGCCCACGACGGCCCGGCAGAGGACGTGACGCTGGCCGACCAGTTCGCTCCGCAGCTCGCCCGTGCCGCAGCGGCCGTCGACTCAGGTGCCGCGACGGCGTTGCTGCAGCGCTGGGTCGAGGCGTCCCAGGCGGCGAAAGTCTGACTCAGGCCGCCCATGCCGCCAGCGGGAGGGCCGCGAACGCGCCCGCCAGCAGAACGGGCCCGTAGGGGAACGCGCCGCGCCTGCCGCGCATACGGTGGCCGATGCCGGCCAGGGCGCCCAGCAGAGTGCCGAGGAACACCGCAGCGACGACCAGCGTCGCGCCGCCCAGAGCAGTCACCGCACCCACCGTCACCATGAGACGCACGTCGCCGTAGCCGATCGCCCCCGACAACGCCCAGACGAGGTGGAAGAAGCCGCCCACCAGGAGGGCGCCGAGGACGGCGGCCAGGAGGACAGACGGCGGGTCGGGCGAGTGCGCGGCCGCGACGACCACACCAGCGGCGGCCAGCACCCAGCCCGCTCGAGCGAACGGCAGTGGCAGCCACGTCGTCGCAGCGTCGATGCAGACCGCGGGCACGCCCGCCAGGACGAGCGCCGCCCAAGCCACCCAGTGGGCCGGGGGCGCCCAGAGCATCACGGCGGCGGCAGCGAACGCGGTGGCGATACCCGCGGACGCCCGGAACCTCGTCGTGGCGAGGGCAGCGTAGTCGGGGGCGTCCGCGACGCGCGGCAGGTGGCGCAGGACCGGCGCGACTGTCAGAGCAACGAGCAGGCCGAGCGGGACGGCGAGGAGGGGGTTCCAGCCCATGGCCCGACAGCCTAAGCGGCCCGGACGGCGGCGAGGACGCGGGCGTCCCATAGAGCGGAGGCGGCGACCGCCGCCCACAGCCACGGCTGGGGCACGAAGTGGATCTCGCCGTCGGCCGCGGCGTCCAACAGCGACGGAGTCGTGCCGAGTTGCGCGGCGAGCGCCCGGAGGTCGCCGCCGCGGCCGCGCAGCTCTGCCAGGTGCTGCGCGGTGCGAGCCGCCGGCACCGAGACGCGGGCCGCCAGGCCGAGCGCCTCGGCGTCCAGCGCCAGCAGGCGCGCGGCGAAGTGGCGGGGGAGGCGGCGCACGGGGCGTCCGTCGTCCTCCCCGAGCAGCCGGGCGGCGAGCGTGACCGGCAGGCCGACGTGGACCGCGATCCAGGCAACCGGGAAGCCGGTGCTTGCGGCGAGCCGAGCCAGGTGGGCGGCGAACGGCGCCGCCTCCACCCACGCGTGCGGGTCGGGCAGGCGATCTCGCCGGGAAAGGGTGGACATCGGGCCTCCTGGGGGTGAGGAAAACTGCTCTCACCCCAACAAGGCCCCCGCCGCAGGCTGTTTGTGAGCGGCGGCGTGAAATGGCCCGCCCCCATCGTCTGGATCTCCCGTCCCGCTACGCCCAGCCGGGTGATGCACCGCAGCCCGACCGACGAGCGGCGATTGGGCGGTGGACGGACGTCGGATGCGGGCACGACGAGGGGGCGTGGCCTGCGGCCACGCCCCCTCGCGGTTTCGACAAGCTCAATCAGTCGTGCTCAGCGCTGGGCCTTCGTGAAGCCCGCGGCCTCGGCCGCCGCCTCGCTGTCGAACCAGACATCGGCGATGGTCCGCTCGTAGCCACCATTGCCCTTGACGTGGAACTTCATCGAGCGTTCGTTGCCCTTGATGACGAAGCCCTCCGGCGGGTTGGTCCCGACGTAGGACCCCTCCCCGTAAGGGCTATCGACGAAAGGGTCGGCATCGCCCTCCACGGCGTCATCGACCTGCTCGGCGACATCGTCGGCGGTGTCGGACACCGTGTCGGAGACCTCCTCGGCCACGTCGGCCGCCTCGGCACTCACATCGTCGATGAACTCGTCGGCGGCGTCGGCCGCCTCATCGGCCTTGTCGGACAGATCGTCGACGAGGTTCTGCGCCGTCGCGGGAACGTACGGCGAGCTCGGCTCGTGCGCCTGCCAGCCGGCGTCCGTCGGCGCCAGGAACTTGCGAACCGCGTACGCCACCCCGGCCAGGAGGCCCCCCGCGAGCAGGATCTTGCCGAGGGTCGCCCACACCGACTTCTTCTGCTGCTGGGGCACGACGTGCTTCGGAACCTCGGGCAGCTCGAACTTCGAGGTCGTCTCCGCCGCTTCGTGAAGCACGTCCGACAGCCACGGCACGAAGCCGTACTGCACCTTGCCGCGCGCGGTGTCGATCACCGGGGCGACGCGCTGGTAGGCATCGTCGACGGCCGGGCCGACGCGGTCGAGCGCCTCGTCGATCTTGGGGCGGGCGGCATCCATGCCGGCGGCGGCCAACGTGGCGGCCTTCTTGCGGGCGTCGGCTGCGTAGCCCTTCGCGGACTTGTAGGCGTCCTCGGCGCGCGGTGCCAGGTATTCCTGGGCCTGGAGCAGGTAAGCCTGCGCCTGCGCGAGGGCATCCTTGCCGAGGTCCGTCGCGGCGTGGGTGGTGTCACCGACGGCGCGTTCGAACTGCTTCCTCTTCACGGTTCCTCCGTATGTGGTTGGGTTCGCGTAATCGCGTGCGTCCACCGTAGCCGCTGGCATGGGACCGCAACAGCGGATGCGCGCTAACGTGGGGAACCGCTCAGCACCACTTCGGAAAGGAAGCACAGTGGCCTCCCAGGCGACCCTGCACACCAACCACGGCGACATCGTCATCGACCTGTTCGACGACCACGCCCCCAAGACGGTGGCCAACTTCGTCGGCCTCGCGAACGGCACGAAGGAGTACCGCGACCCCGAGACGGGCCAGCCGACCACGGGCCGCTTCTACGACGGGCTCACCTTCCACCGCGTCATCGAGGGCTTCATGATTCAGGGCGGCTGCCCGCTCGGGATCGGCACCGGCGGGCCGGGCTACAAGTTCGGCGACGAGTTCCACCCGGACCTGTCGTTCGGCAAGCCCTACCTGCTCGCCATGGCGAACGCCGGCCCCGGAACGAATGGCTCCCAGTTCTTCATCACCGTGGCGCCGACGCCTCACCTCAACTTCCGCCACACCATCTTCGGCGAGGTGGCCGACGCCGACAGCCGCGCCGTCGTCGACGAGATCGCCCGTGTTCGCACCGGCCGCGCCGATCGTCCGGTCGAGCCGGTCGTCATCGAGTCGGTCGACATCACCGAGGGCTGAGCCAGCCCGCTCGGGGGGTGGGTCCGCTCACTCCCCGAGCGAGAACGCCGCCTCCAGGTCGTGCGCGCTGTAGGCGCGGAACGCGAGGTGCGTCTGCGTGTCGAGGATGCCGGGCACCTTGTTCATGCGCCCGGTCACGACCTCGGCGACCTCCTCGACCGTGCGCGTCCGGACGATCGCGACCAGGTCGATGGCCCCGGTGACCGAGTACACCTCGGTCACGCCGGGGATCGCCGCGAGGGCTTCTGCGACCTCGGGCACCTGGTCCACCTGGGCGTTGACGAAGACGATCGCGGTGTTCATGGCCTCACCCTAGGGCTTTCGCGACGGTAGGGTCCCGACATGCCAACGGATGCCCCCCGCCCGGGTGCCGGGGTGGCGTCCGTCGTCGGGCCCACGTGTCTCACCGAGTCCCTCGTCGATCGCGGACGCCGCTGCTGGCGGCCCGGCCCGCTGCTCGCCCTCGTGTCCGACACCGCTGGGGGCGGCGTCCACGTGTATGCGCGCCGGCAAGACCGGCCCGACCGTGGCTGGGACCGTGGAGCTGCGGTCAGCGCGGACGCCGTGGGCGCGGCAGCGCTCGTGGCGACACGCACCGGAGCCGTCGCGCTCGTGCCCTCGCCAGTAGGCGTCGTGCCCTGGGAGTTGCGTGGCTCGCAGGGGTGGGTCGCGTCGATGGCGCTGCCCGGAACCGTCGTCAGCGCCGCCCGCACCGGCGCCGACGTGCTGGCCGCGATCCCCGACGGAAGCGGCGTCGGCCTGTGGCTCCACGGGGCGCCGTGGCTACGCGTGGGACACGCGGCGGGGGCGAGTGACGGCGTCCTGGCTGCGGGACGCGGTGGGCTGACCGCCCTGCTCGCCGAGACAGGGGAACTCCGCTGGGGCGACTGGCGCCCGGGCGGCTGGTCGGCGCGGGCCGAACTCGGCTCGCCCGGCGCGG
This sequence comes from Propioniciclava sp., assembly GCF_029977985.1. GTDB lineage: Bacteria > Actinomycetota > Actinomycetes > Propionibacteriales > Propionibacteriaceae > Propioniciclava. Next base: position 6,714 of record NZ_JARKOT010000011.1, on the reverse strand, counting down.
GTCGCCCGGCCCTTGCCGCCCTCGGCTCCGGCTGGGTCGTCGCCGTGCCGCGCGCCGGCACCGTCGAGACCTTCTGGATCGACCGCCGCGGCGCCACTCGGCGGGGGGCGCCGGTGACCGAGGGGCGTGTCGCTGTGCGCGGGGTGTCGCTGTTCGCGTCCGGACGGGCGTTGTGGGCGCTCACCGACGAGGCCGGCTCGGTTTACGCCCACCGGTACGACGCCGCCGGGCGACGCTGGCTCCGGTCGGCCTGCCTGCGGCTCGTCGACGCCGAACCGTTCACCGTGGACGCGGCGTCCTCGCGGAAACTGGCGCAGGTCTCGGGCGAGCACGACACCCAGCCGTACCCCGACGGCCCCCGGCCCACGCTGAGCCGCTCGGTGACGACCGCAGGCGTGCTGGGCACCGATCTCGGCGTCCGCGTCGACCACGACGGACGTACCTTCCTCATGTTCGGCGACACGCACTGGCACCGACGCCCCTGGCTCGGCACCCGCGACGCCATCGCCGAAGTCGTGGGCGACGACGCGGCGCTGCCGCGCGTGGTGTTCCACGGCGCGCCGCTCAAGGTGCGCGGTGGCCGCGTGACGATGCGCGAGTACGACGTGCCGCTGGGGGCGATCAGCCACGGCGGCCATCTGTACGGCTTCTTCACCTCCAACCACTTCCGCGGTGGCCAGACCATGGGCCGCTCGGTTCTGGCCCGGGCGGCCGAGCCCGCGCTGCGGATCGACCCGGCGGCGCGGCGGCGTCCGATCGCCTTCGACTTCCTCACGACCGTCTCAGACCGGCACTTCATCAACGTGTCCGTCCAGGCGTTCCCCGGCGCGGGACTGCCGGGAATCGACGCGGCTGGTGACGTCTGGCTCCTGTTCGGCAGCGGCGCCTACCGAGCGGGCGATCTGCGGTTGGCCGTCCTCGACCCGGACGCCCCCGGCGTCGCCGAGGCGCTGGCATCGCGTCGCCCTGTCCCGTGGCCCACTCTGCGACCGCGCTACTTCGCCGGGCTCGACCCCAGCGGCACGCCTCGCTGGAGAGAGGATGAGACCGGCGCCGCAACGCTGGCACCCGGCGCGTACGGCGAGATCTCGGTGCGCTGGGTGCCCGAGGTGAGCCGGTTCCTGCTGCTTGCGGGCAACGGCCCTGAGGACCCTGTCGGGCCAGCGGTCGTGTTGCGCAGTGCGTCGACGCCGTGGGGGCCGTGGTCGCCCCGCCACCGGCTGTTCGACTGGGTGGCCGGCGGCATGTCGTTCGGCGACCCCGCCGCGCGTTTCATCAAGGCCCTCGGTGACGGAACCGACCCCGTCGGCGACCGCGTGTTCGGGGCCCAGCGCGACGCGACCGGGGCCGCCTACGCGCCCTACCTCTACGACGCCCGCCGTGAGGGTGACACGCTCGTGCTGCGTTACACCTTGTCGACGTGGAATCCCTATCAGGTGGTGCTCATGGAACACCACCTCTCCGTCGCCGCGGTGGGGGTCTCCGCCGCAGGGGTCATCGCGTCGCAAGGAGGAGACTCGACCACCTGACGTCCGCGGGAGGCGAGGCGGGAGGGCAGATCGGCCGCGGCCAGCGACCCGTGGAGCGGCCACGCCCACTCGCCGTCGATGTCGAGGAGCCGCACGCCGGGGCGCTCCAGCCAGGCCGCGATCCGCTCTGCCTCCTCGATCGTCGTGGCGGGGAGGCCCGGCACCGGCCGGGCCACCTGCTCGGCCGCGGCGACGGCGTCCCGCGCCACCGACTGGGGCACCTCGCCGCTCCGGGCGAGCGCGGCCGCGGCGAGGCGGCCGTGCCGGATGACGTGGATCTCCCACCCGGCAACGGTGCGGCACGCGGCCACGATCTCGGCGCAGCCAGCCAGGGCGCGGATGCGGTGACCGCGCGTCGCTGCGTTCAGGAACGTGCCGAGCCGCCCGGTCACCTGAGCCGCCTCCTCGAACCGCTCGTCGCGGACGAGCGGGGCGAGCCGGCGGCGTCCGGCCTCGAGGACGGCGCGCACGTCGGAGGTGAGCGCCACGCGCACCCGCTCGGCGAGGACGGCGTAGTCGGCCCGGCTCACCGTGCCGTCGCAGGGTGCCGCGCACCGTCCCATCTCGCCGAGGGCGCACTGCGTGCCCGGCCGCCGCTCGGACAGGCGGTCGGCACACTGCCGGACCGCAAAGGTGTCGTAGAGGGCGAACTGCGCCTCCTCGGCCCCCTGCCGCCGGCCGAAGGGGCCGAGGTAGGCCGCCGCGTCGTCGGCGACCTGGCGCACGATCGACAGCCGTGGGAACGGCTCGTTGGTGAGCTTGAGCCAGTGCTGCCGCTCGGGGAACTTCGAGCGACGGTTGTAGCGCGGCGCGTGCGCGGCGATGAGCCGCAACTCGAGCACCTCGGCCTCCAGCGGGGTGCGGCACACCGTCGCCTCGACCGCCGTGGCGATGCGCACCATCTCCTCCATGCGCGGGCGTTTCTCGGCGGCCGTGAAGTACGTCCGCACCCGCGACCTGATGTTCACGCTCTTGCCCACGTAGAGCACCTGCCGACGAAGGGCCCCCTCACGGTCGGGCAGGTCGGCGACGAACGTGTACACGCCCGGTGCGGAGGGCAGACCGGACGCCAGCGTGCGCTTGGCCCGGCGTTGCGGGGAGACGCCGCGCGTGAACTCGAGGAGATCCTCCAGCGTCGACACGCCGAGGTTGCCCACCCGCTCGAGCAGCGCGTGCAGGACGTGCACGGTGGCCTGCGCGTCGGTGAGCGCCCGGTGATTGGGCGGGACTGGCGCCTTGAAGTGCCGGGCGAGCGTCGCCAGCTTCACGTTGGGCACCTCGTCCCGCATCAGGACGCCTCTGGCCAGCGCCACCGTGTCGACCACGGGCGGGTTCTCCCACGCGTGATCGTGTGCGGCGGCCGCCCGCTTGAGGAACCCGATGTCGAAGCCGGCGTTGTGCGCGACCAGGACCGCGCCGTGTGCGAACTCCCAGAAGGAGGGCAACACCTCCCCGGCGCGTGGGGCGCCGGCGACCATCGCATCGGTGATGCCGGTGAGCACCTGGATGAGCGGCGGGATGTGCTCGGCGGGGTTGACCAACGTCTGGAACTCGCCGGTCACCTCGCCGCCGCACACGCGCACGGCGCCGATCTCGGTGATGGACGCCTCGGGCCCGGCCCCCGTGGTCTCCAGGTCGACCACGACGAACGGCGTGGAGGCCAGAGGGGAGCCGAGGTCGTCGAAGCTGGGCTGCGTGGCGGTTGAGGTCATGACCGGCACGCTAGGAGGGGGCTCCGACAATCTTCACGCGGTGTGGGCGCCGACGACTCGCCCCGAGCCCGTGGCGCACGCCCGACGGGCCGGCTGGGAAAGAAATGTCGGAGGCGGGTGGGAGCCTCGGGGACATGAACGGGTTGATGATCGACTGCAACGCCTGCACGGCCCGCGGGCCGGCGTGCGAGGACTGTGTGGTGTCCACTCTGCTCGGCGTCCCGGACGCCACGGGCACCGCCTTGGCGGACGAGGAGGTGCGGGCGCTCGACGCCCTGAACGCGGGTGGCTTGCTGCCGCCGCTGCGGCTGGTGCGGCCCATCGCCTCTTTCGAACCCGAGCTGGACGGGGACCGGAACGGGTGGCAACCAGAGGTCGACCGATTGGACTTCGGCTGAAAGTGGCCTAAGCTTTTCTCAGAAACCTCGCACACCGCACCTGACAACAGGTCTTCCCCCTTGTCGATCGGTGAATGGTTCTCGCCGATGACTGAAAGGACGACCTGCATGCGCACGACTTGGCGCGGGAAGCTGACCTCCTTGGCCGCGGGCGTCGCCTGTGTTGCCGTTGTTGCCAGCGGTCTCGCGACCCCGGCGCAGGCTGCTCCCACCACAGCCGCCCAGGCGCAGGTGGAGCTCGAGCGCCTCCACGAGCAGCTCGGCGGACTCGAGGAGTCCTACGCGCAGGCGCAGATCAGCTTGCAGGAGGGTCAGCGCAAGCTCGACGCCCTCCAGGGCGACATCGCAGCCCAGCAGCAGAAGGTGGACGCCCTCGCCGAGCAGGCCCGCCAGGTCACCCTGACGCAGTTCCGCGGCCGCGGCGTCGATCAGACCACCGCGATCTTCGTGAGCGGCGATCCCGAGACCTTCATGAGGACGTTGTCCACCACGCAGCAGCTGACCGCGAACATGAACACGGTCGTCCAGAACTTCCAGGCCGAGCAGGCCAACCTCGCCGACCTGCAGCGCTCGGCCGCCGCCGAGGTCGCCACGCTCCAGGCGCGGGAGACCGAGTCGGCCGACCTCCTCGCGCAGGGCCGGGCCGCCGAGGACGAGATGAGCCGCACGCTCGATCGCCTCACCGCGGAGGAACGCGCCGCGCTCGAGGCCGCGCAGGCGGAGGAGGATCGGCAGGCCGGTGTCGTCGCCGACGCCACCACGGCAGCTGCAACCACCGCCACCGCGACCGTCAGCACCAACGCCACGGCCACCGCGGCGTCGACCCCGGCGGCGTCCGCACCGTCCGGCGGTGCCGATCCTCGGGCTCTGCAGGCCGCGCAGTACGCGATCTCCAAGGTCGGCAAGTCGCAGTACGTGTGGGGCGCCGAGGGCCCGAGCTCCTTCGACTGCTCCGGGCTCATGCTCGCGGCGTACCGTTCGGCCGGTGTCTCGCTCCCGCACAGCTCGACCGCCCAGTCGCGGCTCGGCACGCCGGTGTCGCGGGAGAACCTGCGCCCCGGTGACCTCATCTTCTGGTATTCGCCCGTCTCCCACGTGGGCATGTACGTCGGCAACGGCAACATCGTCCACGCCCGCAACACGCGCGTCGACATCGTCATGCAGTCGCTGGCCAGCTACCCGGCCCCCTACACCGGAGCCCGCCGCGTCGTTGGCTGACCTCGTCTTCTCCCGCTTCGGCCGCCGCTCCCTGCTGGGGGCGGCGGCCCTCGCTGTCCTGGGTGGCTGCACTGCTCCGGCGCGCGCTCCGCTCCGGACGCCGACGGCGCCCGTCGGCCTCGCCGCGGCCCTGCGGGACGCCCTCGCCGCACGCGACCAGGCGGCCTTCACGGCGTGCTTCACCGCCGGCGCGCGCACCCTCGGCACCGCCTGGTTCGTCACGTGGACGCGGCTCGCCGAGGTCGACCTCACCGACGCCGACGGGGCGTTCGCCGTCACGTGGCGGGTGGGTGCCGAGCCGGAGTCGTCGCGTGCCGAGCTCACCCTCACGCTGGCCGGCGGACTTGTGGACGCCGTGGCCGCCGCAACGCCTGCACCCGTCTGGCTGCGGCACGCCTGCGCGGTCGCGACGAACGGGCCCCTCGGCGTCCTCGCCGCCACCGGCGAGGCGGATCCGTGGCTGGACGCCGCCGGCACGGCCGCCGCGCGGGTGGGTGATGCGGGGGCGTCCCGTTGGGGCTGGCAGGGAGACCTGGTGGTCGAGGTGGCGGCGGACGCCCTCGAGTTCCGGCACCGTGCCGCGGGTGCCGACGTGGGAGCGGCAGCCGCCTACACCACCCGGGACCCGCAACCGGTCGTCGTCGTGGACGGCACCGCTGCCCAGGCCTGGACCGCCGAGGACCGCGCCGGACTGCTCACCCACGAGGGCGTCCACGCCGCCCAGGGGACACTGCGCGACCGCCTTCCGCGCTGGCTCGGCGAAGGCGTGGCGGAGTGGGTGACGCGCCCGCTCTGGCCGGCCGGTGCTGCCGCGGACGCCGCCGCCCTCGCCGGCCTCCCCGCCGAGGTGGGCCTGCCCGCTGACGCCGAGTTCACCGACCCGGCTGCCGCGGCCGGTGCCTACGCGCGGGCCGAACTCGCCGTCGCCGGTCTGGTCGCGGCGTACGGCCGCGACCGGGTGTGGGACTGGCTTCCCGCGTGGGCGGCGTCGGGGATCGACGAGCACGAGGCGACCGCCTTGCTTCACGCCGAGCGGGCGCGGCGCGGTTGAGGCCGCTGCCGCACCCCCTGCCTCAGACCGCCGGGACGGCGTCGCCGCTGACGCGGGCGAGGAACTCGAGCGTGCCGGCGACGATCCTGTGGGCGTCGGTGTCCATGGTGGCCACGTGGTAGCTGTCGAGCAGCGTCACCTCGCTGTAGTCGGTGCTGGACACCAGCCGACGGATCGTCTCCACCGACGAGGCGGGTACGACGTGGTCCACGCGCGAGCGGTAGACGAGCAGCGGACAGGTCACGAGGTCGAGGGTGGCCTTGACGTCGGCCCAGAGCTTCCACAACTGCCCGACGGCCGCCACCGGCGTGAGTGGGTACGCGCCCTCGTCGACGCCGGCCAGGACGGTGTCGTTGGCGATCGCGGGCGTGGTCGGCAGCAGCAGCTTGAGCGCAGGCGCTAGCCGGGCGGCTGGGTTCGTCGAGCCCAAGGCCGGGTTGACGAGGACCAGGCCGGCCACGTCGCTGTGCTGCTCGGCCAGCCGCAGGGCCAGCGACCCGCCCATCGACAGCCCGGCCACGAACACGTGCTCGCAACGATCGGCGAGCGCCGCGTATTCGGCGTCGACGCACGCGTACCAGTCCTGCCAGCGCGTGACCGCCAACTCCTGCCAGCGGGTGCCGTGGCCCGGCAGGCGGGGCAGGGCGACCGAGTGCCCGGCCGCCGCGACGGCGTCCGCCCAGTCGCGCAGCGACTTGGGGCTGCCGGTGAAGCCGTGACAGAACAGGACGCCGACGCTCCCGCCCTCGTGGTGGAACGGCTCGGCGTGCGGAGCGATCGACATGGCGCCATCGTAAGCGCCCGCA
>NZ_JARKOT010000092.1 GCF_029977985.1 Propioniciclava sp. | reverse complement strand
GAGTTCGAGAAGGCGGCCGTCCTGCGCGATCAGCTCGGCGCGCTGGAGTCGGCCACCGAGCGGAACGCGATCGTGCTCGGGGACGGCACGGACGCCGACGTCATCGCGCTCGCCGCCGACGAACTGGAGGTGGCGATCCAGGTGTTCCACGTGCGCTCGGGCCGTGTCCGCGGCGAGCGCGGCTGGGTCGCCGACCGCGCCGACGATTCCAGCCTCGCCGAGCTCATCGAGTCGTTCTGCCTGCAGCTCTACAGCAACCCCGAGATCGAGGTGAGCGGGGGCGTCCCCAAGGAAGTGTTGCTGCCCGTCGAACCGGCGTCCGGCAAGGCGCTCGAGGAGTTGTTGGTCGAGGTGCGCGGCGGCCGCGTCCGGGTGCACGTGCCGCAGCGGGGCGACAAGCGGGCGCTGCTGGAGACGGTCGGCCGGAACGCGCAGGAGGCGCTGGTCCTGCACAAGACGAAGCGCGCCGCCGACCTCGAGACCCGGAACCGGGCGCTCGAGGAGCTCCAGGACGCCCTCGAACTGGACGCCCCACCGCTGCGCATCGAGTGCTACGACATCAGCCACCTGCAGGGCACCGAGGTGGTCGGGTCGATGGTCGTGTTCGAGGACGGCCTCTCGCGCCGCTCGGAGTACCGGCGGTTCATCATCAAGACGGTCGAGGGCTCCAACGACGTGGGTGCGATCCACGAAGTCATCACGCGGCGGTTCCGCCGCTACCTCGATGACCAGGCCTCGCTCACCGGGGAGGGGGCGATGCTGGTCGACGCCACCACCGGCGCGGCGCGCAAGTTCGCCTACAAGCCGTCGCTCGTCGTCGTCGACGGTGGTGCACCCCAGGTCGCGGCGGCCCGAGCGGCCATGGACGCCCTCGGCGTCACCGACGTCCCCCTCATCGGGCTCGCCAAGCGACTGGAGGAGGTGTGGCTGCCCGGCGAGGAGTTCCCGCTGATCCTGCCGCGCGCCTCGGAGGGGCTGTTCCTCCTGCAGCGCGCTCGCGACGAGGCCCACCGCTTCGCCATCACCCACCACCGGGGCCGGCGTAGCGCCTCGATGGTCGAGTCGCTGCTCGACGGCGTCCCTGGGTTGGGGGAGTTGCGGCGCAAAGCGCTCCTCAAGCACTTCGGGTCGTTGAAGAAGCTGCGGGCCGCCGAGGTGGGGGACATCGCGGCCGTTCCGGGCATCGGGCCGCGCACGGCGCAGGCCGTCAAGGACGCCCTCGCCGCCACCGAGCAGCCCGAGGCCGTCAACACGGCCACCGGCGAGATCCTGGAGTGATAGGGGTCCACTTCCCTGACCCCCACGCACGGTCCTCCCCCGCACGCACTTGCCTCGCCGCCACGCACTTGCCTCGCGTTGCAACGGTAGGTAAGTCGCCCGACGCGCGGGGAGTGCCCGAACGCCACCCGAGTGCGGCTCCGCGAGGAGATGGGAGGCGAATGTCGGCGATAATGACCCCATGAGTGGGGCGTCGTTGCGGTTCATCGCGATCACGGGCATGTCGGGGGCCGGACGCCGCACCGCGGCGCACACGCTCGAGGACCTCGGCTGGTACGTCGTCGACAATCTGCCGCCCACTCTGCTCAGCCAGCTCGCGACCTCGGCGCAGCGCGACGGCTACGACAAGGTCGCCGTGGTGCTCGACGTGCGCACCCGCAAGCAGTTCGACGAGATCCCCGCAGCGTTCGACGCGCTCAACACGCAGGGCATCTGGCCCCAGATCCTGTTCCTCGAGGCGTCCGACGAAGTGATCGTGCGCCGGCAGGAGTCGGTGCGGCGACCGCACCCGCTCCAGGGCGACGGCCCGCTCCTCGACGGCATCCACCGGGAGCGGGAGATGCTCGCCATGCTCCGTGCGGGCGCCGACATGGTGCTCGACACCTCCGACCTGAACGTCCACCAGCTCACCAGCCGGGTGGCGTTCGCGTTCAACACGGCCGACGACCGGCAGTTCCGCCTCACGCTCATGTCGTTCGGCTTCAAGAACGGCCTGCCCGTCGACGCCGACATGGTGCTCGACGTGCGGTTCCTGCCCAACCCGCACTGGATCCCCGAACTACGCCCGCAGACGGGCCTGTCGCAGGCGGTGTCGGGTTACGTGCTCAGACAGGATGCCGCGGGGCCGTGGCTCGAGGCGGTCCGGGCGATGCTCGGCCAGGTCATCCCCGGCTACCAGCAGGAGGGCAAGCGTCTCGCCACCCTTGCGGTCGGCTGCACCGGGGGCAAGCATCGCTCCACGTCGATGGCCGAGGAGCTGGCCCGCCGCCTGCGCACCGACGGCGTCGAGGTGCACGTCGTGCATCGCGACCTCGGTCTCGAGTGACCCCGATGCTCTCGGCCGGCGTTCCGCGCGTGGTCGCCCTCGGCGGCGGTCACGGCCTCGCCGCGACCCTCCAGGCGCTGCGCCGGGTGACGTCGCAGATCACGGCGATCGTGACGGTGGCCGACGACGGCGGCTCGTCCGGACGCCTCCGGGCCGAGTTCGACATCCTGCCGCCCGGCGATCTGCGGATGGCGCTCGCCGCCCTGTGCGGTGACGACGCGGACGGACGGCTGTGGGCGGACGTCCTGCAGTCCCGCTTCGGCGGCGACGGCCCCCTTGCCGGGCATGCGATCGGCAACCTGCTGATCGCGGGCATCTGGCAGCGTCTCGGCGATCCGGTCGCCGGTCTCGACATGGTGGGGCGCCTGCTGGGCGCCCAGGGCCGGGTGCTGCCGATGGCTGCGGTACCGCTGGCCATCGAGGCCGACGTCATCGGGCTCGATCCCGACCATCCCGACGAGCACGGTCTGGTCACCGGACAGGCTCACGTGGCGGTGACCAAGGGCTTCATCCAGGAGGTGCGGCTGATCCCCGGACGCCCCCCGGCGTGCCCCGAGTCGGTCGCCGCCGTGCGGCAGGCGGACGCCGTCGTGCTCGGCCCCGGTTCGTGGTTCACCTCGGTGGTGCCACACCTGCTCGTCCCCGAACTCGCGGAGGCTCTCGTCGACACCTCCGCGCGGCGCGTCCTCAACCTCAACGTGGTGTCGTCGTCCGAGATGGCCGAGTACTCGGCGTCCGGGCATCTCGAGGTGATCGCCGAACACGCCCCGAAGCTCCGGTTCGACACGATCATCTGCGACCCCACGATGGCCGCCGGCGATCCGCACCTCGAGCGGTACGCCGAGTCCCTGGGCGCGGAGTTGCGGGTGTCGCGGGTGCGGGCGCGGGACGGGTCTCCTCGTCACGACGTCAACCGACTGGCCTCGGTCTTTGCCGACGTGCTCGGTCGGTAGGCTGGCGCGCATGGCCCTCACCGCAGACGTCAAGGAAGAGCTCGCAGCCGTCGAGATCACCAAGCCCGCCTGCCGCAAGGCGGAGGTGGCCGCCATGCTGCGGTTCGCGGGCAGCCTGCATCTGGTCGGGGGAAAGATCATGGTGGAGGCCGACCTCGACACCGGCGCCGCCGCCCGCCGCCTGCGCAACACGATCTTCGACCTGTTCGGGCTGACCTGCGAGTTCGTGGTCATCACGCCGAGCGGACTGCGCAAGAGCACCCGGTACGTGGTGCGGCTCATCCGTGGCGGTGATTCCCTCGCCCGCCAGACGGGTCTCGTCGACGCACGCGGACGCCCCGTGCGCGGTCTGCCCGCCGCCGTGGTCAGCGGGGGCCTCGACGTGGCGACCGCCGTGTGGCGCGGCGCATTTCTGGCGCACGGCTCCCTGACCGAGCCGGGCCGGTCGATGTCGCTCGAGGTCACGTGTCCCGGCTCTGAGTCCGCCCTCGCGCTCGTCGGCGCCGCCCGCAGGCTCGGCGTCCAGGCCAAACCGCGCGAGGTCCGCGGGGTCGATCGGGTCGTCATCCGCGACGGCGACGCGATCGCAGCCATGCTCACGCGCCTCGGCGCCCACGAGACGCTGCTGGCCTGGGAGGAGCGCCGCATCCGGCGCGAGGTGAAGGCGTCCGCGAACCGGTTGGCCAACTTCGACGACGCCAACCTGCGCCGTTCGGCCCGAGCCGCCGTCGCGGCCGGAGCCCGCGTCGAGCGGGCGCTCGAGATCCTCGGCGACCAGGTGCCCGACCACCTCCGCATCGCGGGCCAGCTCCGCCTCGCGCACAAGCAGGCGAGCCTCGAGGAGCTCGGCCAGCTACACGAGCCGCCCCTCACGAAGGACGCCGTCGCCGGCCGGATCCGGCGGTTGCTGGCCACGGCGGACAAGCGCGCGCAGGAGCTCGGCATCCCCGGGACCGAGGCCAACCTGAGCCCCGACATGCTGGATGACGACGTCTGATCCGACGTCGGGGACGGATTATGTCCATCGTTTGACCTAGGTAACGGGTTGATCTCGGTGAAGGCTCCCCGAGCGCCCGCGAGGGGCGGATTTACGCGCTAGGGTTGTCCCTGTCCAGTCCCGTCGTAGTGGCGGGAAGTTCCCTTCGAAGGAGACACCGACACATGACTGTCAAGGTTGGTATCAACGGCTTCGGCCGCATCGGCCGCAACTTCTTCCGCGCCATGCTGGAGCAGGGCGCCGATCTCGATGTGGTCGCCGTTAACGACCTCACCGACAACAAGACGCTCGCCCACCTCCTCAAGTACGACTCGATCCTCGGCCGCTTCAGCGGTGAGGTCAGCTACGACGACGAGGGCATCGTGGTCGACGGTAAGCACATCAAGGTGCTCGCCGAGCGCGACCCCGCGAACCTGCCGTGGGGCGAACTGGGTGTCGAGATCGTGGTCGAGTCGACCGGCTTCTTCACCGACGCCACCAAGGCCAAGGCTCACATCGACGGCGGCGCCAAGAAGGTCATCATCTCCGCTCCGGCGAAGAACGAGGACGGCACGTTCGTCATCGGCGTGAACGAGGACAAGTACGACTCGGCGACGATGAACATCATCTCGAACGCGTCCTGCACGACCAACTGCCTCGCGCCGCTGGCCAAGGTGCTGAACGACGAGTTCGGCATCGTCCAGGGCATCATGACCACGATCCACTCGTACACGGGTGACCAGCGCCTGCTCGACGCGCCGCACAGCGACCTGCGCCGCGCCCGCGCCGCCGCCCTGTCGATGATCCCCACCAAGACCGGTGCCGCCCAGGCCGTCGCCCTGGTGCTCCCCGAGCTGAAGGGCAAGTTCGACGGTCTCGCCGTTCGCGTCCCGACGCCCACCGGCTCGCTGACCGACCTCACCTTCCAGGCCGAGAAGGAGGTCTCCGTCGACGCCGTCAAGGCCGCCGTCAAGAAGGCCGCCGAGGGCCCGCTCAAGGGCGTCCTGGTCTACACCGAGGATCCGATCGTCTCCGCCGACATCGTGGGCGACCCGGCGTCGTCCATCTTCGACGCCAACGAGACCAAGGTCATCGGCAACCTGGTCAAGGTCCTGTCCTGGTACGACAACGAGTGGGGCTACAGCAACCGTCTGGTCGACCTGACCGAGCTGGTCGCCGAGAAGCTCTGACCTGTTCTCACCATCAGTGATCCACCCGGGGTGGGGCGCCACCGGCGCTCCACCCCGGTGTGGTTCCACCCCTCCATCCACGGAACATCGAAAGGGAATGACAGTGAAGTCCGTCAAGGATCTGGGCGATCTCAAGGGCAAGCGGGTCCTCATCCGCTGCGATTTCAACGTGCCGCTGGACGGCGACACGATCACCGACGACGGCCGCATCAAGGCCGCTCTGCCGACCCTCAAGGAGCTCGTCGGCGCTGGCGCGAAGGTCGTCGTCATGGCGCACCTCGGCCGCCCGAAGGGCGAGGTCAACACCAAGTACTCGCTGGCTCCCGTCGCCAAGCGCCTCGGTGAGCTCATCGACGCCCCCGTGACGCTTGCGGGTGACGTCGTCGGCCCGTCGGCCGCCGAGACCGTGGCGGCCCTGGGTGACGGCGAGATCGCGTTGTTGGAGAACGTCCGCTACGAGAAGGCCGAGGAGAGCAAGGACGAGGCCGAGCGCCAGGCGCTGGCCGCCAAGTATGCCGAGTTCGGCGACGTGTTCGTGTCCGACGGCTTCGGCGTCGTCCACCGCAAGCAGGCGTCCGTGTACGACGTCGCGAAGCTCCTGCCGAACGCTGCTGGCTACCTCGTCGCGAAGGAGGTCGACGTCCTCAAGAAGCTGACGGAGACCCCCGAGCGCCCGTACGTCGTCGTCCTCGGCGGCGCCAAGGTCGCCGACAAGCTGAGCGTCATCGACAACCTGCTGAAGGTCGCCGACACCCTCATCATCGGTGGTGGCATGGGCTACACCTTCCTCAAGGCCGAGGGCCTCGAGGTCGGCACCTCCATCCTCGACTCCGAGAAGATCGACACCGTCAAGGGCTACATGAGCCAGGCCGAAGCCGAGGGCAAGAAGATCCTCATCCCGACGGACGCCGTCGTCACGCCCGAGTTCGGCGACGCCGAGCACAAGTCGACGGTCGCTGCGGGCGCCATCCCCGCCGACCAGATGGGTCTCGACATCGGCCCCGACACCGCCGAGGCGTACGCCGCGGCGATCAAGGAGGCCAAGACGGTGTTCTGGAACGGCCCGATGGGCGTGTTCGAGAACCCGGCGTTCGCCGACGGCACCCTGGCCGTGGCGAAGGCCCTCGCCGAGACCGACGCCTTCACGGTCGTTGGCGGCGGCGACTCGGCCGCAGCCGTGCGGCAGCTGGGCTTCTCGGACGACCAGTTCGGCCACATCTCCACCGGCGGCGGCGCGTCGCTGGAGTACCTGGAGGGCAAGGTGCTCCCGGGTCTCGACGTCCTCGAAGGGAACTGAACCATGGCGAACCGCACCCCGCTGATGGCGGGCAACTGGAAGATGAATCTCGACCATGTCGAGGCCACCGGCGTCGTGCAGAAGCTGGCCTGGTCGCTGACCGACGCCAAGTACGACGCGTCGAAGTCCGAAGCCGCAGTGATAGTTCCGTTCACCGACCTTCGCACCGTGCAGACGTTGGTCGAGGGCGACAAGCTCCCGATCACCTACGGCGCCCAGGACATCTCCGTCCACGCCAAGGGCGCCTACACGGGCGAGATCTCGGCCGCCATGCTCAGCAAGCTCAACGTGAAGTATGTGGTGGTCGGGCATTCCGAGCGCCGCGACTACCACGGCGAGACCGACGAGGTCATCAACGAGAAGGCAAAGGTCGTCCTCGCGGCCGGCATGACGCCGATCATCTGCGTTGGCGAGAAGCTCGATGTCCGCAAGGCCGGCGAGCACGTGCCGTTCGTGCTGGCTCAGGTCGACAAGGTGCTCGAGGGCCTCACCCCCGAGCAGGTCGGTTCCCTCGTCGTGGCCTACGAGCCTGTCTGGGCGATCGGCACCGGCGAGGTCGCGACCCCTGAGGACGCCCAGGAGGTCTGTGGCGCGATCCGTGGCCGCGTGGCCGAGCTCTTCGGTCAGGACGCCGCGGACGCCGTCCGCATCCAGTACGGCGGCTCGGTCAAGTCCTCCAGCGCCCCCGACATCATGGCCCAGCCTGATGTCGACGGCGCCCTCGTCGGTGGCGCGAGCCTCGACCCGGAGGAGTTCGCCAAGATCGTCCTCTTCTACCAGGCCTGATCCGCAACGCCTGCGCGCGGCCCCCGTTCCGTCGGTTCGGAACGGGGGCCGCGCTGGGTTAGAATCATCCGGTGACTCTCGTGCCTCTGCTGACCTGGCCGATCCTGACCGTGTCGATCCTGCTCTCGATCACGAGCGTCGCCCTCGCCTTGTTCATTCTGCTGCACAAGAACCGGGGTGGCGGCATGTCCGACCTCTTCGGCGGCGGCATGAGCTCGAGCATGGGTGGCACATCGGTGGCCGAGCGGAACCTCGACCGGTTGACGATCATCGTGGGGGTGCTGTGGTTCGGTTGCATCCTCGCCCTGCTCGCCCTCTACCGCTACTTCCCGGACTTCGGCACGCTCTGATTTCCCCACGCCGTTCGGCGTCCGACACTCAACGAAGGAGACATCGGTGGTCGGTGGTAGTGCGATCCGCGGGAGCCGCGTCGGTGCGGGCCCGATGGGGGAGGCGGAGCGGGGCGACGCGGCCCCGCGGCTGTACGTCTCCTACTACTGCAGCAACGGTCACGAGACCAGGCCGGCGTTCGCCGCGGACGCGCAGGTCCCCGAGACCTGGGACTGCCCCCGCTGTGGGCTGCCCGCCAACCTCGACTCCGAGAACCCGCCGCCGCCGCCGAAGATCACCCCGTACAAGACGCACCTGGCTTACGTGAAGGAGCGGCGCACCGACTCCGAGGCCGCCGCGATCCTTGCCGAGGCCCTCGCCACCCTGCGTGCCCGCCGCGCCGCGGGAGAGGTCATCTACTAGCCGCGGCGCAAGGCCAACGGGCGCGATCGGCGTCAGAAGCTGCACTCGTGGTACGGCAGATCGGACGCGGCCGAGCGGTCCAACAGCCACAGCGTGCGCTCGCGCCCGCGGACGACGCCCGCGGGCACCGTCGGGTCGCCGCCGACGGACCGGCGCACGGCGTCCGCCTTGTCCGCACCGCCGACGAGGAACCAGATCTGGCGGCTCGTGTTCAGGGCCTGAATGGTCAGACTGATGCGTTCCGACGGGGGCTTCGGTGAATCCGTGACACCGACGACCGCATGACTGGTCGCCTCGAACGAGGGGTGGTTCGGGAAGATCGACGCCACGTGTCCGTCGGTGCCCATGCCGAGCAGGCAGATGTCGAACGTGACGTTCTCCAACTCCTTGGCGTACGACGCGGCGACGGCGGTGGCGTCCGCGAACCCGTCCTTCGCCGACATGGGGTGAGTCTGCGCCGACGTGAGTGGCAGCTTGCCCGCCAGGATGGCCAGCGTGTGGCCGGCGTTGCGGTCGGGGTCCTCGGTAGGCACGAACCGCTCGTCGCCCCACCACAACTCCAGTCGCCGCGGGTCGAGCCCCGAGCCCTCCAGCTGGTCGCAGAGCGCCGCGTAGATGCGGTTGGCGATGCGACCACCCGTCAGGCACAGGTGCACGTTGCCCTCCCGCTCCGCCTGGATCGCCACCAGGTTGGCCAGCAGGCGTTCGGCCGCGCCGTCGACGAGGTCGGGGCCGGTCGCGTAGCGAGCGACGGACTCGACGGCAGTGTTCTCAGCCACGAGCCGATCCTAACCCGCGCCCCTGCCGCCGAGGGCGGCGGCCACGGTTTCGGTGAGTTCGGTCCAGCTCGCCGCGAACTTGTCCACGCCTTCTCGTTCGAGCACGGCGAACACGTCGGCCAGGTCCACGCCCGCTGCTGCGATGGATTCCAGCACCCGGACGCCGTCGGCCGCGGTCCCCGGCATCGGCGTCCCGATCTCGCCGTGATCGGCATACGCGACGAGCGTCTTCTCGGGCATCGTGTTGACGACGCCCGGCGCCACCAGCTCGGACACGTAGAGCGTGTCCGGGTAGGCGGGGTTCTTGACGCCCGTCGACGCCCACAGGGGTCGCTGCGGGTGGGCACCCTTGGCGGCCAGCGCCGCGAACCGCTCGCCACCGAACACCTCGTCGTAGGCCCCCAGCGCCGTCTGGGCGTTCGCGATGCCTGCCCGGCCCTTCAGTTCGGCTGCACCGGCGGCGTCCAACCGCTGGTCGACCTCGACATCGACGCGGCTGATGAAGAACGACGCCACCGAGTGGATGCCGCCCAGGTCGATCCCGGCAGCGTCGGCCATCTCGAGGCCGGTGAGATAGGCGTCCATGACCTCGCGGTAGCGGTCGACGGAGAAGATCAGGGTGACGTTCACGCTGATCCCCGCGGCGAGGGTCTCGGCGATCGCGGGCAGGCCCTCCGGCGTGGCCGGGATCTTGATGAGGACGCCGTCGCGATCGACGAGGCGGTGCAGTTCGCGCGCCTGTGCGATGGTGCCCCGCGTGTCGTGGGCGAGGGTGGGCGCCACCTCGATCGACACGCGGCCGTCGACGCCGCCCGTGGCGGTGTGGACGCCGGCCAGCACGTCACAGGCGTCGCGCACGTCGGCGGCGGTGAGCAGTTTGATGGCGTCATCGACGCCGACGGGGGCAAGGTCGGCCACGGCATCGGCGTAGGCACCGGATTGTGCGAGCGCGGCGGCGAAGATCGTGGGGTTCGTGGTGACCCCGGTCACGGACTTCGTCGCGACGAGTTCGGCGAGGTTGCCGCTGATGAGTCGGGAACGGGACAGATCGTCGAGCCAGATGGAAACCCCGGCGCCGGCGAGGGCCGCGAGACGGTCGTTCATGGCTCGACTGTAGCCGCCACAAGGGGCGGGACGCGGAGTCGGGCGGGTGACGCCCGATCGGCTAGACTGCCTCCGACCGCCCGGGCCCCCAGGCCGGCGGCGCCAGCCGGATCCCGTGGAGTCCACATGCACAACGCACCCAGCCGGACCGTGCCCGTCGGCACCGGTCTCGGGGGAGTCGTGCGGGCCTATGTGGGTCTCACCAAGCCGCGGATCATCGAGCTGCTGCTCGTCACCACCATTCCGGCCATGTTCCTCGCCGCCGGCGGCCTGCCGCCGCTGGGGCTGGTGCTGGTCACCTTCGTGGGTGGGACGCTGTCGGCCGCGGCGGCCAACGTCTTCAACTCGGTGCTCGACCGCGACATCGACGCCTCCATGCGGCGCACGCGGCGGCGTCCGATGCCGCGCGACCTGGTGGATCCCCGCGCCGCCTACGCGTTCGCGACCGTCCTCGGGATCGGATCGCTGCTCATGCTCGGGCTCGGCGCCAACTGGTTGTCTGCGGGCCTGTCACTGCTGGCGATGCTCTACTACGTCTTCGTCTACACGATCTGGCTCAAGCGGCGCACGCCGCAGAACATCGTGTGGGGTGGCGTGGCCGGCTGCTTCCCGCCCCTCATCGGCTGGACCGCTGTCACCGGTTCCATCGCCCTCACCCCGCTCGTGCTGTTCGCGATCGTCTTCTTCTGGACGCCGCCGCACACTTGGGCCCTCGGGTTGCGCTATCGCGAGGACTACGCCCGGGTGGACGTCCCGATGCTGCCGGTCGTGGCGTCCGCGCCCGTGGTGACGCGGCAGATCCTCGTCTATGCGGTGCTCACGGTGGCCACGAGTCTGGTGCTGTGGCCGGCGGCGGGCACCGGCTGGCTGTACCCGCTCGTGGCCGGTGCCCTCGGCGCGTGGCTGGTCGTCGAGGCGTTCCAGTTGCTGCGCCGGGCCCGTGCGGGCCAGACCGACGCCGCCCTCAACCCCATGCGGCTGTTCCACTACTCCAACAGTTACCTCGCGCTCGTCTTCATCGCAGCCGCGGTCGACCCGCTCGTCTTCTGAGGCGGTCCCGCGCCGGCGAGCAGCCACAGGTGGCCCAGCGCGGCGGTGAACACGGTGGTGCCCACCATGTGCGCGATCACCACGCCGACGGGCAGGTGCGTGAAGTACTGCACGTAGCCGATGAGACCCTGCAGGAGTTCGGCTGCCAGGAGGCCCTGCCACAGGCGGCGCAGCCGGGTGTCCGACCAGGCCCACAGCAGCCCCAGCAGGGTGAGCGCGAGGAGCCCCCACACCGACCAGGCGTGCACCTTGGCCGTCCACTCGGTCGACAGATCGTTGCGCGCCGCGCCGCCGTCCCCCGCGTGCGGACCAGCGCCGGTCACGACCACCCCGAGCGCCACCACAACGATCCCGAGCGCGAACACGACCTCCGTCAGCCGGGCGAGCCGCAGCGGGGCGGACGCCCTCGGCGTCCGCTGGGCGTCGTGAACGAGCAAGACGCAGGCGAGGATGAGGAACACCGAGACGAACATGTGCAGCCCGACGATCCACGGGTTGAGCTGCAGGAGCACCGAGATGCCGCCCACGACCGCTTGAGCGATGATGCCCAGCCCCACGGCGAACGCGACGACCGGCATCCGCTCCGGCACGCGGCCGGCGCGGGCTTCGCGGCGGGCGAGCAGCCAGGTGGACAGGGCGATGCCGGCGAGCACGAAGGTGAGCAGGCGGTTGCCGAACTCGATGGCGCCGTGGATGCCCATCTCGGGGGTCGCGACGAAGCTGCCGGGCTCGCACTGCGGCCACGTCGGGCAGCCGAGCCCGGAGCCGGTGAGGCGGACGAGGGCGCCGGTCCACACGATGACCATGTTGGCCACGAGCGAGGCGATCGCCAGGCCCCGGAGGGTGGTGCGGGGGGGGCTCGTCACGTCCATCGGAAGGCCTTTCGGGCGAGCAGGAGCGCCAGGGCGGCCCAGGCGGCGACCACGACCAGCGGCATCGGATCGGTGCCGCCCGCCGCCCACGTGCGCAGCGTCTCGCCGAGGGCGCCCGACGGCGTCCACGCGAGCACGGCCGCCGTGGCGGGTGGGTAGGCCGACAGAGGCAGCAGGACGCCGCCGCCCGCGGCCACGAGCAGGTAGATGAGGTTCGCAGCGGCAAGGGTGGCCTCGGCGCGCAGGCGGGAGGCGAGGGTGAGCGCGAAGCTCGCGAACGTGGCGGCGCTCAGCACGGCGACCCCGGCCGCCACGAGGGTCTGGGTGACCGTGGGCATCGGCCGCCAGCCGAGTGCCACCGCGACCCCGGCCAGCAGGGCCAGCTGCCCGGCAGTGACGGTCGCCGTCGCCAGTGCTTTTCCGGTGACCAGGTCGAGGCGCGTCAGGGGCGTGGCGACGAGGCGCTCGAGCACGCCGTAGCGGCGCTCGAAGGCCGTGGTGATGGCCAGCGAGGTGAACGAGGTGGACCACAGCGCCAGTGCCAGCACCGAGGCGGGCAGGAACTGCGGATCGAGGCCGAACTGCGTCCCGAACAGGCGGCCGGCGACCAACACGCCGACCGGGATGACGAGGGCCAGCAACAACTGCTCGCCGTTGCGGAGCGTGAGGGCGGACTCCATGGCGGCGTGGCGGGCGATGCGGCGCCCACGAGGGGCAGCGCCGGCGGCCGGCGTGAGATCGAGGGCGGTCACCGGCCCTCCTGGGTGTGGCGCAGGAAGACGTCCTCCAGGGAACCGTCGACGGTCAGCTCGCCCACGCTTCCGGAGACGGTGACCCGGCCGGCGTCCATGATCCAGACGTGGTGGGCGAGCGCGGCGGCCTCGTCCATGGCGTGGGTGGTGAGCAGGACGGTGACGCCGACGTCCGCGAGCTCCCGCACGAGCGCCCACGTGCGGCGGCGGGCGTGCGGGTCCATGCCCGCGGTGGGCTCGTCGAGGACGACGAGCTCGGGCCTCCCGACCAGCGCCCCGGCGAGATTGACGGCCTGCTGCTGCCCCCCAGACAGGCGCCGGTAGGGCGTGTCGAGGAAGCTGCCGAGCGCGAGGGCGTCGACGAGGGCGTCCACGGGGTGCGGGTGCGCATACAACGACGCGAGGTAGGCGAGCAACTGGCGTGGCCGGACGCCGGACCAGGCGCCGGTCGCCTGCGGCATGAGGCCGAGCCGGACGAGGGCCTCCGGGTGCCCTGCGGGTCGGCCGAGGACGCTGACCGTGCCCGCCTGCGGGGCGATGAGGCCCGTCAGGCAGCGAAGGGTGGTGGTCTTGCCGGCGCCGTTGGGACCGAGCAGGGCCGTGATCTGGCCGGTGCGGGCGCTCAGGCTGAGGTGGTCGAGGATGCGGCGCCCGCCGAGTTCGACGACGACACCGTCGGCGACCAGGGCGGGATCGGCGGGCATGCGGGCCAGTCTAGGCATCGCGGGTGAGCACGGCGTACTCGACCAGCTCCGCCTCGATGTCGGCCACGAACTGCTCGATCTCGTCCTCGGGCACCGGGCCGCCCGCGACCATGCCGTCGGCGCCGAGGAGCACCGCGCTGACCGAACCGCTCAGGCCGAGGGCCGACCGGCTGGTGCTGCGGTGGTCGTACCACGCCCGGTCGCGGACGCCCCAGTCCTCGGGCAGCCCGTCGAGGGGGAAGGTGGTGAACAGGACGACGTCCACCACCTCGAGTCGCTCGGCCCAGGCCCCCAACTGATCCACGGCACCGCGGACGGAACCGCACAAGCATGTGATGGCCACGACGAGGGTCGGGCGGTACATCGCCAGTTCGGCCAGCGTGCGCGGCTTGCCCTCGGCATTGATGACGATGCCGCTCGGGATCGGCTTGCGCTCGTAGGCGAGCTCGTCCTCGACGACGGCGGGCGCGGCCTCAGACGTCGGGGTGGGTGTCGGGGCAGGTGCCGTCGCCTCGGCGCCGAGGGCGGCGGCCAGCTCACGGACAGCGGTCTCGCCCACGGCCGCCCACCCCACCGTGCCGTTGCGGTCGACGTGCACGGCGCTCGGCGTGCTGCCGCCGAACAGGGCGAGGCCGACGTTGCCGTCGTTGTCGGTGAGATGCAGGTCGCGGACGCCGTCGTGCGCCCACTCCGCCGGGTTCACGGCATCGTGGTAGACGGGCCTGATCGTCACGCCCGGCAGAGCGGCGCGCCAGGCGGCAAGGTCCTTTGCGACGCGTTCACAGCCGCCGCAACCGGGGGTGACGAACAGCAAGAGCGTGTCCGGGAGCCGCCCCAGCGAGTACGGGGTCCCGGTGGCCGCCTCGCGCAGCACAAGGTGATTGGCGTAGGTGACGGTGGCAGCGGCGTCCGCTGTCGGACCGCCGGCGCGGCCGAGGACGAGGACGCCGACGGCCCCGGCCAGGGCGGCGGCGAGGATCCAGCCGATGGCCCCAGGGGTGGCGAGCAGGACGTCTGCCGTCGAGACCCCGCCGAGCGCCCCGGCGAGGCCGGCGGTGGCGGTGCCGACGAGGACGGAGTTGCGGACGAGCGTGCGCCGGCTGACATCGTGGTCGCCGATGCGGCCGAAGCAGCCGCAGCGCACAGGCACGGCGAAGCCGAGGGCGCGGCCGATGATGACGAGGTAGGCGACGAACAGCACCAGGGTGGCCAGCAGCGTGAGCACCAGCACCCAGCCGGCTCCCACCACGATGAGGGCGCCGAGGACCAGCTCTGCCCACGGCAGCAAGGTGGGCGCGGGGGAGTCGGCGAGCGCGCGCGGCAAGCGGAGGGCGGCGAAGGCGTCCCGTGTGGCCTCGGGCTCACGCGCCTTGGCGAGTCCGCTCAGGATCAGGACGGCGGCGCAGAGCAGCTGGGCGACGACGAGGAACGACCACACGGTTGACCATTCTATGGCTTGATCAGCCGAGCACCTCGGGGGTCAGGTTGTGATCGCCCTGGACCTGGGCGGGCGTGATGTCGGGAGCGTCGATGCGCATGCGGTAGAAAGAGCGCCACATGAACACCACGGCGGCGGCGAAGCTGAGGGCC
This sequence comes from Propioniciclava sp., assembly GCF_029977985.1. Classification (GTDB taxonomy): domain Bacteria; phylum Actinomycetota; class Actinomycetes; order Propionibacteriales; family Propionibacteriaceae; genus Propioniciclava. Next base: position 90,985 of record NZ_JARKOT010000092.1, on the reverse strand, counting down.
GCCAGCACGGCGACGACCGTGTGCAGTTCGCTCGCCCGCAGGGAGACGGCCAGCTCGACAGCCAAGAGCCCGAAGAGCGTCGTGAACTTGATGACCGGGTTGAGCGCGACCGAACTGGTGTCCTTGTAGGGGTCGCCCACGGTGTCGCCGACCACGGACGCGTCGTGGACGTCGGTGCCCTTGGCGCCCAGATCGACCTCGACGATCTTCTTCGCGTTGTCCCAGGCGCCACCCGCGTTGGCCATGAAGATGGCCTGGTAGAGGCCCACGATGGCGATCGAGATCAGGTAGCCGATGAAGAAGAACGGGTCGAAGAAGGCGAACGCCAGCGTGGCGAAGAAGATGCCCAGGAAGATGTTCAGCATGCCGCGCTGGGCGTACTGGGTGCAGATTTCGACGACGCGCTTCGAGTCGGCCTCGGACGCCTTGGCGGCGCCCTCCAGCTCGATGTGGCTCGCGATGAACTCGACGGCCCGGAACGAGCCCGTCGTGACGGCCTGGATGGAGGCTCCGGCGAACCAGTGGATGATCGCCCCGCCGGTGATGAGGCCGAGCAGGAAGGGTGCGTACAGGAGGCTGAGCCGGTCGACGTTCGCGGTGAGACCGTCGGTGAGCCCCATCATGATCGAGAAGATCATCGTGGTGGCCCCCACGACGGCGGTGCCGATGAGCACCGGCTTGGCGGTGGCCTTGAACGTGTTGCCTGCGCCGTCGTTCTGTTCGAGGAGGGTCTTGGCACGGTCCCAGGCGACTCCGAAGCCGTAGTCGCGTTCGATCTCGCCGTTGATGTCGGGGAGGTCCTCGATGGTCGACAGCTCGTAGATGGACTGGGCGTTGTCGGTCACCGGGCCGTAGCTGTCGACGGCGATGGTGACCGGGCCCATGGCGAGGAACCCGAACGCCACCAGCCCGAACGCGAACACGCCCGGGGCGACCATGAGGGCGCCGAGGCTGGTCAGCGAGATGAAGTACGCCGACGTCATGAGGCCGACGATCGCCATGCCCAGCCACAGACCGGAGAAGTTGCCCGCCACCAGCCCCGACAGGATGTTGAGGGACGCCCCGCCGCGGTGGGACGACTTGACGACCTCCTGCACGTGCCGGCTCTTGACCGAGGTGAACACCTTCACCAGTTCGGGGATGAGGGCGCCGGCCAGGGTGCCGCAGGACATGATCGCGGCCATCTTCCACCAGACCGTGCCGTCGCCGAGGTCGCGGATCAGGGCGAACGAGACCACGAACGTGGCTGCAATGGAGAGCAGGGAGGTGATCCAGACGAGCTGGGTGAGGGGCCGCTCGAAGTCGATGTCCTCGGCGTCGTCGTAGAGCCGCCTGGTGATCGCCGAGCTGATCACATAGGACAGCAGCGATGTGACGATCATGACGGCGCTGACGAAGAACAGCCAGGTCAGCAACGTCGCCTGCAGCCCGGGCACGAGGTCGGGGCCCACGACGGCGGGGGTGACGGCGAGCATGATGAACGTGACCAGCGCCACGGACGTGACGCCGTAGGTCTCGAAGCCGTCGGCGGACGGGCCGACCGAGTCGCCGGCGTTGTCGCCGGTGCAGTCGGCGATGACGCCGGGGTTGCGGGCGTCGTCCTCCTTGATTTTGAAGGCGATCTTCATGAGGTCCGACCCGATGTCGGCGATCTTGGTGAAGATGCCGCCCGCGATGCGCAGCGCCGAGGCGCCGAGGCTCTCGCCGATCGCGAAGCCGATGAAACACGAGCCGGCGATGTCCCCCGGCAGCACGAGCAGGATCGACAACAACATGAAGAGCTCGAGGCTGATGAGGAGCGTCCCGATGCTCATGCCGGCGCGCAGCGGGATGCGGTGCACCTCGTACGGACGCCCCCGCAGCGCCGCGAACGCGGTGCGCGAGTTGGCGAACGTGTTGACGCGGATGCCGAACCATGCGATGCCGTAGCTGCCCGCCATGCCGAGCAGGCTGAAGGCGAGGATGACGAGCACCTGCCCCAACCCCGAGCCCACGAGGAACGTGAAGTAGACGAAGATGACCGTGCCGGTGAACGCCCACAGGAGCAGGAGGAACTTGCCCTGCTGGCGCAGGTAGGCCTGACAGGTCGTGAAGATAAGCTCGGACACCTCGCGCATAGCCTGGTGCACGGGGAGCTTGCGCAGCCCCATGACGGTGCTCAGCCCGAACGCCATGCCGGCCAGGCTGATGAGCAGCCCGAGGATCAGGAGCGTCCGCCCGTCGACGACGCCGAAGAACTGGGCGCTCGCCAGATCGGGCAAGCGCAGATTCGCCTCGCCGCCCGGCCGGTGCTCGCCCCCGGCGGACACCACCGGTGTGCAGCCGGCGAGCAGCGCCGTCGCGAGCGCACCCGCGAGCAGGCCGAGGGGGCGGCGTCCGACCCCGAAGTGCGAACGTCCTGCTGCGGCCACGGCCACCCCCATTGGTGAGTCGACTTCAGGTGCACGTCATTAAAGGGGAGCGCCCGAAGATGGCGCAACCCCCGGCGACCGGCGCCGGGGGTTGCCTTTTCACACCGGGTTCGTCAGGCGACCGGCTCGGCCGCGTTGTCGACACCCACGAGCTCGTGGGTGAGCATGGGGGCGTCGATGCGCATGCCGTAGAACGACCGCCAGACGAAGAAGGCGCTGACGAGGAAGAACACCACGGCGAGCACGTGCACCAGGGTGGCACTGCCCGTGGCCGACAGCGACACGGCCAACTCGACGGCCAGCAGGCCGAACAGGGTCGTGAACTTGATGACCGGGTTGAGGGCGACCGAGCTGGTGTCCTTGTAGGGGTCGCCGACCGTGTCGCCGACGATGGAGGCATCGTGCAGGTCGGTGCCCTTCGCGTTGAGGTCGACCTCGACGATCTTATTGGCGTTGTCCCAGGCGCCGCCGGCGTTCGCCATGAACACGGCCTGGTAGAGGCCGAACAGGGCGATCGAAACCAGGTAGCCGATGAAGAAGTACGGCTCGACGAACGCGAACGCGAGGGTGGCGAAGAAGATGCCGAGGAAGATGTTCAGCATGCCGCGCTGCGCGTAGACGGTGCAGATCTGCACGACCTCGCGGCTGTCCTTCTCGGACGCCCGCGTGGCCGTCTCGTCGAGGCGGATGTTCTCCTTGATGTACTCGACCGCGCGGAACGAGCCCGTCGTGACGGCTTGGATCGAGGCGCCGGTGAACCAGTAGATGACCGCGCCGCCGGCGATGAGGCCGAGCAGGAAGGGCGCGTGCAGGAGCGACAGGTTCTCGACGTTCTCGGTCATGCCCGCGGTGAGACCCATGATGATCGAGAAGATCATCGTGGTGGCCCCGACGACGGCGGTGCCGATGAGCACCGGCTTGGCGGTGGCCTTGAACGTGTTGCCCGCGCCGTCGTTCTCCTCCAGGAGGTGCTTGGCGCGCTCCCAGTCGGGCTCGATGGCGTAGTTGCTCCGGATGTCCTCGGTGATGCCGGGGATCTCCTCGATCGTCGAGAGTTCGTAGACGGACTGGGCGTTGTCGGTCACCGGACCGTAGCTGTCGACCGCGATCGTGACCGGGCCCATGCCGAGGAAGCCGAACGCGACGAGGCCGAACGCGAACACCGCCGGGGCGGCCATCGTGTCGCCGAAGCCGAGCACGGTGGAGACGCCGTACGCGATCCCCATGAGGCCGAGGATCGCGATGCCCAGCCAGTAGCCGGAGAAGTTGCCCGCCACGAGGCCGGACAGGATGTCGAGCGACGCGCCGCCCGAGTTGGCCGACTTGACGACCTCCTGGGTGTGCTTGCTCTTCACGGAGGTGAACACCTTGACGAGTTCGGGGATGAGCGCGCCGGCGAGGGTGCCGCACGAGATGATCAGCGACAGCTTCCACCAGACGCTGCCGTCGCCGAGGTCGTGGATGAGCAGGTACGAGGTGGCGAAGGTGAGCACGATCGAGGCCACCGAGGTGATCCACACCAGCCAGGTGAGCGGGGCCTCGAAGTCCATGGCGGCGGACTTCTCGTAGCGGCTCTTCGTCATTGCGGCGTTGGCGGCGTACGAGATCGCCGACGCTATGACCATGACGGCGCGGATGAAGAACAGCCACACGAGCAGGGTGGCCTGGAGGACCGACTCGGCCGGCGGGATGGCCAGCATGATGAACGTGACGAGGGCCACGCCGGTGACGCCGTAGGTCTCGAAGCCGTCGGCGGACGGGCCGACCGAGTCGCCCGCGTTGTCGCCGGTGCAGTCGGCGATGACGCCGGGGTTGCGGGCGTCGTCCTCCTTGATCTTGAACACGATCTTCATGAGGTCGGAGCCGACGTCGGCGATCTTGGTGAAGATGCCGCCCGCGATGCGCAGCGCCGAGGCGCCGAGGCTCTCGCCGATCGCGAAGCCGATGAAGCACGAGCCGGCGATCTCGGCGGGCAGGAACAGCATGATCGTGAGCATCATCGACAACTCGACGCTGATCAGGACCATGCCGACGCTCATGCCCGAGCGCAGCGGGATGACGTGGACGGGGTAGGGACGCCCCTCGAGCGAGGCGAACGCGGTCCGGCCGTTGGCGAACGTGTTGACGCGGATGCCGTACCAGGCGATGGCGAAGCTGCCCAGCATGCCGATGAGGCTGAACAGCAGGATGATCGCCACCTGCCCCCAGCCGGAGCCGACGAGGAACTTGAAGTACACGAAGATGACGGCCGCGATGAACGCCCACAGGACGAGCAGGAACTTGCCCTGCTGGATCAGGTAGGCCTTGCACGTCGTGTAGATGAGCTCGGAGATCTCGCGCATCGCCTGGTGCACGGGCAGCTTGCGCAGCGAGACGTAACTCGACAGGCCGAACAGCAGCCCGCCGAGACAGACCACGAGCCCCAGCATGAGGAGAAGGCGGCCGTTCACCGCCCCGCCGAAGAACACCGCGGAACCGAGGTCAGGAAGGTGAATGTTCGCCTCGCCACCGCCGGAATGGCCACCGGACGCCGGCGTCGCGGGTGCGCTGCAGCCCGCGGCGAAGAGGAGGGGAAGGAGGAAGGTGAGCAGAAGAGCACGGGGTCGCGAAGAGACTCGGGTCGGTGCTGTGCGCGTGTTCACGGAAGTGTCCTTGACAGAGACGATGATCAGGCGGCTGTGCCGTCGGACCCGAAACTAGCCGTTGTGACTCGTAATTGCTCTCCGAGCCATCCTTTGGGACGAGTTGTCCAGACTCCGGGCGAGCTGTGCGGATCGAGCTGCCTGGCCCTCCGCCCGCCGGGTGGTGCGGGGGCTGTCGAGGGGGATCGGCGGGTCTGTCGGTGGGGTCGGTGGGGCCGCAGTAAGGGCAGCCTTACCTGACAGCAGGACGCTTTATGCAATGATGGCGTTGTGAAAACAGCGGGCGCGGAGCGGGTGAGCCGGGGGATCAGCCCCGAGCCGACGCTCGAGGATGCCTCGACGCGCGACCGCGTGGCCCGCTCGATCCTGGAGCACGGGCCGTCCACCGCCGGGGAGCTGGCGGAGCGGCTCAACCTGACGCCGGCGGCCGTCCGGCGACACCTGGCGGTCCTCACGGACGTCGGTCATCTGACGAGCCGTGAGCGGCGCGTGTACGGCGCCCGGGGGCGGGGGCGTCCGGCGAAGGTGTTCTGTCTGACGGACGCCGGCCGCGGCGAGTTCTACCAGGCCTACGACGCGCTCGCCGTGCGGGCGCTCGAGTTCCTGCGGGCCCACGCGGGCCCCGCGGCGGTCGAGCAGTTCGCCGAGCAGACCATGGCGGAGGTGGCCGACCGCTTCGCGGCGGCGACGGCGTCCGATGCCGGGGAATACGGGAGCGCGGCCGAGGCGTTGGCGACGGTGTTGAACGAACAGGGGTACGTGGCTTCGCTGCAGCCGGTGGCGTCCGGGACGCAGTTGTGCCAGTACCACTGCCCGGTCGCCCACGTCGCGCGCGAGTTCCCCGAGTTGTGCGCGGCAGAGACGGCTCTGTTCGCCGAGTTGCTGGGCAGTCACGTCCAGCGGCTCGCCACGATCGCTCATGGCGACGGGGTGTGCACCACGCACATCCCGCACCCGGTTGAGAGGAAGGTCTCCTAGATGACCCAGACGCAGGCCCCCGGCCTCGGCGCCACCCAGGACGAGCACCTCGAGGCGCTCGGTAAGTACCGGTTCGGGTGGCACGACCCGGACGCCGCCGGCGCCTCGGCCCAGCGTGGCCTCAGTGAGGCCGTCGTGCGGGACATCAGCGCCCGCAAGGACGAGCCGGCCTGGATGCTGGAGCGTCGCTTGCGCGGTCTGAAGCTGTTCGATCGCAACCCAATGCCCACGTGGGGCGCAGACCTCTCCGACATCGACTTCGGCAACATCAAGTACTACGTGAAGTCGACCGAGAAGCAGGCCACCACCTGGGAGGACCTTCCCGAGGACATCAAGAACACCTACGACCGCCTCGGCATCCCCGAGGCCGAGAAGCAGCGGCTCGTCGCCGGTGTGGCCGCCCAGTACGAGTCGGAGGTCGTCTACCACAAGATCAACGAGGAACTGGAGCGCCAGGGCGTCATCTTCCTCGACACCGACACGGGCCTGAAGGAGCACCCGGAACTGTTCGAGGAGTACTTCGGCACGGTCATCCCGGTCGGGGACAACAAGTTCGCTGCGCTCAACACGGCCGTCTGGTCGGGCGGATCGTTCATCTACGTGCCGAAGGGCGTCCACGTGACGATCCCGCTGCAGGCCTACTTCCGGATCAACACCGAGAACATGGGCCAGTTCGAGCGGACGCTCATCATCGCCGACGAGGACTCCTACGTGCACTACGTGGAGGGCTGCACGGCGCCGATCTACAAGTCGGACTCGCTGCACAGCGCCGTCGTCGAGATCATCGTGAAGAAGGGCGCCCGCGTCAGGTACACGACGATCCAGAACTGGTCGAACAACGTCTACAACCTCGTCACCAAGCGCGCCACCTGCGACGAGGGCGCCACCATGGAGTGGATCGACGGCAACATCGGTTCCAAGGTCACCATGAAGTACCCGGCCGTCTGGCTGCTCGGCGAGCACGCGAAGGGCGAGACGCTGTCGATCGCGTTCGCCGGCGAGGGCCAGCACCAGGACACGGGTTCCAAGATGGTGCACGCCGCGCCGCACACGTCGAGTTCGATCATCTCCAAGTCGGTCGCGCGCTCGGGGGGCCGGGCGTCCTACCGTGGGCTCGTCGAGGTGCAGCCACAGGCGCACCACGCGGCGTCCAGCGTGAAGTGCGACGCGCTGCTCGTCGACACGATCAGCCGCTCGGACACCTACCCGTACGTCGACGTCCAGGTCGACGACGTGGCGATGGCGCACGAGGCGACCGTGTCGAAGGTCTCCGACGACCAGCTGTTCTACCTGATGCAGCGCGGCATGGAAGAAGACGAAGCCATGGCGATGATCGTGCGCGGCTTCGTGGAGCCCATCGCGCGCGAGCTGCCCATGGAGTACGCGCTCGAGCTGAACCGCCTGATCGAACTGCAGATGGAAGGAGCCGTGGGCTGACGCCCGCGGAAAGGACAACCTGTGACCGTGACTGACGTTCCCAACGTTTCGGCTGCCCTCGAGACGGTCGAGTCCCACCTGCACCCGAAGCCCAGCTTCGACCTGGCCGACCATCCGGTGCCCACCGGCCGCGAAGAGGTGTGGCGGTTCACGCCTCTGCACCGCATCCGGCCGCTGCTCGACGAGCAGCCGGACGCCGGCGGTGTCGAGTTCACGCTGGAGGCACCCGACGGCATCGCGCGCGAGAACCTCGCCCCGCGGCAGAGCCCGCGCGGCGACGTGCTCGTCCCGGGCGACCGGCCGGCTGCCCTAGCGGACGCCGGGTGCGAGCGGGCCCTGTACTTGCGCATCCCCGCGGGGCGCGAGCTCGCCGAGCCGATCCGGCTCCGTGTCGAGGGGTCGGACGCCGCCGCCCGCAGTCACGCGGTCCACGTCATCGTGGCCGAGCCGAACAGCTCGGCGACGATCATCGTGGACCACGGCGGTTCGGCGCAGCAGTTGGAGAACGTCGAGATCGACGTGCAGGAGGGGGCCCGGCTCACCTTCGTGTCCATCCAGGACTGGGCCGACGACGCCCTGCACGCGGGCCTCCACGAGGCGCGGGTCGGCAAGGACGCGACGTTCCGGCACGTCAACGTGAGCTTCGGCGGGTCGGTCGTGCGGCTGCACACCAACGTGAGCTACGCGGAGACCGGTGGCGAGGCCGAACTGTACGGCGTGTACTTCGCCGACGCCGGCCAGCACATCGAGCACCGCCTGTTCGTCGACCACAACGCACCCGCCGGCAAGAGCCACGTCGACTACCGGGGCGCCCTCCAGGGCGACCACGCGCACTCGGTGTGGGTGGGCGACGTGCTCATCCGCAAGGTCGCCGAGGGCATCGAGACGTACGAGACGAACCGCAACCTCGTCCTCACCGAGGGGGCGCGCGCCGACTCCGTGCCGAACCTCGAGATCGAGACCGGCGAGATCCTCGGCGCGGGGCACAGTTCCACGACCGGCCGGTTCGACGACGAGCACCTGTTCTACCTGACCAGCCGCGGCATCGATCCCGTCGAAGCGCGCCGCCTGGTCGTGATGGGGTTCTTCGTCGACATCATCCGCCGCATCGGCGTGCCCGACGTCGAGGAGCGCCTGGTCGCCGAGGTGGAGCGCGAGCTGACGGTGGTCTCGACCGGCTCGACGGGCGGGGCCCGATGAGCTGGCAACGCGCGGCCGCGGCGTCCGACCTGGAGCCCGACCAGCCACTGAGCGTCCAGGTGGGCGACGAACTCGTCGCGCTCGTGCGCACCGACGGCGAGGTCTTCGCGATCCGCGACGAGTGCAGCCACCAGAGGGTCATGCTCAGCCATGGCGTGGTGGAGGACTGCACGCTGGAGTGCTTCGCCCACGGCAGCCGCTTCGACCTGCGCACCGGCGAGGCGCTCGACCTGCCGGCGACGCAGCCCGTCCCCGTGTACCCCGTCTCGATCGAGGGCGACGACGTGCTCGTCGACCTCGATCACCCGATCCACTGAAAACAGGAGCAGAAGTGTCCCTCGTCATCAACGACCTGCACGTCGACGTCCTCACCGAGGACGGCCCCAAGGAGATCCTGAAGGGCGTCAACCTCACCATCAACCCAGGTGAGGTGCACGCCATCATGGGCCCGAACGGGTCGGGCAAGTCGACGCTCGCCTACAGCCTCGCCGGCCACCCGAAGTACAAGATCACCTCGGGCTCCGTCACGCTGGACGGCACCGAGCTGACCGAGCTGGCCGTTCACGAGCGGGCCCGCGCGGGCCTCTTCCTCGCCATGCAGTACCCGGTGGAGGTGCCGGGCGTCTCCGTGTCGAACTTCCTGCGCACGGCGAAGACCGCTCTCGACGGCGAGGCCCCGAAGGTGCGCACGTGGGTCAAGGACGTCAACAAGGCGATGGCCGATCTCGGCCTCGACGACTCGTTCTCGGGCCGCTCGCTCAACGAAGGCTTCTCGGGTGGGGAGAAGAAGCGGGCCGAGATCGTGCAGTTGCAGCTGCTCAACCCGAAGTACGCGATCCTCGACGAGACCGATTCGGGCCTCGACATCGACGCGCTGCGCGTGGTCGCCGACGGCGTCAACCGCTACACGAGCCAGGGCGATCGCGGTGTGCTGCTGATCACGCACTACACGCGGATCCTGCAGTACATCAAGCCCGACTTCGTGCACGTGTACGTCGACGGCCGCGTCATCACCGAGGGCGGCCCCGAGTTGGCCGAGAAGCTCGAGGAGACCGGCTACGACGCCTACATCGCCCAGGCCCGGGCGCATGCCTGATTTCTCCCTCGCGGACGCCGTCCGCCCCGATTTCCCGGCGCTCGGCCGGGTGGTGAACGGGGCGGAGCTGGCGTACCTCGACTCGGCCAACACGTCGCAGAAGCCGGCCACGGTGATCGACGCGATGGCCGAGTTCACCGCGTTCCACAACGCCAACGTGGCGCGGGCGATGCACACGCTGGGTGCGGAGGCGACGGCGGCCTTCGAGGGGGGCCGGGCGAAGGTCGCCGCGTTCGTCGGCGGCCGGCCGGAGGAGATCGTCTTCACGAAGAACGCCTCCGAGGCGCTCAACCTGGCCGCGCACACGCTCGGCCAGCACCTGCGGCTCGGCCCGGGCGACGAAGTCGTCATCTCGGTGCTGGAGCACCACTCCAACATCGTGCCGTGGCAGTTGCTCTGCGAACGGACGGGCGCCACGTTGCGCTGGTTCGACATCACCGACGACGGACGCCTCGACCTCGCCAAAGCCGAGGCCGACGGGTTGCTCAACGAACGGACGCGGATCGTCTCGGTGGCGTGGGTCTCCAACGTGCTGGGCACGGTGAACCCCGTGGCGGAGATCGCTGCGCTCGCCCATGCCGTGGGCGCCACGGTGGTGCTGGACGCCGCCCAGGCCGTCCCCCAGCTGGGGGCCCACGTGAGGGCGTCCGGAGCCGACCTGGTGGCCTTCACGGGCCACAAGATGCTGGGGCCGACCGGCATCGGCGTCCTGTGGGGGCGCTACGACCTGCTCCAGCAGTTGCCGCCGTTCCTTGGCGGCGGCGAGATGATCGAGGTGGTCACGATGGAGCGCTCGACGTTCGCGCCGCCGCCGGCCCGGTTCGAGGCGGGGACGCCGCCGATCATCCAGGCCGTCGGTTTGGGCGCGGCGGTCGACTACCTGGCCGGGGTGGGGATGGAGCGCGTCGGCGCGCACGAGTCCGCGATCACGGCGTACGCGCTGGAGCGGCTCGCCGGGGTGGAGGGGCTGCGCCTCCTGGGGCCGACGGAACCGGTCGACCGCGGGGGAGCGGTGTCCTTCACGCTCACCACCGCCGACGGCGTCGACGTGCACCCGCACGACCTGATGCAGTTCCTCGACTCCCGCGGCATCGCGGTGCGGGGCGGGCACCACTGCGCGCGGCCGCTGCATCGGCGGCTCGGCATCGTGGCCTCGACGCGGGCGTCCGGCTACCTCTACACGACGCCCGGCGAGATCGACAGGCTGGCCGACGCGCTGGACTACACGCGGGACTTCTTCTCCGGAGGTGGGCGGTGAACGTCGAATCGATGTACCAGGAGATCATCCTCGACCACTACCGGGAGAAGCGCCACAGCGGCCTGCGCGACCCGTACGAGGCCGAGGTGACCCACGTCAACCCGAGTTGCGGTGACGAGGTGATGTTGCGCGTCCACCTCGACGGCGATCGGGTGGCCGATGTGAGCTACGACGCCATCGGCTGCTCGATCTCGCAGGCGTCCACGTCGGTGATGACCGACCTCGTGATCGGCCGCACGGTCGACGAGGCGCTGGCGGTCGCCGCGGTGTTCTCCGAGATGATGCACGGCCAGGGCAGGGTCGAGCCCGACGAGGACGTGCTCGAGGACGGCATCGCCTTCGCCGGTGTCGCCCAGTTCCCTGCGCGTGTGAAGTGCGCGCTGCTCGGCTGGTCGGCGTGGAAGGACGCCACCGCCCGGGCCCTGTCGCTTCCCAAGGAGGAATCATGACCGACGAACCCCGCCCGTCCGACCTCGTCAGGGACACGTTCCCGGACGCCGCCGGCGCCACCGCGGCGCCTGCGGAGCCAGAGGGTGACCGGCCGAGCATCGAGGACCTCGAGGAGGCCATGCGCGACGTGGTCGACCCGGAGCTGATGGTGAACGTGGTCGACCTCGGTCTGGTGTACGGCATCCACCTGGACGACGAGCTGAACTGCACGGTCGACATGACGCTCACCTCCCCGACGTGCCCGCTGACGGACCGGCTGGAGTACGACACCCAGGTCGCCCTCGGGCCGCTCGTGAACTCCGTGACGATCAACTGGGTCTGGCTGCCGCCGTGGACGCTGGACAACATCACCGACGACGGCCGCGAACAACTCCGGGCGGTGGGCTACAACCTCTGAGGTGGGCCTCGCGCCGGACGTTTGGCCGTTCCGGCGGAGCCGTCGGCGTGTGTTCCGCACTGTCACGCTGAAACGCGTCGACTTCCCGTGACTCCGCCGAACGCATGCGCCGCCCGGCGAGCCACGCGTTCTGTGCGGTTCAGTGCTTGGCGACGCCCTCGGCCACCACGTCCCCGTCGTCCGGGGGCGGACAGTCGTCCTCGGCGACGGAGGAGACGGCGTCCGCTTTGTCCTCCGCAAGCACCGTCGCGGGTGCGGTGACCGCCGCGAGGACCGCCGGATTGGCCGTGTCCGGCTCGTTGGAGATGAACGCGTTCAGCCAGCGCAGGTTCGGGTCGTGGTCGACGAAGAGCGCTTTCGCGAGCAGGGTCATGGGCAAGGCCAGCAGGGCGCCCAGGGCGCCCAGGACGGAACTCCACAGCAGCAGGGACAGCAGGGCCACCGTGGCGGTGACGCCCACGGCGTCCCCGTTGAACTTGGGCTGGATGATCGACTGGATCACGAAATTCGCCACACTGTAGATGATGACCACCAGCAGCGCCGTCAGCGGATCGTTCGCCAGCAGCGCCATGACCGCCGGGGGCACCAGACCGATGACGAACCCGATGTTCGGGATGTAGTTCGTCAGGAAGCTGAGGATGCCCCAGACCAGCGCCAACGGCACCCCCAACCACATGAGCGCGATCACATCGATGATCGCCACGATCAGTCCGAACAGGCTCGTGACGACCCAGTAGCGCCGAACGCCGATCGTGTAGTCCACCACCGACAGCCACACCCGCGGCTGGAAGCGGTTCAGCACCCGGTTGCGGTGCGCGAACGTGCCCGAATCGATCGTCATCATGAAGATCATCGTCACCAGCACGACGAGCAGCGTCACCGCCGACGTCACCTCGCGCAGCAGGCTCTGCAACAGTCCCGCGAAATTCACCGGGTTGATCTGCTGGAGTTGTCGACTCAACTCCGCCTCCGACAACCCCCAGCCGGCCAGCCAGTCGATGGTGGCGCGGTATTGGGTCCAGAACTGGCCCTGGTACTTGGGCAACTCGGAGATCAGCGACGTGATCGCCCACGTGAGCATGTAGAAGAACGCGCCCAGGATCGCGAACACCAGCAAACCGAGCATGGTCGACGCCACCACCCGCGGCACCCCCGCCTTCTCCAGCCGCGGCTGGATCGGATACGCGGCGATGAAGAGGCTGATCGTCAGGAAGAACGGAGCCAGGATCTCGTTGAACTCGCGCATGCCGAACAGCAGCACGACCAGGCCCGCCAGGGTCCCCACCACCACGAGGGCCGAGGGGGGTCTGATCGCTGCGCGTTCCGCCATGCGGCAACCCTAACCAACCCGGCGGACAATCCGCCGTGGCCGTCCCGGTAAGCTGGATCCTCGTGATCGTCGCCCGTGAACTCGCCGTCTCCGTGGGCGCACGCACCCTGCTGGAGCCCTCGTCGTTTCAGATCGCCGCCGGCGACCGCGTCGGTCTCGTCGGCCGCAACGGCGCCGGCAAGACCACCCTGACCCGCATCCTCGCCGGCGAGGGCCAGGCGTCCGGCGGCACCGTCAAGCGCACCGGGCCGGTCGGCTACCTACCGCAGGATCCGCGCACCGGAGACCTCGGCGTCCTCGCCCGCGACCGCATCCTGTCCGCCCGCGGCCTCGACGGCATCCTTCGGCGGCTGGATGCCCACTCGCTCGCCATGGCGTCGGCAGACGACGAAGAGGCTCGCGAGGCGTCCATGGCCAAGTACGCCCGCGCCGAGGCGGAGCTCGCCTCGGCGGGTGGCTACGCCGCCGAGTCCGAGGCCGCCCGCATCGCCGCCAACCTCGGCCTGCCGGAACGGGTCCTCACCCAGGAGCTGCGGACGCTCTCGGGCGGGCAGCGGCGCCGCGTCGAGCTCGCCCGCATCCTCTTCTCGGGAGCCGACGTGCTCCTCCTCGACGAGCCCACCAACCACCTCGACGCCGACTCGATCGTCTGGCTCCGCACCCACCTCGCCACCTACCCCGGCGGCGTCCTCGTCATCAGCCACGACACCGGGCTGCTGGACGCCGTGGTGAACAAGGTCTTCCACCTCGACGCCAACCGCGCCGAACTGGACCAGTACGCCCTCGGCTGGAAGAAGTACCTGCTCCAGCGCGAGGTCGACGAGAAGCGCCGCCGCCGCGAACGCGCCAACGCCGAACGCAAGGCCGCCCGACTGCTCGAACAGGCCGAGAAGATGGGCGCCAAGGCCACCAAGGCCGTGGCCGCCCAGAACATGGCCCGCCGCGCCGAACGGCTCCTCGCCGCCACCGAGGGCGAACGCGTCCAGGACAAGGTGGCGAGGATCCGGTTCCCCGAACCCGCACCCTGCGGCAAGGTGCCGCTCGAGGCGTCCGATCTCTCCAAGAGCTACGGATCGCTCGAGGTGTTCACCGGCGTCGATCTCGCCATCGACCGCGGCGCCAACGTCGTCGTCCTCGGCCTGAACGGCGCCGGCAAGACCACCCTGCTGCGCCTGCTGGCCGGCATCGAGGAACCCGACACCGGCGAGGTCCACCCCGGCCACGGACTCAAGCTCGGCTACTACGCCCAGGAACACGAGACCATCGACGTCAACCGATCCGTGCTGGAGAACATGGTCACTGCGTCCCCCGACCTCGGCGACACCGAGGTGCGCAAGATCCTCGGGTCGTTCCTCTTCTCCGGCGACGACGTGGACAAGCCCGCCCGCGTCCTCTCCGGCGGAGAGAAGACCCGCCTCGCGCTCGCCATGCTCGTCGTCAGCGCCGCCAACGTGCTGCTGCTCGACGAGCCCACCAACAACCTCGACCCCGCCTCCCGACGCGAGGTGCTGGAGGCCATCCGGACCTACGCTGGGGCGGTCGTGTTGGTGACCCACGACGAGGGCGCCGTCGCTGCACTCCAACCCGACCGCGTCCTGTTGCTGCCCGACGGTGACGAGGATCTCTGGAGCCCCGAGTACGCCGAGCTGATCTCTCTGGCCTGAGGCCGGCGTCTCGACGAGCTCGACCTGCGGACTTCTGGTGCGCGATACGGCAGGATTGGCGCATGACACGAGAGCCGACCCCCAAGGTCCTCGCCAAGATCTTGGTTCTACTGTTGGCCGGCGTCCTCCTCGTGGGTTGCGTCCGGCTCAACTTCACCTCCGTCAGCCCCACGCCCGACGCCACCGTCGCCACCCCGGGCCCTGCGGGTCCTGCCGACTGGGACGCCGTGGCCTCGGCCGTCGTCCTCGTCGCCGCCGTGGACGCCGCCGGTGAAACCCTGTGCAGTGGTTCGGGCACTCTCGTGGACTCCGCCGGAACGATCGTGACCAACTTCCACGTCGTCGAACCCGCCGGCCCCTGCGCCTACGACCACCTCCTCATCGGCCTGGCCGACTCGGTGCGGGACGTGCCGAGCCTCGACTACACCGCCGACGTGCACGCTTACGACGCGTCCCTTGACCTCGCCGTCCTCCGGATCTCCGGGACGGTGAACGGAGGGACGGCGTCCGGGCCCTTCCCCTTCATCGCGCTCGGCGATTCCGACGCCATCGGCATCAGCGACACCCTCCACGTCTTCGGCTACCCGGGCATAGGCGGCCAGACGATCACGTCCACCCAGGGCGAGGTCTCCGGGTTCACCACCGAGGCGGGCATCGACGGCACCGCCTGGATCAAGACGGACGCCTCGCTGGCTGGCGGCAACTCCGGCGGCCTCGCCACCGACGACGCCGGCCGCATGGTCGGCGTCCCGACGCGCGCGGGGGCGTCCGACGCCAGTTCGACCGTCGACTGCCGCCGCGTCACCGACACCAACGGCGACGGCACCGTCGACGAGTCGGACACGTGCGTGCCCATCGGCGGGTTCATCAACTCGATCCGGCCGGTCAACCTCGTGTTGCCGCTCATCGAGGACGCCAAGGGTGCCGCCGCGATCCCGCCGTCCGAGTTGGCGCCGACAACCACCGACCCGGGCACGCCCACCACGTCGGAGCCGACCATCACCGCCATGAGCTTCGCCGAGAGCGCCGACGCCGAGGACCAGCCGATCGGTGAGGCGGCGTCCTTCCCGTCCGGCGTCGACCGCATCTGCGCCTTCTTCTCCTACACCGGCATGGGCGGCGTGGAGACGTGGGACGCCGTGTGGACGCGCGACGGCGAGGTCGACGAGACGGCCAGCATGCTGCAGAGCACCTGGACGTGGACGCCCGACGGCGACACCTGGCTGTGCACCGGAATCGCAGACCAGGCGCCCCTGGCCGACGGAGGCTGGGAACTCAGCCTCTACTTCGGCGGTGACGAACCCCTCGTCAGCCGCAGCGTGTGGGTGGGCGACGGCCACGAGATCGTCGACATCACCGTGCGCAACGATCTCGCCGGCGACGTCTGCTACCTGTACATCTCGCCGGGGTTCGCCTCGTCGTGGGAGTCGGACCGGCTGGGCGAGGACCAGATCCTGTGGGCGGGCGACAGCACCACGCTGTCGCTGCCGGCAGGCGACTACGACGTGCTGGCCCGCAACTGCGACGAGGAAACCCTCGCAACCCAGACGGCCACCGTGGCCCCAGCGGCCGTGATCGCGCTGACCGGGTAGGGACTCACGTCAGGCCGAGCCGGCGGAAGCCGATGGCCAGACCTTCGTCGGACGCCGCCGGCACCACCAGATCGGCGGCGTCCCTGACAACGGCCGGGCTGTCGCCCATGGCGACGCCGACGGCGACGTAGTCGAGCATCTCGAGGTCGTTGGTGCCGTCGCCGAACGCGATGGTGTCGGCGCGGTCGATGCCGACCTCGGCGAGCAGCCGCTCGATCGCGGTCGCCTTGTGGACGCCCGGCAGCGCGAGTTCCCCCATGTTCGCGCCGAAGCGGGGGATCGTGTCGCCGATCACGTCGAGTTCGGCGCCGAACTCGGCGCGCACCTCATCGAGGGGCACGTCGGAGCCCAGCAGTAGGATCTTGTGGACCACCCCGTCGAGGTCGTGCCCGGCGAGCGTGACGATGGGCTTGATGAAGTCGGTGTCGGTCGCGACGAGTGCGTCCAGGTCGGCGGCGTCCAGGTCGGGGTGGACGATCCGCGCCAAGTGGGCTCGCGTGCCGGCGCTGCCGAGCATGGCGGCGTCGGTCTCCAGGATGTGGTCGATGCCGTGGGCGTCCAGCCAGGCCAGGGCGCGGTCGAGGAGTTCAGGCGGGTAGGCGTGGGACTCGAGGCGGCGTCCGTCGTGGTCGATCACCGCGCCGCCCGCCGAGATGACCCCGTCGAACCCGGCCTCGGTGATGTGGGCGTAGATCTCCGAGAGCGACCTTCCGGTGCAGAGGAACACCTGGTGACCGTTCGCGCGGGCTGCGCGCACGGCGTCCGCAGCGCTCGGTGGCACCTCGTTGCCCACCATGTACGTGCCGTCGACATCGAGGAACACCGCTTTGCGCATGGCACCAGTGTGGCAGCTGAGTCGTTTAAGAAGAAGGGGCGCCGGGTTTGGCCTACGCTGGCGCCGTGCCCGTGGAAGCTGCAGCGCTGATCGCCGTCGCCCTGACCGTGGTCGGGGTGTGCGGGATCGTCGTGCCCGTGTGGCCCGGGACGATCACCGTGCTCGCCGGCCTGCTCGTGTGGGCCTGCTTCTCGCCCGCACCGTGGGGGTGGATCGTCTTCGGCGTCGGGGCCGTGTTGCTGGCCGCGGGGGCTTCCGCGCAGTACCTCATCACCGGACGCCGCCTCCGCGAGCGGCAGATCCCCAACCGGTCGGTGCTCGTCGGCCTCGCGTGCGGGGTGATCGGGCTGTTCGTGATCCCGTTCGTGGGGCTGCCGATCGGGTTCGTCGTCGGCCTGCTGGGCATGGAGTGGCTCCGGGTCCGGCGCTGGCGCGAGGCCGTGTCGACGAGCTGGGCGGCCCTGAAGTCCGTAGGCCTGGGGATGCTGGTGGAGCTCGGCTGCGCGCTGAGTGCGGCGGTCGTGCTGCTCATCGGGATCCTGGTGCACTTCTTCGCTTGAGCCCGCCGGCTGCCGGGCCTCCGGGGGGGTCACCACCAAAGTATCGGGGCGTGTGCGCGCTGGGCGAGGGCGACGCGGAGGCGTGTGCGGGCCCTCGCTACCAAACCAGTGCCCTGGCACGCCTTGCGCAGCACGGAGCCGCACACGCTCGTCCCCGGCGGTGTGGACAACGAGACGCGTTGTCCACATCTTCTCGATCCGTGACGGATTCGGTGGCTCGAGGGCGAATGTGAGGGTGTGAGCACCTGCAGATTCCCGGAGGTCGGGGGCCAGTGCGGCCTCGCCACTGCCCTCCAACTCAAGCAAGCCGGCACTACCCCGGACGCCCTGACCCACTTGGCTGCCACCGGGCGCCGCGTCGTCCGGGGGGTCTACGCACCCACGAAGGGGCCGTGGTCGGCGGACGTGCTGCTCATGGCGGGGCTCCTGTGGGCCGGTCCCCGGGCCGCCCTCACCGGCGCCCGCGCGCTCGCCCTGCACGGGGTGGAGCTGCCGCGGGCTCCCGTCGCCACCCGCTTCCTCGTGCCGGCCAGCCACCGCTCACGGCGCAGCGCTCGCGGGTACGTCACGGTCCGCACGCGGTCGATGCCGGCGACGATGGTGCGCGGCGGCGTCCGGGTGGCGTCGCTCGAGCGGGCTCTCGTGGACGCCGGACGCTTCGCCGAGTTCACGCGGGCCGAGCTGAAGGGCCTCACACTCGCCGTGCTCCAGCGGCGCCTGAGCACCGACGACCGGCTCGCCACCGAACTCGAGGGCGGGTGGAACGCGGGGGTCGCCGGGGTCCGCGACGGGGTGCTGGCCCACCGGGCGGGGGCGTGGTCCGTGCCCGAGGCGGTGCTGCAGGACGCCGTCGAGCGCTGCGCCGACCTCCCGCCCATGCTGGCCAACCCGCGGCTCGAGACCCTCGCGGGGGAGTTCATCGGCGTGCCCGACGGGTTCTTCCCGGACGCCGGCGTGGTCGTCCAGGTGCACTCGCGCGCCTACCACGACGGCGTGGACCTCGAGGGGAACGACCAGTGGGCCGCGACGGTGGAACGGGACAACGAGTACACCTACCACGGCCTCGTGGTGGTTCCGGTGACCCCCGAGACGATCCGGGACCGGCTGGACGCCTACCTCGAGGGCCTCGTCGCGATCGTGGACGGGCGCGGTTCCGGTGCGGGCGACCGTGTGCGCGTCCGTGCTGCCTAACCGGTGCCCTCGCACGCCTTGCGCAGCACGGGGTTGCACACGTGCCGCCCCGGTGCATCTCAGGGGGCGCGGGACGGGCCCGGCTTGTCCGGGAACCAGGCGGGCCGGCCCCGGCGCGGCCGAGGGGCAACGAGGGGCGCCTGCGGCGTCCGAGGGGTGTGCGGGACAGGCGCTGGTGGGGAGTGTCCGGAGGGCGTGCTACGGTGCGCGTCATCGCGCCGCGACGACCGCGGCGCCGTGAGGTGAGGACCAATGGCGGACCAACTCTCCATTCTGCGCAGCAAGCGCGAACAGGCCCTGCTCGGGGGCGGGCAGGCGCGGATCGACGCCCAGCACGCCCGCGGCAAGCTGACGGCGCGGGAGCGGCTGTCGATCCTGCTCGACGAGGCGTCCTTCCAGGAACTCGGCGCGCTCGCCACGCATCACAACACGGCGTTCGGCCTGGACGCCCAACGATTCCCGGGGGACGGCATCATCACCGGCTTCGGGAAGATCCAGGGTCGCCGCGTGGCCGTCTACGCACAGGACTTCACCGTGCTCGGCGGGTCGTTCTCGGAGGTGCAGTCGAACAAGATCTCCCGCATCCAGGACCTCGCCATCGAGGCCGGCATCCCGCTCATCGGGCTCAACGACTCCGGCGGCGCGCGGGTGCAGGAGGGCGTCCGCTCTCTGGCCGCGTACGGCGAGGTGTTCGTGCGGAACGTGAAGGCGTCCGGGGTGATCCCGCAGATCTCGCTCATCATGGGCCCCTGCGCGGGCGGCGCCGTCTACAGCCCGGCGCTCACCGACGTGACGATCATGGTCAACGAGACCTCCAACATGTTTCTCACCGGCCCCGACATCATCAAGACCGTCACCGGCGAGGAGGTGAGCGCCGAGGATCTCGGCGGCGCCTGGGTGCACAACGCGACCTCCGGCGTCGCCCAGCTCGTCGCCGACAACGAGCAACAGGCCCTGGGGCTCACCAAGTCGCTGCTCAGCTATCTGCCGCAGAACAACACCGAGGACCCGCCCGCTCTCGAACCCTACGATCCGCCCGACCGCATGGACGAGGCCCTCAACACGCTCGTCCCCGCCGACGACGGGATCGCCTACGACATGCGCGAGGTGCTCAGCCGGGTGTTCGACCACGACTCCGTGTTCGAACTGCACGCCCAGTGGGCCGGCAACGCGCTCGTGGGCTTCGCCCGACTCGACGGGCAGAGCGTCGGGTTCATCGCGAACCAGCCGCTCGTCATGTCCGGATGCCTCGACATCAACGCCTCCGACAAGATCGCCCGCCACATCACCTTGTGCGACGCGTTCAACATCCCGCTCGTCACCTTCGTCGACTGCCCCGGTTACCTGCCCGGCGTCGAACAGGAGCACAACGGCGTCATCCGGCACGGAGCCAAGATCATCTACGCCTACTGTCAGGCGACCGTCCCCAAGATCTCCCTCGTCACGCGCAAGGCGATGGGCGGGTCGTACGTGGCCCTGTCGAGCAAGCAGATGAACAACGACGTCGCCTTCGCCTGGCCCAGCGCCCAGATCGCCGTCATGGGCGCTGAGGGAGCCGCGCGGCTGCTGCACCGGCGCGCCATCGAGGCCGCCGAGGACCCGGCCGCCGAACAGGCCCGCTTCATCGCCGAGTACAAGGAGAAGTTCTTCAACCCCTACCAGGCCGCCGACGTCGGCCAGATCGACGAGGTCATCGAGCCGCGCGAGACCCGTGCGCGTCTCATCCGGGCGTTCGAGGTGCTGCGCACCAAGGTCACCCACACCATCCCCAAGAAGCACGGCCTCTTCCCCGTCTAGGAGCACGCCATGGAGAACCTCGGCTGGGGCCTCATGATGATGCTCGTCGGCATGGGCGTCGTGTTCGCCCTGCTCGCCGCCCTCATGGGTCTGCTCATGCTCATCGGACGCCTCGACCGCCAGCCCCGCGAGACCCCCGCCGCGACGGAGGTGCCGCCCGTCGAGGAGCGGTCCGCTCCGGACGCCGCCCCCCGCGTCCGCATCGTCGCCGACGGCCTCGACGAGAACCAAGTGGCGGCGATCACCGTCGCCGTCATCACGCACGCGGAGAACCGGCGTCGCCTCGCCGCCCCCGAGACCCGCGCCCACGCCCCGGGCAGCCAACTGTTCGCGAGCCGGTGGCTCGCCGTCGGGCGTGCCCAGTCCCAGCAACCGTTCGTCCGGAGGTAGGCCGATGCGCCGCTACACGATTTCCGTCAACGACACCACCAAGGTGCTCGACGTCGAGGCCATCGGCGCCAACAGTTTCCGCGTCCAGATCGACGGACGCCTCGTCGACGTCACCCTCGAAGACCACCGCGACCTCGCCCACTCCGCCGTCACGCCCGCCCTGACGCCCCGCCCGTCGCCCGCCCCGGAGCCCCGGCCGGCACCGGCGGCGTCCCCCCGCTCGGCACCTCACGCAGCGGCTGCACCCGCCGGGTCAGGCGCCCCCAGCCCGTCGGCCGCTGCGTCCGCGCCGGCCGGGGGAGGCGGTGGCGGCGGGGCGGCGTCCGGCAGCCGGGACATGCTCACCGCCCCCATGCCCGGCGTGATCCTGAGCGTCGATGTGACACCAGGCACGCGCGTGCAACGCGGCGACGCCCTCATGGTGCTCGAAGCGATGAAGATGAAGAACGAGCTCAAAGCGCCGCGCGACGGCGTCGTCGCCGAGATCTACGTGGCTGCCGGCCAGCAGGTGAAGTTCGGCGAGACGCTGGTGAGGTTCGAGTCCTGATGAACCCGGACACCCTCCACTACCTCCTGCAGGGGATCCTGAACGTCACGTGGCAGAGCCTGACCATGATCGCGGTCGGGCTGCTGCTCGTCTGGCTGGCCGTGAAGAAGGAGTACGAGCCGCTGCTGCTCCTGCCGATCGGCGCCGGGGCGATCCTCGCCAACCTGCCCCTCTCGCCGATGGTGGGTGAGGAGGGTGCGCTGACCGTGCTGTACGAGATGGGCGTGGCGAACGAGCTGTTCCCCCTGCTCATCTTCGTCGGTATCGGAGCCATGACCGACTTCGGGCCGCTGCTCGAGAACCCCAAGATGGTGCTCCTCGGCGCGGCGGGGCAGTTCGGCATCTTCCTGACCCTGCTCCTCGCTCTGCTGCTCGGCTTCAGTCAGAACGAGGCGGCGTCCATCGGCATCATCGGAGCCATCGACGGGCCCACGTCGATCTACGTCTCCAACAAACTCGCCCCCGACCTGGTGCCGCCGATTACGGTCGCCGCCTACTCGTACATGAGCCTCGTGCCCATCATCATGCCGCCGATCATGCGAGCGCTGACGACGCCCAAGGAGCGCGCCATCCGCATGCCGTACACGAGCCGGGAGATCAGCCAACGGACACGGATCCTGTTCCCCATCATCGTCACCATCGTCGTGGGCACCCTGGTGCCCTTTGCGACGCCGCTGATCGGCATGCTGATGCTGGGCAACCTGATGCGGGAATCGAAGGTGGTGGAGCGGCTCGTCGGGGCGTCCTCGAACGAACTGGCGAACGTGGTGACCCTTTTCCTCGGCCTCGCCATCGGCTCGACCATGATCGGCGAACGCTTCCTCAACGTGGCGACGCTGATGATCCTCGTGCTCGGCCTGATCGCCTTCTGCCTGGACACCGTCATGGGAGTCCTGTTCGGCAAGGTGATGAACGTGGTCTCGGGCGGCAAGTTCAACCCCCTCATCGGGGCGGCGGGCATCTCCGCATTCCCCATGGCCGCGCGGGTCGTCCAGCGCGAAGCGCAACGAGAGAGCTTCGACAACTTCCTGCTGATGCACGCCATGGGCGCCAACGCCGCGGGCCAAGTGGCCTCCGTCGTCGCCGGTGGCGTCCTGTTGGCGTTGATGGGCACCGCCTGATCCTCTCCGCCCGTGTGGCAGTTGATGACCACCCCCCTGTGGCGGTTGGGGCAGACGGTTTGGGCGCTGCAGCGCCCTCTTCGTGAGCCCCGACTGTCGCACGGGGGGGGTCCCCAACTGCCACACAGGGAGGCAGGGTGGGCGGGGGTTTGGGCGTCACGCGGCGGGGGGCGTCCGAACGAAGACGTTCGGTGCCGGGCCATCGCGGGTAGCCAGGATCGCGGCGAGCGAATCGAGGAAGCCGGGGAGGGAGTCGCGCAGGGTCTCGGGGGTGACGGGCACGACGAGGAGCCCGTGCTCGGGGTAGCGGAGGTCCCCCTCGACCGTTGCGGTCCACCGGTCGTCACCGTCATCGGTGACCCCGTCGTGGTAGGCGCGGGAATGGACCTGGACGACGACGCCGGCGTCCGGGAAGTACCCGTCCGGGACGCCGATGACCGCACCGGCGGCGTCCAGGAGTGTGGGGTTGGCCAGCATGACCGGCAGGTCGGAGTGTTCTGCGACGGCTCCGGCGAGCGTCGCCTCCGGCACCGACCACGACCCGTCACAGAAAGCCATCAGCCCTTGTCGCACGCCGGTGACGCCGAGGGTGCCGCCCGCCTCGAGCTCGGCAACGAGGCGCTCGGGCGTGGTGAGGCGCCGTTGCAGCACGGCGATCGTCAGGCCCTTCAGCTCGGACGCCGTCAACTCGCGATGCCGCCCCGCATCGGCGAGAGCGCGTTCGATGGGGGCGGTCGGGACGCCGTAGCGCGGGCGAGCCTTGGGGGGACGCCGGGTGCGGATGGTGCGGAAGCCCTGGATGTGTCGCCTGTTGCGGGCCCCCGCCACCACGAGGAAACAGATCACCGTGGCCGGCCGGGGCACCGCGATGCCGAGGCGGATGAGGGCATTGACTCCGGTCAGCACCGCGCTCTTGCCGGCCCACAGGTAGCCGGCGATCACGCGATCCTCCTCCCGTAGGGCGCCCCCGTCGGCGCCGTAGACCGCCCGGGCGACGTGGTGCCCGTTCCGCGACAGCTGGCGGAGCGCGGAGGGGGTGGATCCGGCGTCCAGAAGCTGGCGCCGGGTCGCGAAGCCGCGCTGGTGCGGCAGGTCGGGAAAGCCGTTGTCGTTCACGCCCTTCACATTCGCCCGCAGAGGCCCGAATCCGTCACGATGAGGCAGATTGTGGACAACTTCTGGGGCTCGGGTGCGTTGTCCACAGGCCCGTCGGACGCCGCCGGTTCGGCTTCCCTGCCCCGTGCGACGGTTGGGGACCACCCCCGTGCGACAGTCGGGGCTCACGAAGAGGGCGCTGCAGCGCTCCAAACGTGAGCCCCAACCGCCACACGGGGGTGGTCCCCAACTGCCACACGGGCGGGGAGAGTCAGGCGGGATCCTGGGAGAAGACCAACGCCGTGTACGGGCCCAGGGCGACGTGGGAGCCGGCGGGGTAGCCGTCGCACCACCAGTTCGTCGCGTCCACGTCGGTGGTGACCACGGCGCCGAAGTCGGGGCCGTAGGTGGGGGCGTCCGTGTTGACGCGGAGGCGCCAGCGACCGGACGCCGGGAACCCGACGGGGTAGTGGCCGTGCGTGCGCGTGGAGAGGTTGACCACGACGATCGTGTCGTCGCCGGGGCCGCCGCGGTGCCATCGGTGCAGGACGAGGACGCCGTGGTGGGGGTCGACGCGCAGGATCTTCGCGTGCGGGCCGTGCAGGCCGCCCGTCGTGCGATCGACGTTGCGGCGCAGCCGCACGAGGTCGCGCACCAGCAGCAAGAACCCGTGGTGGTGGTTGCCCTTCTCCCACGACAGTGCCCGGCGATCGGAGAACCACTGGTCCTCGCAGAACTCCTGGCCCTGGAACAGCATCGGCAACCCGACGGCGGTGAGCGTCAACGCCAACCCGAGTGCCGATCGCTTGCGCGCGTGCCACGAATCGGCCGCTCCCGGCGTGATCGTCTCCGGCAGCCGCGACCGGCCGTTGGCCACCTCGTCGTGGCTCTCGGTGAACACCACCCGCTCGTGGGGCGCCGAAAGATAGTGGCCCAGCCACGCGTGGGCGACGGCGTACAGGTTGCGGTCCTCGTCGCGCGGCGTCTCCAGCGCCGCACGCACCGGGTGGACGAAGCCGGCGTCCCACTGCGCATGGAAGCCCAACCCGCCAGCCGCCGACGACCGCGTCACGACCGGGTCGAGCTGCATGTCCTCCGCGACGAGCAGCTTCCACGGCTGCCGTTCGCGCAGGTCGGCGGTGAGCGCCGCCAGGTACGCGTGGCCGCCGCGCAAATACGCCGCCGGGTCGCGCGTGTCCCCCCAGCGAGACCGGATGAAGTTCGTGCCGTCGAAGCGCAACCCGTCGACGCGGAAGTCCTCTAGCCACATGACCGCCGAGTCGCGCAGGAACCGGCGCACCTGCGAGCGCCCGTAGTCGGGGCGCGTCGCCCCCCACGGCGTCAGGGCGCGGCGGTCGTTGTAGAAGTAGACGCCGCCCCAGCCGCCCTTGCGCCAGCCGTCGAACCGCCAGAGATCGAGGTCGGTAGGGCCGAGGTGGTTGTGCACGACGTCGAGGAACACGGCGATGCCCAGCCGGTGGGCCTCCCGCACGAACCGGGCGAACGCGTGCGGCCCGCCGTAGGACGACTCGATCGCGAACACGTGCGACGGGTTGTAGCCCCAGCTGACCGTTCCGGCGAACTCGAACGGCGGCATCACCTCCACCGCGTTGACGCCCAGCCACGCCAAGTGCTCCAGCCGGCCGATCGCCTTGTCGAACGTGCCCGCACCGCGGGCGTCCGCCGCGAAGGTCCCGACGTGCAACTCGTAGAGGACGATCTCGTCCCACCCGGGCGAGACGTAGGCGTCGGACCCCCAGTCCAGCGACGCCGGGTCGAACACGACCGAGTTGCCCCGCGACCCGGTGACCTGGCGGCCGTACGGATCCATGCGCCACAGGTACGGCCCTCCCCGACGGATCAGGAAGCGGTACTCGGTGCCCGGTACAGCCCCCGGCACGAACGCCGACCACGTGCCCGACCGGGCGTTGTCGGGCGCGAGCATCTGCTTGCGGGTGGTCTGCCAGTCGCAGAAGTCGCCGATGACGGCGACGTGGCGTGCGTTCGGCGCCCACACGCGGAACGTGACGCCCCCGTCGTCCGGAACCGCTCCCATTCCCGCTTGTGGGGAGGGGCGAACGGCAGGCACGGCGGCCACTGTATGCCACCGTTCAAGCGGGGCCGGCGGGACAGGAGAGAGCGCGGCCGGCCAGATCAGGACTGGGTCTCGCGGGCTCGACCGGCGGGGTCAGCGCAGGGTCTCGGCCGCGGCGAGGTAGTTGGCCGCCAGGGCGATGGCGCTCAACCGCATCGCGCCGCGCCCGGGCAGGAACTTCGCGGAGTGGAGGCTCACGCCGTCGCCCGTCCCGGTGCCGATGAAGCTCATCAGGCTGGGCACGATCTCGCCGTACTCGGAGAAGTCGTCCGACCCGCACGAGCGGAACGGCACGTCGGCGACCGGGATGCCCAAGCCCTTCAGCAACGCGTCCGCGCCGGCGACGAGCCGCGGGTCGTTCACGACCGCCGGACCACCGCGGGTGAACTGCACGGTCGCGGACGCCCCCCGCGCGATCGCCGTGCCCTCCGCCAACCGGGTGATGGCGTCGTGGATGTTGGACCGGTCGGACTCCTGGAAGGTCCGGATGCTGCCGGAGCAGGTGGCCGTGTCGGCGATGATGTTCGGCGCGGTGCCCCCCTGGAACAGGCCCACGGACACGACGGCAGGGTTGAGCGGATCGACGGTCCGCTGCGTGATGCCGCCGAGCGCGGTGACGATCGACGCGAGCACGGTGATCGGATCCACCGCCGCGTGCGGGTAGGCCCCGTGGCCGCCTCGCCCCGTGATGGTGATGTCGAAGCCGTCGAAGGCGGCGTTCACCGCGCCGGCTCCGGTCGACACGAGCCCGCGCTCCACGGCCGGCTGCACGTGCACCCCGACCATCGCCCGCACGTCGGCGTCCTCGAGAATCCCCGAGGCGACCACGTCGGACGCCCCAGGCGGGTTCAGTTCCTCGCGCGGCTGCAGGATCGGCACCATCGCCACCGGCAGGTCGAGGTCGCGCGCGACCGTCATGACCGCCCACAGCGCCGCCATGTGTACGTCGTGGCCGCAGGCGTGCATGATGCCGCGCCGCCCCGACGCCCATTCGACGCCGGTCGCCTCGGTGATGGGCAGCGCGTCCAGTTCGGCGCGCAGCCCGACGGCGGGCCCGTCGGGTCCGGTCCGTGCCCAGGCGCCGGTCTCGGCGACGGGCGTCCAGTCGAGCCAATCTGCCGCCGCTGTGATCGCGTCGCGCGTGTCGCCCTCGTCGCCGCCGAGGTGCGGGTCGGCATGGATGGCGCGGCGCAGCGACGCCGCCTCAGGCAGCAGCGCGTCGATCCCCGCGACGAAGGCGTTTAGCAGGTCGGAGCTCACTCACGGGAGGTTAGCGCCCCAGTGGTCGATGACGCGCGCGAACTCGGCCGCCAGGCGCTCCGGCGGGATCGGCGCCGACGCCACCACCCGCGACGTCTCCGCCTGCAGGGACGCCGCGAGTGCGGCTGCCCGCTCCGGCGGCAGTCCGGCGGCCAGGAAGGTGCCGACAGCCCCGGCGAGCACGTCGCCCGAGCCGGCCGTCGCGGTCCACGCGAGCCCCGGCCGGGCGACGAGCACCCCGCCGCCGGGGGACACCACGTACTGCGAGGCGCCCTTGAGCAGCACCGTCGCCCCCGTGGACGCCGCCGCCCGGCGGGCATGCCCGATCGGGTCGGTCTCCACCTCGGCCCGCGTGACCCCGAGCAGCCGGGCGAGCTCACCGGCGTGCGGCGTGAGGACCGAGCCCGCCGGGAGGGCGTCCGGCAGCGCGTCGAGCGCGCCGGCGTCCACCACGAGCGGGACGCCGTCGCCCACCCGCCGATCGAGGCGCGCCGAGTCGCCTCCCGGCCACCCCGAGCCGCACACCCACACCTGCACCCGGCCCGGATCGTCCGGATCGACCGCCACGACGACGTTCGGGTGTGCGGCCAGGACGAGGTCGGCCGGACGCCGTGGGCCCGCGTAGCGCACCATCCCGGCCCCCGACCACAGGGCGCCCGCCGCCCCGAGCACGGCGGCGCCGGGGTAGGCGTCGGTGCCGGTGTCGAGGCCCACGACGCCGCGGGCATACTTGTCCGACGTCGCGCCCGGCCAGGGGAACCAGGCGGTGCAGTCGGCCTCTTCGATCGATTCGAGATCGGACGCCGGCGCCGCCACCCCGATGTCGGCCAGCCGCACCAGTCCGCAGCGCGACGCCGCCGGCTGGGCCACGTGGGCGAGCTTGTGGGCGATGAACGTGACGGTCATGGTCGCGCTGAAGCTCGGGTGGGCGACGTGACTGTCGGCCACCAGCCCGCTCGGGAGGTCGACGGCCAGGACCGGCACGCCGGCGTCGGCGGCGGCGTCCGCGACGGCCTGGACGTCGGCGTCCAACCCCGGGCGACCGCCCAGACCGGACACGCCGTCGATGACCAACGCGGCGTGGGCTGCCAGCGCGAGCGCACCGGCGGCGTCCACCTCGCGCGCGCCGGCCGCGAGGGCGGCAGCCAGGCCGGCCGCGTGGGTGACTCCTGCGCA
The DNA here is from genome assembly GCF_029977985.1 of Propioniciclava sp. Classification (GTDB taxonomy): domain Bacteria; phylum Actinomycetota; class Actinomycetes; order Propionibacteriales; family Propionibacteriaceae; genus Propioniciclava. The sequence goes on along the minus strand of NZ_JARKOT010000092.1, from coordinate 62,463 downwards.
GCGCCAGACGACGAACTCGAGGTCGGAGTCGACCAGCGCGGGCAGTTCGGCGAGAGCGAAGAGCGCGTCGCCGGCGTTGTTGCCCGGACCGGCCACCGCGAGGACCACCCGGGGGGCGTCCGGCACCGGCTCGGGCGGCTCGGCGTACCAGCCGGCCAAGCTCACCAGTTCGGCGGCGGCCCGCGCCACCTCGTGCGCGGCGCGTGCCATGAGGTCGCCGCCGGGGTGGGCGGCGAACCACGCCTGCTCGGCGTCCCGGATGGCCTGGGCGCTCACGACGGGCTGCATGCCGCCAGCCTAGGACTCAGGAGGCGACCTTGGTCTCGACCTGCTCGACCGGCGCGGTGCCCTGCTCGACCGGCGAAGTGCCCTGCTCGGCCGGCTGCCGCTGGCCGCCCGCGTCGGCGAGCATGGCCGAGTTGAGCCAGCCCTCCGGCACACCGAGGCCCCCGACGAGCTCGAGGACGACCGGCCGGAGCTCGACGATGAGGTCGTCGACGGCCTGGCTGATCTCGCGGCTGCGGTTGCCGTCGAAGCGGTCGTGTTCCATGTACCAGGCGCGGTGCTCCTCGAGGGTGGCCAGGGCGAACAGGTCGCAGACCTGGTTGAGGATCGAGCGGATGTAGGGATCCCTGGTCTCCTCGATGCCCTCGATGAACGCCTCGAGCACGACCCGGTCGGTGTGGGCGCGGGCGGCGTTCAGCATGTGCTCCTGACAGGCGTTGACGGCCGCGAACGCGTTCTCGGCGGGCGCCTTGCCGGCGGCGCGCATGCGCTTGGCGAGCCCCTCGACGACGTGCGCCTCGCGGTCCTCGAACAGCTGGACGTGCCAGCCGCGCTTGCGCATCGGGTCGCCGCCCAGGTTGCGGGCGCTCAGCACGAGCCGGTCGATGACGGAGCGTGCGGTCGTCCTTTCGAGGACGGAGCCGCCGACCATCCGGGCGGTCGCCTGAGCGGTGCCGCGCAGGTCCATGTCGCCCCAGGTCTTCTTGTAGTCCAGCAGCAGCGCCTTGGCGACGAGTTGCTGCAGCACCGTGTTGTCGCCCTCGAACGTGGCGAACACGTCGGCGTCCTGCCGCAGCAGCGTCAGGCCGTTCTCGCTCAGATAGCCGGCACCCCCGCACGCCTCGCGGCACAGCTGGATCGTGTCGTTCGCCCAGCGCGTCAGCAGCGCCTTCATGCCGGCGGCGCGGGTTTCCAACTCGCGGGCGGCGACCGGGTCGGCGCCGTCGGCGTCGATCACCCGCTGCAGCGCGAGCGCCATCTCGTTCTGCGCGAACCCGTACGCGTAGGCGCGCGCGATGTTGGGCAGCAGCTTGCGCTGATGGGTCTGGTAGTCGAGCAGCAGGATCTCCTCACCCAGGCCCGGCTGCCGGAACTGGGTGCGCTGCAGCGCATAGCGGGTGGCGATGCTCAACGCCTTGCGGGTCGCGGACGCCGCCCCGCCGCCCACACAGATGCGGCCCCGGACCAGCGTGCCGAGCATGGTGAAGAACCGGGCGTTCTTGGACTCGATCGGGGAGTGGTAGGCGCCGTCGTCGCCGATGCCGCCGAACTTGTCGAGCAGGTGGCGGCGCGGGACGCGGACGTGGTCGAACCGGATGGTGCCGTTGTCGACGCCGAGCAGGCCGCCCTTGTGCCCCTGGTCGCCGGTGGTCACGCCCGGCAGGTCGGCGAGGGCGTGGTCGCGGATCGGCACCAGGACCACGTGGACGCCCTGGTTCTCGCCGTTGACCTCGAGCTGGCCGAAGACCGTGGCCCACTGGCCGTGCTGGCCGGCGTTGCCGAGGTAGGCCTTCGTCGAGCTGGGCGTGGGCGAGTTGACCTCGAGTTCGTCGGTCTCGGGCACGTAGGTGATCGTCGTCTCGATGGACGACACGTCGGAGCCGTGGCCGAGCTCGGTCATGGCGAACGCGCCCGGCATCTCGACGCTGATGACCTGGGGGAGGAACGTCTCGTGGTGCCACTGCGTGCCCAGGTTGACGATCGCGCCGCCGAAGAGCCCGTGCTGGACGCCCGACTTGATGGTCAGGCTGAGGTCGCCCAGGGCGAGCATCTCGAAGTGGGCGACCGATTCCGACTGCGGCCCGGTGCCCCCGTGCTCGGCCGGGAACCCGGCGACAGCGAGCTTGCGACCCGCGAGCCTGACGAGCCGGTCGAGCGTCCACTCCCGCGCGTCGGGGAGGGAGAGGGCCGGGTCGCGGACGATGTCGTCCGCGGTGACCTCGTCGCGCCACCGCTGCTTGATGGCGCGGAACGGGCCGTCCAGGGCCGTGGACAGGGCTTGGCCGGTGGGGCTGGTGCTCATGCGTTGACTCCTTCGTCAGTGCGGTTCTGGTGGGCGAATGCGGGGGCGAAGAGCTGGGCGACGAACGCGACGATGTCGGCGCGCGGGCGGCGCAGGTCGGTCAGGATCCACCGGTCGGCGACGGCCCAGACGAACCCGGTGACGCCGTGACCCCACGTGCTGGCGGGGGCCGGGTCGAGGCCGTGGTCGGTGAGCCAGGCGCCGAACGCGGCCGCCACCTCGTCGCCGATCCGGTTGGTGATGCCGAGGACGGGGTCGGGCGACCCCGCAGGGCGGTTCGTCACGAACCGATAGATCTCCACGTCGCCCTCGACGACCGCCAGGTAGGCGTCGGCGAGCTCGGTGACGAGGTCTGCCGGCGGCAGGGCGGCGCTGAGCGGCCGGTCGAGGTTGCCGCGGATGAACGTGTGCACGCTCTCGACGACGGCCGCATAGAGACCGTTGCGGTCGCCGAAGTGGCGGTAGAAGACGGTCTTCGAGGTGCCCGCGGAGGCCGCGATCTCCTCCATGCCGACCGTGTGGCCGTGCTTGCGGATCGCCCGCAGGGTGGCCTCGACGAGCTCGGTTCGCCGGGCGAGATTGTGCTCGGCCCAGCGCGTGGCGCGCCCGTCGGTGGTGGTCATGACACCGAGAGTACCCGAAACTTGCAGTACCTGCTACCGTGGGTTCCGGACATCTGGCTCCGATCACGTTCACAGGAGAACCCATGGCAGAGCGCAACGCCGTCGTCGTCGGCGGCAACCGGATCCCCTTCGCGAAGGCGGGCACGCAGTACGCCGCGGCGTCCAACTCCGCCATGCTCACCGCGGCACTCGACGGGCTCGTCGCGCGGTTCGGGCTGGCCGGCCAGACCGTGGGGGAGGTCGTCGCCGGCGCCGTGCTCAAGCACACCCGCGACTTCAACCTCACCCGCGAGGCCGTGCTCGGCTCTGCTCTCGACCCGCACACGCCTGCCTGCGACCTGCAGCAGGCCTGCGGCACCGGGCTCGAGGCGGTGATCTACGTGGCCAACAAGATCCGGCTCGGCCAAGCCGACACCGGCATCGCCGGCGGCGTCGACAGCGCGTCGGACGCCCCCATCGTCGTCTCCGAGGGGTTGCGCCGGCCGCTGCTGAAGGCGAGCCGGGCGCGCAGCCTTCCGGAGCGGCTCAAGGCGTTCGCGACGATCCGGCCGCAGCACCTCGCGCCGGTGCCACCCGCGGTGGTCGAGCCGCGCACCGGACTGTCGATGGGGGAGAGCCAGGCGCTCACGACGGCCGAATACGGCATCACCCGCGAGGCGCAGGACGCCCTCGCCCTCGCCTCGCACCGAAACCTCGCCCGGGCGTGGGACGCGGGATTCTTCGACGACCTCGTGACCCCTTTCCTGAAGGTCACCCGCGACACGATCCTCCGGCCCGACACCACCTCCGAGGCGCTCGCCAAACTCAAGCCGGTCTTCGGGGGCGCTGACGGCACGATGACGGCCGGCAACTCGACCGCGCTCACCGATGGTGCCGCCACCGTGCTGCTCGCCGACGAGGGGTGGGCACGCGATCACCACTGGCCCGTGTTGGCCCGCGTCGTGGACGCCCACGTCGCGGCCACCGACTACGTCACGGGAGCCGAGGGGCTGCTCATCGCCGGCGCCCGGGCCATCCCCGTGCTGCTGGAGCGCAACAACCTGACGCTCGCCGATTTCGACTTCGTCGAGATCCACGAGGCGTTCGCCGCCACCGTGCTCGCCACCCTCGCCCAACTCGAGCGCGACGGCCACGGCACGGTGGAGCCGGCCCGCCTGAACGCCCACGGCAGCTCGCTCGCCACCGGCCATCCGTTCGCCGCGACCGGCGCCCGCATCGTGCCGACCCTCGCCAAGCTGCTCGCCCAGAAGGGCCCGGGGGCGAAGGGCCTCATCTCGGTGTGTGCCGCCGGTGGCCAGGCCGTCACCGCGATCCTCGAGGCGGTCTGACATGAGCCTGCTCGAGAAGCTCTACCGCACGCCCCTCGGCAAGCAGGTCGCGGGCCGTGCCGGCCTCGCCGAACCGCCGACGCTGCGCCGGGGACGCGTCCTGCCGATCGGCCCGGTCGTCCTCGCCGAACTGCCCGGCGGCGGCATCGGTGCCGAGGCCCTTGCCCTCGCCGGCGTCCACCCGGCCGAGCCGCTCTTCGATGTCCCCGAGGCCCGCACGGAGGACGACCGGGGCCGCGCCCAGCCGCCGCGCTACGGCGTCCGGCCCGGGGCGCTCGTGATCGACGCCACCGGCGTCCGCGAGATCGGCCAGCTGGAACTGCTGCGCCAGGTGCTGCGGCCGGTGATGCGCGGGTTGGAGAAGTCCGGACGCATCGTCATCCTCGCCATGGACGCCGCTGCCGTCGACGGGCTGGAGGCCAAAGCGGTCGCCCAGGCGATCGACGGGATCAACCGGACCGTCGGGAAGGAACTGCGCGACGGCTCCACCGCCAACCTGTTGTTCCTGCGCGCCGGGACGACCGCCGCCGACCTGCGCTCCACGCTGTCGTTCCTGCTCGAGGGGCGGTCGGCGTTCGTCGACGGCCAGACGTGGCGGATCGGCCCGGCCAAGAGCGGCGACACGGTGCCCGACGACCACGTCCCGACCCGTCCGTTCGCCGACAAGATCGTCGTGGTCACCGGCGCCGCCCGCGGCATCGGGGCCGACATCGCGCGCACCTTCGCCCGCGACGGGGGGAAGGTGGTCGCCGTCGACGTGCCCGCTGCCGGCGACGCCCTCGCGAAGGTCGCCAACGAGGTGCGGGGGTCGGCGCTCCAACTCGACATCACCACCGACGGAGCCGGCCACCGTATCGCCGCACATGTGGCGTCCGTGCACGGCCCGCAGGCCCGCATCTGGGCGATCGTCCACAACGCCGGCATCACCCGCGACAAGATGCTCGCCAACCTGGACGAGAAGCTGTGGGCGTCCGTGCTGGAGGTCAACCTGGCCGCGGAGATCCGCATGAACCATACCCTCCTCGACCCCGACCTGCCCGGGGGGCTCGCCGCCAACAGCCGCATCGTGGGCATCGCATCCACGTCCGGCTGGGCGGGCAACAAGGGGCAGACGAACTACGCGGCGTCCAAGGCGGGCGTGATGGGCCTCACATGGGCCGAATCGGCGGCGCTCGCCGACCGGCCGATCACCGTCAACGCGGTCGCGCCCGGCTTCATCGAGACCGAGATGACCGCGGCGATCCCGTTCGTGCAGCGCGAGGTGTTCCGCCGCACGAACTCGCTCAACCAGGGCGGCCTGCCGGTCGACGTCGCGGAGACCATCGCCTACCTGTGCGACCCGGCGTCCGGGGGCGTCGACGGACAGATCGTGCGCGTCTGCGGGCAGAACCTGATCGGAGCCTGATGGCCACCACCCTCGCCTTCCGCACCGTCCCCGACGTGACGCCGCTCCTCCTGCGGGCGATGGCCAACCATGTCGGACGCCGCCCCGCGGCCGCGCCCGTCCTTCCGGACAAGGTGGCGCGCGTCGCCCGGCACCGGCAGGACCTCGACCGGCTCGCCGCTTACGACCGGGTGTGCGGGTTCACGCTCCGCGATCACGTGCCGCCCACCTGGCTGCACGTCCAGACGTTCCCGCTGCAGGCGGCGATCCTCGCCGAGCGGAGCTTCCCCTTCGCGCCCGCCGGGCTCGTGCACGTGGCCAACACGATGACCATCCACCGGGGTGTCGGGGTCGCGGAGGAACTCGACCTCATGGTCCGTGCCGACGGCCTGCGGCCGCACGCGAAGGGCGCCCTGTTCGACCTCGTCGAGGAGGTGCGGGTCCGCGGCGACATCGTCTGGTCCGGCCGGAGTACCTATCTCGCCCGCCTGCCCCGTCCGCTGGCCGAGACGACCCCACCGGTCGCGCCGGGCGGGACTCCTGATCTCGACCAGCTCGATCGGCAGGAGCCCCGTGATCTCGACGAGCCCGATCGGCGGCGCGCTCAGACGTGGCGTCTGCCGGCAGATCTCGGCCGAGACTACGCCGCCGTGTCCGGGGACGTGAACCCGATCCACCTCAGCGCGGCGAGCGCGAAGGTGTTCGGGTTCAAGCGCGCCATCGCGCACGGCATGTGGACGCACGCGCGCTGCCTGTCCGCCCTGGAGGGGCGTCTCCCCGACGCGTACACGGTCGCCGTGCGGTTCACGAAGCCGATCCTCCTCCCCGGCCGGGTGGGCTTCGCTGCGAACGACGCGAGCGACGGCGTCCGGTTCGCCGTGCTCGGGCGCGAGGACAAGCCGCACCTGATCGGCACCGCTCGCTAGGCTGCGGCGCGTGCCGCGCATCATCCACACCGGGCAGGCGCTCGTGGACGCCGTCGCGCGCGTCCCCGCCCTTCCGGAGCGCGGGCAGAACGTCATGGCGACCAGTTGGGACGTGGCCGCCGCCGGATCGGTGAACATCCTCGTCGCGGCGGCTCGGTCGGGCGCCGAATGCGTGCAGGCGGGCGTCATCGGCACCGGCCGCAACGGCGACCTGATCCGCACCGCCCTCGCCGCCGAAGGGGCCACCTGGTCCGCCCCCGCCGTCCCGGACGCCGACACGGGGCTCTGCCTCGTCCTCGTCGAGGCCGACGGCGAACGTACCTTCGTGACCACCCTCGGCGCCGAACGGCGGTTGTCCGTCGCCGCGCTCGCCGCCAGCGCACCGCGGCCCGGCGACCTCGTCTGCATCACGGGCTACACCCTCGCCGTCGACGCCACCCGCGAGCCCCTCGAGGCCTGGCTCGCCACGCTGCCCGCCGGCGTGGGCGTCGTGCTCGACCCCGGCGCCGTGTTCGCCGGCCTCCCGGAGTCCACGCGCGCCGCCATGCTCGCCCGCACGAGCATCTGGACCTCCAACCTCGCCGAGGCCGAGGCCCTCACGCCCGAACGCGGCATGGCCGCCACCGCCCGCGCCCTCGCCGGACTCCTTTACCCGGACGCCGTCGCCATCGTCCGCGACGGGCCGGCCGGGTGCGCGGTGCACGCCGACGGCACGACCACCGTCGTCCCGGGCTTCCCGCAGGACGCCGTGGACACCAACGGAGCCGGCGATGCGCACACCGGCGTGCTGCTCGCCGAGGTCGCGCGCGGCACCGGCTGGGTGGAGGCGTGCCGGCGCGCCAACATCGGCGGCGCGATCAAGGTGACCCGCCGCGGGCCGGCCACGGCGCCGACGCGCGCAGAGATCGACGCCTTTGTCCCCCCGGCGTGATTGAATCCCGGGCATGAGCACGCCCGAGACCGCCCGCCAGGCGGCGTCCGCAGATCCGGCACCCGCCCGGCTGATCGAGACCAACGGCATCGACATCATCCGCGAGGACGAACGCACCGCGAAGCCTCGCGATCTGTTCTGGCCGTGGTTCGCGGCCAACGTGTCGGTGTTCGGCATGAGTTACGCCGCGTTCGTGTACGGCTTCGGCGTGAGCTTCGGCCAGGCCGTGTTCGTCGCCGTGGTGGGTGTCATCGTGAGCTTCGCGCTCTGCGGCGTGATCGCGATCGCGGGCAAGAAGGGCTCGGTGCCGACGATGATCCTGTCCCGGGCCGCGTTCGGCGTGCACGGCCAGAAGGTGCCGGGCATCGTGAGCTGGCTGCTGTCGATCGGCTGGGAGACGTTCCTGGCGATCATGGCGGTGCTCGCCACGTCGACCGTGTTCGAGATCCTCGGTTGGGGCGGCGGCCTCGGCGTGCAGATCGGGGCGACGGTCGCCGTCGCCGCGCTCATCGTGGTCGCCTCGGTGCTGGGCTACCACACGATCATGAAACTGCAGTCGATCCTCACCTGGATCACCGGAGCGGTGACGATCCTCTACATGGTCATCACGATCCCGCACATCGACTTCGCCGCCGTCAGCGCCTTGCCGTCGGGGTCGATCGGCAACGTCATCGGGGCGCTCACCATGATCATGAGCGGGTTCGGCCTGGGCTGGGTCAATATTGCAGCCGACTGGTCCCGCTACCAGAAGCGGACGGCGTCCGACGGCTCCATCGTCTTCTGGAACACCTTCGGCGGCTCGGTGGCGCCGGTGATCCTGGTCGTCTTCGGCCTGCTGCTCGCCGGCTCCGACGCGAACCTCAGCGAGGCGATCGCAGGCGATCCGGTGGGGGCGCTGGCCGCGATCCTGCCCACGTGGGTGCTCATTCCGTTCTGGCTGACGGCGCTGCTCGCCCTCGTGTCCGGCGCGGTTCTCGGCATCTACTCCTCGGGGCTCACCCTGCTCAGCCTGGGCATCGCCATCCCGCGCCCGGCCGCCGCTGCCGTCGACGGCGTCATCCTGACGACCGGCACGATCTTCGTCGTGTTCTTCGCCGACAACTTCCTCGGCCCGTTCCAGAGCTTCCTCATCACCCTGGGGGTGCCGATGGCCGCGTGGGCCGGCATCCTCATCGCCGACATCCTCCTGCGCAAGCGCGACTACGACGAGGCCGCGCTCTTCGACCCGCGCGGCCGCTACGGGGCGTTCGACTGGGTCGCGATCGGCACGCTCGTGGTCGCCACGGTCATCGGGTGGGGCCTCGTCATCAACCAGTTCGCCGCCGACGCCGCCTGGAACAACTGGCAGGGGTACCTCCTGGAGCCCCTCGGTCTGGGCGCGCGCAGCGTCGTCGACGGCGTCGAGACTTGGGACGGCACCTGGCCGTGGGCCAACCTCGGCGTCCTGTTCGCCCTCGTGTTCGGCTTCCTCGTCACCCTCGCTGCGCGCGCCGGCACGGTGCGCCGCCAGGAGGGCCGCTGATGCCCGATCCCTGGCTCGTGGTGATCGACCCGCAACGCATCTTCGCGGACCCGGCGAGCGCGTGGGGCTCGCCGATGTGGCCGGACGCCGCCGGCGTCATCGCGACCCTGCTGCCGCGCTTCGAGGGACGCACCATCCTGACCCGCTGGATCCCGCCGCGGCGGCGTCCGGGCTCGTGGGAGGCCTACATGAAGGCGTGGCCGTTCGCCGACCGGCCGGCGACCGACCCGTACTTCGACCTCGTCGATGAGTTCGCCGATGTGGAGGCTGTCGTGCTGGACGCCCCCACCTTCGGCAAGTGGGACGCCCTCCGCGCCGTGGTGGGGGAGACGCCCGAGCTGGTGTTGACGGGCGTGTCCACCGACTGTTGCGTCATCTCGACAGCTCTGCCCGCTGCGGACGCCGGCGCGACCCTCACCGTCGTGTCCGACGCCTGCGCCGGCTCGACGGTGGAGAACCACGCCGCCGCGCTCACCGTGATGGGGCTGTACCCGCCCCAGATCACCGTGAGGCGCAGCACCGACCTGTGAGAGGCTGGGCCGCGTGACCACCCCGGCCCGTCCATCTGCGCCGCGTCGCCTCGGCGGGGGACCCCTCGGCATCCTGCTCGGCACCCTCGCGACCCTCGCGTTCGTCCCCGTGCTCGACAGCTTGTTCGGCCTGGTCGGGTTGGGGATCCCGTGCGAGGGGTTCCTGTGCAGCATCGGCCTCGCGCTCTACGGCGCCATCGCGGGCGCGGCGCTCGGCCTGGTGCTGGGCGGCGTCGCCGGCTGGTTCTGCGGGCTGCGATGGTGGTTCATCCCCGGTTTCGTGTTGGGCGTCGTCGCCGGGGGGATGGCCTTCTCGGCGCTGGCCATCCCGATCGAGAGCTCCTGGCCGTGGCTCCTGCCGATCCTGCCGTTGGCGGCGGTGCTGGCCTCCCGGCTGCCCACCCGGCCGCGGCTGCTGGCGTCCGGGATCCTCGGCGCCGTGCTCGTGCTGGGCGTCGGGGTCGGCGTGTTTGTCGTGGGCCGCACGTCGGCCGTGGCGGCAGCGTCGCGTGCCGTGGCGGCCGCGCGCACCGACGGTGCGGGCATCCTGGCGCCCGTCGGGCACGATGAGTTCGTGGTCTCCGCGGTCGTGCACGAACCGCCGCCGACCGGCCCCTACCTCGCCTACGACCCGACCGAGCTCGGGCAGCCCGGGACCGTGCGTGTCCTCATGGACCGCGTCGACGCCTTCGACTCCTGCGGGGACGGCTCGGTCCTGCGCGCGTGGCACCTGGGCGACCCGCCGCCGACGGGCGGCGTCGACGCGATCGACCGCGTCTGCGTGCCCGTGCCGGGCGGTGGCTGGGCCGTCCTGTTCGCTGCCGAGCCAGAGATCATCGCCGGGGAGAACGCGGGCTGGAGGGGGCGGCGTCTCGTCGACCTGGCCGAGGCGCTGCGGCCCGACGACGGCGCGTGGGTCGTCGGGCACGCGCGCTGAGGCCGCCTCGTCAGCGCAGGAGCTTGGAGACGTTCGGCCGGTTCCGGTGGAGGTCGTTCCAGGGCAGGCCGTAGCCCACGAGGAGATCGTCGGAATCCATCTCGTACGCGTAGAACGCTTCGGCACCCACGTCGACCCGGCCCGGCTTGACGAACAACACCGCGACCGCCAGCGATGCGGGCGAATAGTTGGTCGCGAGGAACTCGATGAGTCGCTTCATCGTTCCGCCGGACTCGATCGCATCGTCGACCACGATGACGTCGCGGCCGGTGATGTCGATGTTGGCGTGATAGACGATCGGGGAGGCGTTGTTGCGCGCGCCCGGTGTGTGGGGGCAGGAGATGTAGTCCATGGCCACGTCGAAGTCGAGCTGTCGCACCAGGTCGGCCGTGTGCAGGATCCCGCCGGGCACGACGGTGATCACGACGGCGCTGTCGTAGCGCTCGTTGAGGCGGGCAGCCACCTGGGCCACACCGGTTCGGATGTCGTCGGCGCTGAGAACGACGTCGCTGATGGTCGCGTCAGTCATGGGTCGATTCTCCCACGCCACGGTCGTACGAGGTCGAGACAAATCAGGCCCCGAGGGTCTTGACAACACGCCCACGCCGTCAGCCCTGGGCCGAATCTGTGTGCTAGATTGCTCCGCGAGCATCAGTTCGCTCACTCGGATTGCTACCCGGTACAGGGGCAAGACCTGGGGACGGTACTTCCGCGTACCCTCCCGCAGGTCTTTTTTTGTGCCCGGGATGCTGGCAGACAAAGGAAGTGACCAGTGGCTACAATGCAGGACAGCGCAGCCGCCCAGATCGTCGACGCCGTCGGCGGACCTGGCAACATCACGGCCCTGACCCACTGTGCGACCCGCCTTCGCTTCGAGCTGAAGGACGCGTCGGGCATCGATCAGACCGCCGTCGAGAAGATCCCCGGTGTGCTCGGGGCCGTGCCGCAGAGCGGCGACCGCTACCAGGTCGTCATCGGCGGTGCCGTTCAGGGCATGTACACCGACATCATGAACCTCCCCCAGATGTCGAGCATGGGCGCCCAGTCGGACGCCGACGTCAAGGCCGCCGCGCGCTCCAAAGCCCGCGGCAAGGTGGCGTGGCTCGACGCCTTCTTCGAGTACCTGTCCAACAGCTTCCGCCCGCTCCTGGGCGTGCTGCTGGGGGCCTCCCTCATCATCGCGTTTGCGGCCGTCCTCGACGCCCTCGGCGTCGTCGACTTCCGCGCCTCCGACAAGGCCGCGTCCTGGATCTTCGTGGACGCCATGTGGCGGTCGGTGTTCTACTTCCTGCCGATCATGGTGGCGTACAACGCCTCCAAGGCGCTCAACATCGACCCGTGGGTGGGCGCGACCGTCATGGGCGCCGTCATGACCCCCGAGTTCATCAGCCTGTCGAGCACCGAACGCTTCGCCGACACGGTCTGCACGCCCAGCCCGATCCCGGGCGCCGACCCGACCTGTGTGGCCAACATCTTCGGCCTGCCGATGCAGCTCAACGGCTACGGCGGCCAGGTGTTCGTGCCGCTGATCACGGTCGCGGTGCTCGCGCTCGTCTACAAGGCGCTCGTGCGCATCTTCCCGGAGAACGTGCAGATGGTGTTCGTGCCGTTCTTCTCGATGGTCATCATGATCCCCGTGACCGCGTTCCTGCTCGGCCCGCTCGGCATCTGGCTGGGCACCGCGCTCGGCACCGGCCTCAACTGGCTCAACACGACCGTGCCGTTCCTCTTCGCGATCCTGATCCCGATGGTGTACCCGTTCCTGGTGCCGCTCGGCCTGCACTGGCCGCTCAACGCGCTCATGCTCGCCAACATCCAGAGCCTCGGCTACGACTTCATTCAGGGCCCGATGGGCACGTGGAACTTCGCCTGCTTCGGTGCGACCGCCGGCGTCCTCTTCATCGCCATGCGCGACAAGGAGACCCAGATGCGCCAGACGGCCACCGGTGCTCTCGCCGCCGGCCTGCTCGGCGGTATCTCCGAGCCGTCGCTCTACGGCATCCACCTGCGGTTCAAGAAGATCTACCCGCGCATGCTGGTGGGCTGCTTCGCCGGTGGTCTGACGATCGCCATCCTCGGCTCGCCGTTCGGCGGCGTCCGCACGTCGGCGTTCGCGTTCACCTCGCTGCTGACGATCCCCGTCTTCTCCCCGATGTGGGTGTACGCGATCGCGATCGCCGTGGCGTTCGTCGTCGCGATGATGCTCATCATCATCACCGACTACCGCACGCCGGAGCAGAAGGAGGAGTCCCGACTCGCCCGTGAGGCAGAAGAGCGCGAGCACGCCCTGCACCCGCACGGCCACCGCGACGCCACCGCCGGTGCGGTGGCCGCCACGGGCGCCGGAACCGCGGCCGCGGCGTCCGCTGCCCCGGTTGCGGTGCTGGACGCCCAGGCCACCACCTTCGTGGGGGCCCCGATGGCCGGCCAGGTCGTCACGCTCGACGAGGTCGAGGACAAGGTCTTCGCCTCCCGTGCGCTCGGTGAGGGCGTCGGCATCCGTCCCGACAACGGCCGCGTCGTCGCGCCGGTCGGCGGCACGCTCGCCACGGTCACCAAGACCGGGCACGCGTTCGGGCTGAAGACCGACGACGGCGTCGAGGTGCTGGTGCACGTCGGCATCGACACGGTGCAGATGAAGGGCGACGGCTTCAGCGTGAAGGTCGCCAAGGGCGACCGGGTCAACGTGGGCGACGTGCTCGCCGACGTCGATCTGGACGCCGTCCGCACCGCCGGTTTCGACACGACCACCATCGTGACCGTCACCAACACCAAGGCGATGGCGTCCGTCACGCCGTTGGCCGGCCAGTCCGTCTCGGCGGGCGACCCGGTCATCGACGTGGTTCGCTGACCGTCCTCTGCACGACCCGTGACCTCCTCGCCCGGTTGTTGAGCCATGGAACTGCTCCGCGTCTTCAACAACAACGTCGTCCTCGCCCGGGACGACCGCTCGGGTGAGGAGGTCATCCTGACCGGCCGCGGCCTGGGGTTCCAGGCCCGGCCGGGCCAGGCGGTCCGTGAGGACCGCGTCGTCCGGGTGTTCCGCGCCGCCGACGGCCGCGACCCCGACCACCTCGCAGAACTCCTGGCCGGCATCCCGCCCGAGTACATCCAGATCGTCGGGGCCGCCCTGGCCGATGCCGGACTGGAGCGACGGGCGGCGTCCACCCCCACCCTCGTCATCGCGCTGGCCGACCACGTCGCGTTCGCCGTGCGCCGCATCGCGCTCGGCATGCACATCGACTACCCGCTCGCTGCCGAGGTGGCCCACCTGTACGCCGACGAGTACGCCCAGGCGCGGGAGTTGCTGGCTGGGGTGAACGCCCGGCTCGACACGCCCCTGCCGCCCGGCGAAGCCGTGGCGCTCGCGTTGCACTTCGTCAACGCCGGGTTCACGACCGGCGACCTCAGCTTCACCTACACGATGACGGGCGTCATCCAGCAGATGATCGACGTCATCGAGACCAGCTACGGCTTCACCCTCGACGAGAACTCGGTGAGCGTGGGCCGGTTCATCACCCACCTGCGCTACCTGTTCGTGCGCATCCATGCCCACCGCCAGCTCGACGAGGGGCGATCCACCATCGGGGATGCCATCCGGGCCGTGTATCCCGAGGCGTTGCGCTGTGCGGAACGGCTCGCCGGTATCGTCGAGTTGCGGCTCGGCGCGCCGTTGACCGAGGACGAGATCTCGTATCTCACCCTGCACGTCGCCCGCGTGGCGACCGACGAGGAGAGGGGACACCCGTGATCATCTGGCGCGGCTGGGGCATTCTCGCTTTCCTGACCGTTGGGGTCGGGGTGGGACTCGCGAGCCTGCTGGATGCGACGGTCGGCCTGGCCGACGGCGCGCAATGGACGGGGATCGTCTTCGGCGTGGCCGGGGTGTTGACCTGCCTCCTCGCCTGGGTCCTGAACTTCTGGCTCGCGGACCGGCGCACCGCGAAGCACGCGGAACTCATCCGTGCCGACGTCGAGCGGCATGTCGCCGCCGGTGTGTTCCACGCCCCGGGCTTCCCGCCGCTCACGACGTTGGCCGAGGCGCGATATTAGGCGGACGCCGTCGTCGCCGCCGAGACCTTGCGGGCCCGCAAGCAGTGGCGCACCCACAACACCTTGTTCTTCGTGCCGCTGCACTACCTCGGGCCGGCCCTGATCGTGATCGCGATCATCGCCTTCGCCACGACGCTCCTCTGACGCCCTCCTGGAGGGCTCCCCAGCCAACCACGCCGCTTGGGTGCAGATACGCCGCGCACACCCGGCGTTTCTGCACCCAAGCGGCGTGCCCTCCAGCCCAACCGGCGTTTCTGCACTGATCCGGCGTGGATGCGCCCAAGCGGCGTGTCCACGGCGGGGCCCCCTTGCCAAATGCGTAACTATATGGTTACATATCCGCATGGCCGATCCCTGGGAGGCGCTCGCGGACCCCATCCGTCGCCGCATCGTCGAGCTGCTCGCCGTGGGTGAGCGGACTGCGGGCGATCTGGCGGAGGAGTTCGACGTGTCCCGGCCCGCGGTCTCGCGGCACCTGCGGGTGCTCCGGGAGGCGGGGGTGGTCTCCGCGACAGCGGTGGATCGCCGCCGCGTCTATCGCCTCGAACACGAGGCGATCGACGAGGCGGGAGCCTGGGTGGAGGGCGTCCGCGCCTTCTGGAGCCAGCGCCTCGACGCACTCGAGACCGAGATCGCCCGCGGCCGGCACGCCCCGCCGGCCCCGGCCAGCCACGCCCAGAGGAAGGAAAGCGCATGAGCACCGAAATCCAGGCAGCCCTCTCCCGCGCCGCCGACGAGACCGTCGCCGTCGCCTTCGACCGCATCTACCGCACCTCCGCCGCCGACCTGTGGGCGGCCGTCACCGACCCCGAACGGCTCGCGCGCTGGTACGCGCCCGTCGAGGGCGAGCTCCGGGTGGGCGGCACGTTCGTGCAGAAGTTCGACGACATGGACGCCCCCGTGTGCACGATCGTCGCCTGCGAGCCCGCGTCCTCGTTCGCGTTCACCTGGCCGGTGGGAGGCGTGGACACGCTCCTCACCGTCACGGTTACCGCGGCCGGCGACGACGCTCGGCTCACCCTCGTCCACGAGCGCCTGACCGCCCTGGCCGCAGCCGGGTACGGCGCCGGGTGGGAGACCTACCTCGATCCCTTCCTCACCGCCCACCTCGCCGGACACGAGGCGTCCGACTGGATGGAAATCTGGCAGGAGCGTCACGCCGCCTACGGCGCCGCGCTGCGGGAACGCGGCTGGCTGGTGGAGTGACGACCGTCGGCGTCGGGCGCATGGGCGAGCAGGTCGGCCGGTTGGCAGCCGAGCTCGCGGCAGATGGCGTCCAGCGTCGAGAAGCGGACGCCGCGGGCGCGACCGTTCTTGAGGTTCGACAGGTTGGCCTGGGTGATGCCCACGCGGTCCGCGAGTTCGGTGACCGTCATCTTCGCGCGGGCGAGGGCGACGTCGAGCGTGACGACGATCATCAGACGAAAGCCGCCCACTCGTCGCGGACCGTCATGCCGCGCGTGACCTCTCCGCGGGCCGCCCAGCACGCGGCGGCCGCGGTGAGGCACACCAGCGCCCCGCCGAGCAGGCCGTACGCCACGGCCGGCGGGTTGGCGCGCACCCAGAAGGTGAGGTGCGCGTCGATGCCGAGGAACACGGCCCCGGTCACGACCAGGGCGATCGCGGCGAGCCCGAACGCCCGCACCGTCGGCGCCGACCAGAACCGGTCCCGGCCCGCGAGCGACACCACCGACGCCGCGAGCCCGATCACGACCAGCGCGCACGCGCCCGTGACCCAGAGCAGCACCGTGTAGGGCCACCGCAGGTACGCGACCTCGGGGAACGACTCGGCGAGCTGTGCCGCAGCCAGGGGGGCGAGCAACCCCATGACGAACAAGACGCCCAGGGCGAGCACGGTGAGCAGGCCGGACAGCAGGAGTCTCAGCAGCGTGGACATGCTCCCATCATATCGCAAAACAATATGAACCGTCCGTTAAACGATATGAAGGTCAGGACCGTCGGAACAGCCACACGGTCACGGCGACCTCGGTCTCCAGCGCGTCGACGTCGTCGGGGACGCCGTGGAAGGCGTTCGGACCCATCGCGACCAGGTCCGCGATGAGTCCGGCGGAGGCGGCCAGCGGCGTCCGGACCCTCTGGCTGCCCACGGCCGTGAAGAACCCGGACGCCGCCCGCAGCAGCCGGTCTCCCTTGTCGGGCTCGATGCCGAGCAGGCCGTAGCGCTCGCGGACGGCGGCGAGGTGGCCGGCGTCGGGGGTCACGACGACCAGCAACCCGTCGTCGCCCAGCACCCGGGCGAACTCGGCCATGTTCCGGGGCGCGAACCAGCACGTCACCAGGTCGAACCGGCGTGAGAGCAGCGGCAGGGTGCCCCAGGTGTCGGCCACCACGGACGCCGCGCGCTCATGCGCCCGCCCGGCCCGCTTCGCCGCCGCCACGGACACGTCGCAGCTGACGCCGCGGGCGTCCGGCAGTGCGTCGAGCAGGCGCGCGAGGTGATGGCCCGTCCCTCCGCCGGCGTCGAGCACCGTCCTGCAGCCGGCCGCACCGGCCCGTCGCGCGACGAGTGCATCCACGGCGTCGAACGCCCCCGAGGCCAGCACCCGCTCGCGTGCGGCCACCATGGCAGCTGTGTCGGCGTTCGCCGGGGGTGTGCTCCCGAGCAGGTTCACATACCCCTGCCGGGCCACGTCGAAGCTGTGCGCGGACCGGCACCGCACCGGGCGCTCCGCCACGTCGAGCGCGCCTGCGCACACGGGGCAGGCGAGCAGGCCGCGGGCGGCGTCCAGCACGTCAGAGCCCGCGCAGGCGGCCGCCGTCGACCGGGATCATGCAGCCCGTGAGGAAGCTCGCCGCATCGGACAGCACGAAGGCGGCCACGCGCCCGAACTCGGCCGGCTGCCCGACGCGCCGCAAGGCCGCCGATGCTCCCATCTGGGCCAGGGCGGCCGCGGGGTCGTCGGCCTGGGAGGTGATGAACTCGATCCGGTCGGTCTGAATGGTGCCCGGCATGAGCCCGACGACCCGCGACCCCGACGGGCCCACCTCGTCAGCCATCTGCTTGAGCACCATCGCCAGCCCGGGCCGCGTCACGTTCGACGGGGCCATGACAGCCAACGGCTCCTTCGCCGAGGTGGAGAGCACGAACGCCAGCGCCACCGGTCCGGATGCCGCCGCGACCACCTCGCGCGCCACCCGCAGCGCCGGCAGCACGACCGACGCGAACGCGTCGCGCCACACGTCCTCGGTGGTCTCCAGCACGGTGCCGCGCGGCGGGCCGCCGACGCTCACGAGCGCCCCGTCGAGCCGCCCGAAGCGCTCCAGGGCCAACTCCACCGCCCGCCGGGCCGTCTCCGGTTCGGTCACGTCGGCCGCCAGCCCCACGGCCGCCGGGCCGAGCGCCGCCACGGCGGCGTCCAACGGCTCGGGGCGCCGCGCGACGAGCACCACTTGGGCGCCTTCGCCCACGAGCGCCTCGGCAGCCGCCCGGCCGAGGCCGCCCGAGGCGGCCGTGACCACGAACACCTTGCCGGCCAGCCCGAGATCCATCAGTCCTCCTCCTTCGACACGGACGCCGGCACCGACGCCGCCGCTCGTGCCGCCATCTTCTTCCGGTCGCGCAGATCGTTGCGGATCAGCAGCACGAACCCGACACCGGCGATCGCGGTGAACGCGAACCACTGCAGGGCGTAGCTCAGGTGCGAACCCTCGGTGAGCGGTGGCGGCTCGACGACGGTGAAGCCGGGGTCGGCCGGCTCGGACTCCACGACGCCGACGTAGCCGTTCACCACGTCCCGGCCCAGCCATGCGCCGATCGCGTCGGAGTTGATGAGCATCACGGCGCCGGAATCGGGGGTGACGGCGCTGTCGCGGCCCTGCTCGTTGCGCCGCACATACCCGACGAGCGTCACCTCGCCGGCCGGCGGCGGGGGCGCCACGGTCGGGAAGTCCTGGTCGCGGGGGCGCTCGACGAAGCCGCGGTCGACCAGGACCGTCCGCCCGTCGGCCAGGTCGAGCGGCGCGACGATCTCCCAGCCCGTCGCCCCCTCGATCGACCGGTAGCGCACGACCAACTGGTGTGCGGCGTCGTAGGTGCCGCTCAGCCGCACCCGCTGCCACTGGTCGGCCTCGGTGATCTCGCGGGTGTAGATGGCGTCGAACTCCGCCACGGGCGCGTTCTCGTGCTCGACGACGACGGCGTTGCGGTCGCGCCGCTGCTCGAGCCGGTCGAGTTGCCACCGGCCCAGATTGACGAACGTGATGGCGAGGGCAACCACGAAGAGGGTGAGCAGCAGCCATCGCGTCCAGGGGATGCCCTTCACCGCGCCCCGCCCTCGGGGTCGACCTCGCCCGGCACGACCGTGCCGGCACCGAGGGCCGGCCGGTCGGGCACCACGTCGTCCCCGACGACCGGGGCGGGGCTGTTGTCGCGGGCGTTGCCCAGCAGCACGGCGATGGCCGGCAGGAACGCGGCCGCCGCGATGAGCAGCACGTTCCACGGCAGGGGAGACATGACGGCCGCCAGGAACGCGACGACGCGGAACGCCATCGTCCACAGGTAGCGGCGCTCGCGGGCGTCCACGGACAGCGTCGTGCCGTACCGCGCGTCCGTGATGATGGTGGGCCGCGACCGCGAGGGCATGTCGGCCAGCCTAGCCCCCCGCCCCGACGCCGCACGCTAGCGTTGCCCCGTGAGTGAGCAGACCCCACGCAGCATCCTCGTCACCGGCGGAGCCCGGGGCATCGGCGCCGCCATCGTTGCCGAATTTCTTGCCCGCGGCGACAAGGTGGCCAGCGCCAGCACCAGCGGCAAGGCCCCCGACGGAGCCCTCGGCATCGCCTGCGACGTGTCGGACGCCGCGAGCGTCGATGCGGCCTTCAAGGCGGCCGAGGAGGCGCACGGTCCGGTCGAGGTGGCCGTGGCGAACGCCGGCATCACCAAGGACACCCTCATCCTCCGCATGAGCGAGGCCGACTTCGACGCCGTCGTCGATGTGAACCTGAAGGGCGCGTTCAACGTTGCCAAGCGGGCGGCGAAGGGTATGCTGCGGCTCCGCAAGGGCCGCATCATCTTCATCGGCTCGGTCGTCGGCCTCTACGGCTCGCCCGGCCAGGTCAACTACGCGGCCACCAAGTCGGGCCTCGTCGGCATGGCCCGCTCGCTCACCCGCGAGCTCGGCGGCCGCGGCATCACCGCGAACGTCGTCGCTCCCGGCTTCATCGAGACCGACATGACGGCCGTCCTCTCCGAGGACACGGTCGCCGGTTACAAGGCGGCCATCCCGGCCGGACGCCTCGGGCTCCCGGCCGAGGTGGCGGCGTCCGTGGCCTTCCTGGCCTCGCCCGAGGCCAGTTACATCTCCGGAACCGTGCTGGGCGTCGACGGCGGCCTCGGCATGGGGCACTAGTCTCGACAGGCTCGACCAGCGATCAACGACCTGCGACCAGCGACGGGCTCGACCAGCGAAAGGACTGACATGGGCATTCTCGAGGGCAAGACGATTCTCGTCACCGGCGTCACGATGAACACCTCGATCGCCTACAAGGTGGCCGAGATCGCGGCGGCCGAGGGCGCGACCGTGGTGGTGTCGAACTTCGGGCGGGCGCTGTCGCTCACCCACCGCATCGTCAAGCGGCTCGACCCCGTTCCCGCGGTGCTCGAGCTCGATGTGACGGACGCCGACCACCTGGCCTCGCTGCCCGAGAAGTTGCGCGAACTGGGCGTGGAGCGCCTGGACGGCGTCGTGCACTCGGTGGCGTTCGCGAACCCCGAGACGGCGCTCGGTGGCAAGTTCCTCACCACCCCGTTCGAGGACGTCGCCACGGCCATGCACATCTCGGCCTACTCGCTCGTCAGCCTCACGATGGCGTGCAAGCCGCTGTTCGGCGAGACGGCTTCGGTGGTGGGGCTGACCTTCGACGCCCGCGTCAGCTGGCCGACCTACGACTGGATGGGCGTGGCCAAGTCGGCGCTCGAATCGGCCTCGCGCTACACGGCGCGCTACCTCGGGCCGGAGGGCGTCCGGTGCAACATCGTGGCGGCCGGCCCGATCGACACGATCGCGAAGAAGGCCATCCCGGGCTCGACGTCGTTCAACGACATCTGGGGTGACCGGGCCCCGCTCGGCTGGGACGCCTCCGACGCCACGCCCACGGCGAAGGCCGTGGTCGCGTTGCTGTCGGACTGGTTCCCGATGACGAGCGGCGAGATGATCCACGTCGACGGCGGCCTGCACTCGACCGGCGCCTGAGCGGCGCCGGCGAGGGGGTAGGTTGGGCGCATGGCAGGAGTGGTCGAACTCGCGGACGTGACCGTCGTGCGGGGGGGCAACACGCTCCTCGACAAGGTGTCGTGGCGCATCGACGAGCGTGACCGCTGGGTCGTCGTCGGCCCGAACGGGGCCGGCAAGACGACGCTCCTCCAGGTGCTCGCGGCGCAGTTGCACCCCACGTCGGGTCTCGTCGAGATCCTCGACGAGGTGCTGGGCGCGGTCGACGTGTTCGAGTTGCGGCCGCGCATCGGCGTCACCTCGGCGGCTCTGGCCGACCGCATCCCCCGGTCGGAGTCGGTGGGCAACGTGGTGGTGTCGGCCAGCTATGCGGTCATGGGCCGGTGGCGGGAGTCGTACGACGTCACCGACTTCCAGCGGGCGGCGTCCCTCATGAGGCAGTTGCGCGTGGAGCACTTGTCCAAGCGGACCTTCGGCACGCTCAGCGAGGGGGAGCGCAAGCGGGTGCAGATCGCGCGCGCCCTCATGACCGATCCCGAGTTGCTGCTGCTCGACGAGCCGGCGGCCGGCCTCGACCTCGCCGGCCGCGAGTCGCTCGTGGCGACGCTCACCGACATCGTCGGCGACCCCCACGCCCCGGCGACGGTGCTCGTCACGCACCACCTGGAAGAGATCCCGCCCGGCATGACGCACGCCCTGCTGCTCAAGGGGGGTCGCGTCGTGGCGGCGGGGCCCATCGGCGAGACCCTCACCGACGACCTGCTCAGCCGCACCTTCGACCTGAGCCTCCACGTCAGCGTCGAGGGCGACCGGTACAGCGCGCGGGCGGCCTGACATGTGGGAGTGGGTGCAGGACAACTTCTGGGTGATCTGGCTGATGGCCGCCGGTGTCCTCGCCGTCTCCGAGATGCTCACCCTGGACCTGACCCTGCTCATGCTCGCGGGGGGCGCCCTCGCCGGCGGCCTGACGGCCCTGGCGTTCCCGGGGCTCGTCTGGCTGCACCTGCTCGTGGCGGTCGTCGTGGCGGTCGCACTGCTTGGCCTGCTGCGCCCCGAGCTGTTGAAGCGCCTCCACCAAGGGCCCGGCTACCGCAGCTCGATCGACAAGATGGTCGGTTCCACGGGCCGCTCCCTGCGCGAGATCACGGCGTCCGACGGCGAGGCGAAGATCAACGGCGAGGTTTGGTCGGCGCGCAGCTACGACGGCGAGCCGATCGCCGCTGGCGTCGAAGTGGAGGTCTTCGAAATCGACGGCGTGACGGCGGTGGTGTACCCGCGGCACAAGCCGCTGTCCGGCTCCTGACGGCGGGTAGGGTGGGGGTGAACCCAGCACTCGTGAGGAGTTCCCCATGCCACCCGTCCTGACCGTCCTTCTCCTGATGATCGCCGTGGTCGCGATCGTCGGGCTCGCCCTCGGCGTGCGCGTGGTGCAGCAGATGCAGGTCGGCATCGTGCAGCGCCTCGGCAAGTTCCACAAGACCATCGAGCCCGGCCTGCACCTCATCGTCCCGTTCATCGACCGCGTCCGCTACACGATGGACATGCGCGAGGCTGTCGTGCCCTTCCCGCCGCAGGGCGTCATCACCGAGGACAACCTGATGGTGGGCATCGACTCGGTCATCTACTACCAGATCGTCGATCCGGTGCGGGCCGCCTACGAGGCGCAGAACTACATCCAGGCCATCGAGCAGCTCACCATGACCACGCTGCGCAACATCATCGGCGGCATGGACCTCGAGCAGACCCTGACGAGCCGCGAGGAGATCAACCAGAAGCTGCGCGCTGTCCTCGACGAGGCCACGGGCAAGTGGGGCATCAAGGTCAACCGCGTCGAGTTGCGCTCGATCGAGCCCCCCGCCACGATCCGCGACGCGATGGAGAAGGGCGCGCGCGCCGAGCGCGAGAAGCGCGCCCAGATCCTGCTGGCCGAGGGCCAGCGGCAGAGCCAGATCCTGTCGGCGTCCGGCGACCGTGAGTCGAGCATCCTCCGCGCCCAGGGTGAGCGGGAGTCCGCGGTCCTCCGGGCCCAGGCGGATCGGCAGGCGTCCATGCTGCGGGCCGAAGGCGAGGCGCAGGCCATCACGACCGTGTTCCACGCCATCCACGCCGCCGAGCCCGATCAGGGCCTGCTCGCCTACCAGTACCTGCAGATGCTGCCCCAACTCGCCAAGGGCGATGCCAACAAGATGTGGATCATCCCGTCCGAGCTCAACGACGCCCTGAAGGGCCTGGGCGGCGGCAGCGTCGGCGAGCTCGCCTCGAAGGCGTTCGGCGCCGTCGACCCGAGCCGCTTCGAGGCGCCGAAGAAGGTCGACGTGTTCGCCGAGATCGAGGCGTCCAAGAAGGCCGAGGAGGCCGAGTCGGCCAAGTCGGTCAACCAGGCCATCGCCGAGGCGCAGAAGATCGAGCAGGGCAAGGTGACGCCGGGCAACGAACTGACGGCCGGCGAGCCCGTCGACCCGGTCGGCGACCTCCGCCCCGACGCCTGACCCGTTCGGACGCCGCCGGCCCGCCCCCGCCCCCTACCGGGCCCAGGCGGCCCGGCGGGCCGCGACGTCGTCGTGGAGGGCGTCGAGGGCGGCGTCCGGTTCGAGTAGTTCGGGGTGGGCCTGTAGGAAGGCCCAACACCGCTCCACGCCCTGGCGGAACGACGTGGCGGGCGCATACGCGGGCACCAGCGAGCGCACCAAGCTCGTGTCGAAGAGGACCGACGTGGCTTTGTCGCCGAGCAGCGCCCCCTCGAGTTCGGCGCGCACGTCGATGAGCATGTCGGTCGACACGTGCAGCAGGTCGGGGGTCACGCCGGCCACCTCCCCGAGCGTGGCGTACATCTGGTTCCACGTGAGCGACTCCTCCGCGGTGATGTGCACGGCCCGGCCGTAGGCGTCCGGGTTGCCGAGCAGCCCCACGAGGCCGACGGCGAAGTCGGCGTTCCAGGTGGAGGTCCACAGCGACTCGCCGTCGCCGTGGACGAGAACCGGCTTGCCGGCGAGCATCCGCTGCAGCACCGCGCCCGGCCGCCCGGTGTGAATCGCCACGGGGAGGCGCCGCTCGTCGTAGGTCTGCGTGGGCCGGACGATGGTCCACGGCACCCCGGAGGAGGCCCGCAGGGCGTCCTCGCAGGCGATCTTCGCGCTCGCATAGGCGCTGAACGGGTTGCCGAGCGGCGTCTCCTCGGTGATCACCACCGACCGCGACGGCCGCTCGTACACCGTCGCCGAACTGATGAGCACGTACTGGCCGGCGTGGCCGACGAACGAGTGCAGATCGCGCTCGACGTCGTCCGGGGTGAACGCGAGGAACTGGACGACGGCGTCCCACTCGCGTCCCTCGACGAGCCCGCGCAGGGCTGAGGCGTCCTTCGCGTCGCCGACGAGGTGCTCGACCCCGGCAGGCGGCGCCCCCCGGGTGCCCCGGTTGAGGACGCTGACTTCGTGGCCCTCGGCGAGGGCCCGTTCGACGACCGCGGTGCTGATGGTGCCGCTTCCACCCGTGATGAGAATGCGCATGACCCCAGTCTGTCAGTGTCAGGATGGCGCATGGCCCCCACACGACCCCGCCCGACGACCCGACCGAGGACGCCGACCCGGCCGGCTTCCTCGAGGACCCGGTGCAGGTCGCCTTCGTGAACGGCGAGCGCCGGCTGCTGCTCAACGAGGGCGGCAACACCGAGCGCCTCGCCTTCTTCTCCGACGCCGTCTTCGCCATCGCCCTCACCCTCCTCGTGCTCGACATCCGCCTTCCCGAGGTCCCCGAAGAGCAGGTCAGTGAGGCCGTCGTCGGGCTGCTGCCGAAGTTCGGGGCGTTCCTGGTGAGCTTCCTCATCATCGCGACCAACTGGCTCACCCACTTCCGCAGGTTCCGCCTCATGACGGGCTACGACGGGTGGGTGATCCGGCAGAACTTCGCGCTGCTCTTCCTGATCGCGCTGGTGCCCTTCCCGACCGCGCTGTTCGCCGAGCACGCGCCCAACGCGTGGGCTGTGGCCCTGTACGCCGGCACGCTCGGCCTCACGGGGCTGGTCCAGCTGTGGGGCTGGTGGTACGCCTACCACCGGGGGCTGCTCTCGCCGATCGTCACCCGCACCGACTACGTCCTGCGCCGCAACGCACTGCTCGTGTTGCCCCTCATGTTCCTGGGCACCCTGCCCCTGCTCGTAGTGAACCCCTTCGCGGTTCTGTGGGCCTGGATGGTGTTCCCCGTCCTCATGATGGCCATGCGGCTCGTCAACCGGCGGGTGCGGCAGCGAGCCCAGCGAGCGCCCGCCTCATCGTCAGCGGGGTGAAGCCGGCCGCCAGCGCCCGGCGCTTCAGCCCGGGTTGGGCCCGCCACAGCGCAAACCCGCGGCGCAGCAGCACCAGCGGCGGCTTGCGGTGCTGCCGCAGATCGCGCTGCAACCGCAGCAGGGCGACGAGCGTGCGGTTGCGATCGAGGTAGACGGGCGCGACGTCGAGCCCGGCTTCCCGGGCGGGCGCCAGCAGTTCGACGGCGAAGATCCCCTCGGCCACGACGAGCGGGCGATCGCCCAGCTCGACCGGCCGGACGCCGACGCGGCGGCTCTCCGCAATCGAGTAGGTGGACACGCGGGTTGCGCCGGTGCCCACCAGTTCGGCCAACGCGGCGACCGCACCGGCGGCGTCCCAGGTGGCGGCGTCGTCCCAGTCGACGATGCCGTGGGCCCGCGGCAGTCCGGGGTGGTCGGCGTCGAAGTAGAAGTCGTCCAGCCGGAAGACCAGGGCGCCCAGCAGCCGCGCGAGCCGCGACTTGCCGCTGCCCGAGGGCCCCGCCAGCAGGACGATCCGGGTCACAGTCCGAGCGCCTCCGCCATCTCGGACCGCAGTCTGGCCATCAGCCCGGCAGCCTCCGCCCGCGCCGTGGGCAGGTCGGCGGACTGCTCCTGCGGCAGCCGCACCTGCAGGTAGCACTTCAGCTTCGGCTCGGTGCCAGAAGGCCGCACCACGACCCGGAACCGCTGCGTCTGGAGCAGGACGCCGTCGGTCGGGGGCAGCCCGTTCCAGCCGTCAGCGAGATCGGCGGACGTCACCGGCTCGCCGACCAACTCGGTCGGCGTGTGCGCGCGGATGCGAGCCATCGCGTCGGCGATGAGGCTCAGTTCCGCCACCCGGAACGACAGCTGCGAGGTGAGGTGGACGCCCTGGGTGGCGGCGATCTCGTCGAGCCGGTCCGCGACCGTCCGGCCCTCGGCCCGCAGACCGGCGACGAGGGCGAGCACCCGGGTCAGCGCCGAGATGCCGTCCTTGTCGGCGACCGCAGCCGGGTCGGTGCAGTAGCCGATGGCCTCCTCGTAGCCGAACGCCAGGCCCGGCACCCGGCCGATCCACTTGAAGCCGGTCAGGGTCATCGCGAACGGCTGGCCGGCCGCGCGGGCGAGCTCGCCGAGCAACGTCGAGCTCACCACCGAGCAAGCGTACACGCCCGGCGCTCCGCGGCGCAGCGCGTCGTCGGCGAGCAGCCAACCCAGCTCGTCGCCGGTCAGCATGCGCCAGGCGCCGTCGACCGGGGCGGCGAGGGCGCAGCGGTCGGCGTCCGGGTCGTTGGCGATCGCCACGTCGGCGTCGGCCTCGCGGGCGAGGGCCAGGGCGAGATCCATGGCCCCCGGCTCCTCCGGGTTCGGGAACGCGACGGTCGGGAAAGCGGGGTCGGGCAGCGCCTGCTCGCTGACGAGCGACGGTGGCGGGAAGCCGACCCGGTCGAGCACGCGGGCCACGACTTCGGCGCCCACGCCGTGCATCGGGGTGTAGGCCCACACGAGATCTCGCGGGGCGTCGCCCGGCACGAGCGAGGCGACGCGGGCCACGTAGGCGTCGAGCAGGTCCTCGCCCACGGTCGCGTAGGTGGTCGACCGGGGCAGGTCGGCGACCGGCCCGGACGCCGCCGCGGCGATCTCGGCAGCGATCTCCGCGTCGGTCGGCGGGACGATCTGGCTGCCGCCCACGTACACCTTGTACCCGTTGTCCTGCGGCGGGTTGTGGGACGCCGTCACGACCACGCCCGCCACGCAGCCGAGGTGGCCGATGCCGAACGCGACGACCGGCGTCGGCACGTACGTTTCGGTGAGCACCGGGGCCAGCCCGTGCCCGGCGAGGATCTCGGCGGTGTCGCGGGCGAACACGTCGGAGTTGTAGCGGGCGTCGTACCCGATGAGCACCTTCGCCCCCTCGTGGCCGGAGGCCACCAGCCAGCGCGCCAAACCGGCTGCCGCTTGGCTCACGACCACGCGGTTCATGCGGTTCGGGCCGGGCCCGAGGGCTGCGCGGAGCCCGGCGGTGCCGAAGGCGAGGCGTCCAGCGAAGGCGTCGGCGAGTTCGGCCTCGGCGTCGGTGTCGCCCGTGAGTGCCTTGTCGAGCAGGTTGCCGAGGGCCATCGCCGTGGCGGGGTCGGGGTCGGCGTCGCGCCAGGCCTCGATGGCCGCGACCGCAGCATCGGTCAGCATGTCAGAGCACCTCCAGCAGTCCGGCGAGCAGCGTCCGCAGGCGAGCGCCGGCGTCCCGGCCCGCCTCCAGCACCTCGTCGTGGTTGAGCGTTTCGCCGGTGACCCCGGCGGCGGCGTTGGTGACGAGCGAGATGCCGAGCAGTTCCAGACCGGCCTCGCGGGCGGCGATGGCCTCGAGTGCCGTCGACATGCCGACGAGATCGCCGCCCAGGATGCCGGCCATGCGCACCTCCGCCGGCGTCTCGTACTCGGGGCCGTGGAACTGGACGTAGACGCCCTCGTCGAGGGTCGGGTCGACCCCGCGGGCCACCTCGCGGAGGGCCGGCGACCACGCATCGGTGAGATCGATGAACGTGGCGCCGTGGAGCGGGGTGGCTCCGGTGAGATTGATGTGGTCGCGGATGAGGACCGGCGTCCCCGGCGCCCACGCGGGGTTGAGGCCGCCGCAGCCGTTGGTGAGCACCAGCCGCTTCGCCCCCGCCGCGGCCGCGGTGCGGACACCGTGCACGACGGCGTCCGGGCCCTTGCCCTCATAGAAGTGGGTGCGGCCCGTGAACAGGGCAGCCAGCCGACCGGCAGCCGTCCGGACGACCCGCACCACGCCGCCGTGCCCCTCGACGACCGGCTCGCTGAAGCCCGGCAGTTCGGGCAGCGGGATCTCGACGACGGTCTCGCCGAGGCCTTCCGCCGCTCCGGACCAGCCCGATCCCAGCACCAGCGCCACGTCGATGCGGTCACCCCCCAAGCGGTCGGTCAGGACGGCGGCCGCTTCGTTGGCCAGGGCGTACGGGTCGATCGCATCGGTCACCGGACGAGCATAATGGCGGACGCCCACCTCCTGCTCGGCGCCTCCCCGCGCTGCCGGACGCCGCCCGTGCGAGAATGCTCCTCGTGACGGACGTGGTGATCATCGGCGGCGGACCGGGCGGCTACGAGGCCGCGCTCGTCGGCGCGCAGCTGGGCGGCAACGTGACCCTCGTCGAGCGGCGCGGGCTCGGCGGTTCGGCGGTGCTCACCGACGTCGTGCCTTCCAAGACCCTCATCGCGACCGCCGAGGTGATGACGAGCATCCGGGGCGCGGGGAACCTGGGCATCCACGCCAGCGGCGTCACCGTCGACCTGGGCCGCGTGAACGAACGCGTCCTCGAGCTGGCCTTGCGGCAGTCGGCCGACATCACGTCCCGCCTGCGCGGCGAGGGCATCCGCATCCTCGACGGCACCGGGCGTCTCGACGGCACCGAGGCGGTCGTCGCGAGCACGCCGGACGGCGAGGAACGCCTGCCTGCGGACATCATCCTCGTCGCGACCGGCGCTCGCCCGCGCGAACTGCCGGAGGCCCGGCCCGACGGCGAGCGCATCCTCAACTGGACCCAGATGTACTCCCTGCGCACGTTGCCCGAGCGGCTCATCGTGGTGGGCTCCGGTGTCACGGGTGCCGAGTTCGCGTCGGCCTACCACGCCCTCGGTGTCGACGTCGTGCTCGTGTCGTCGCGGCACCAAGTGCTTCCGGGGGAGGACGCCGACGCCGGCCGCGTCCTGCAGCAGGTGTTCGAGAGTTCGGGCATGACGATCCTGTCCCGCGCGCGTGCCCAGGCGGCGCGGCGCACGGGCGACGGCGTCGTCGTGACGCTCTCCGACGGGCGCACGGTCGAGGGCAGCCACGTCCTGGTGGCCGTCGGCGCCGTGCCCAACACCGAGGAACTCGGCCTGGCCGAGGCCGGCATCGCGCTCGCCCCGTCCGGCCACATCACCGTCGACAAGGTGTCGCGCACCTCGGCGCGCGGCGTGTACGCGGCCGGCGACTGCACCGGGGTGTTCGCGCTCGCGTCGGTGGCCGCCATGCAAGGCCGCATCGCCATGTGGCACGCCCTCGGGGACGCCGTGTCTCCGCTCGACCTGCGCACTGTCTCGGCGAACGTGTTCACCGCCCCCGAGATCGCCACCGTCGGTGTCGGGCAGGCGGAAGTGGACGCCCGTCTCGTCGCCGCCCGGGCCGTCATGCTGCCGCTGGGCTCGAACGCGCGGGCCAAGATGCAGGGGCTCTCGGACGGCTTCGTGAAGGTGTTCTGCCTGCCCACCACCGGCATCATCATCGGCGGCGTCGTGGTCGCCCCGAACGCCGGAGAACTGATTCACGTGCTCGCGCTCGCGGTGGCGTCCAAGATCACGGTGGACGAGCTCGCCCAGGCGTTCACGGTCTACCCGTCCTTGTCCGGCTCGATCGCCGAGGCCGGGCGCCGCCTCCACGGCCGCGACGGCGAGACGCAGACCAGCATCTGACCTGGGGGCGTCCGCGACCTTCGGTCGTTGCCTCTCCGACCCAGGGTGGAATTCGGATCGACGGAAGGTGCGACCCCGGGCGGGGCTGCCGACGGCGCGGGCGACGTCCGGCTACGGTGGTCGCTGTGACGCAGAATCTCCCCCTTGCGATCATCCTCGTGGTGGTCGGATCGTTCTGCTTCGCCATGTCCGCCCACCTGCAGCACCGGGCCGTCGACAGCCACCTCGAGGGCAACGTCAAGAAGACCCGGATGAGTTGGGACGACCTGATCCTCGCCATCCGATCGCCGCGCTGGGTCATCGGCCTGCTGTTCATGGGCATCTCCTTCACCCTCCAGGTCGTCGCGCTCACCATGGCGCCGGTGTCGCTCGTGCAGCCGGTGGGCCTGCTGGCGTTCCCGTGGTCGGTGATCCTCGCGGTCTCGGCCTCGCACCGCCGCATGCCCAAGCGGGTGCTGTTCGCGGTCGTCGGCACGGTCGCCGCGACGCTGGCGTTCACCATCGTCACGGCCCTGCACGCCGCCCCGGAGTCGGACATGAAGGTGTTCCGCGTGGTCATCGGCGCGGTCGTCGTGTACGCCGTGGCCGCCACGTTCGCCGGCCTGGGGGCCAAGGGTCCCTTCGGCTGGCGCTGCCTGTTCTGGGGGTCGGGCGGGGCCCTGTTCTACGGCCTGGAGGCGTCCCTCATGAAGTCCCTCATCGAGTATGCGCGGGCCAACGACTGGCTGCACTCGCTCGAGTTCTGGGGCATCGCGATCGCGCTCGGCATCGGCGCGCTCGCGGCCGGTTGGTTCATCCAGCAGGGGTATGCGACCGGCCCAGCCGAGGTGGTGGTGGGCTCCATGACCGTCACGAGCCCGGTCGTCGCCGTGGCGTTCGGCATCGCTGTGCTCGGCGAGGGCGTGAACATCACGCCCCTGGCGGCGGGCTGGATGCTCGTGCTCGGCCTCATCGCCGTCGCGGGTGTCGGCGTCCTGTCGCGCTTCCACCCGGCGAACGAGGTGGCGCCGGCGCCGGCCGCGGCCGACGCCCCGCCCCCGATGAGCTGACCGGCGTCAGCTGAACTTGTAGAGCTTCTGCGCGATCCGGTACATCGCGACGGACGTGCGCCGCCCGACCGCGCCCGGCAGGTTGCTGCCCAGCACGAGCCACTGCCGCAGACCGAGGGTCCGCTTCAGGTCGCGGTCGACCGAGTCGATGTGGTCCCACATCTCGCGGCGGGCACGCAGGCCCTTCTCGGTGCCCTCGAGCAGGGAGAAGATCGAGGACGCCGTCACGATCAGCCCGAGGTAGCTCGCCATGTAGTGGGCGAGCTTCCAGTTGCCGACGCCGTCGGGCAGCTTGTGCGCCTCCACCATGATGCGGGTGATCTTCATCTGCTGGTCGAGACGGCTGATCTGCACGCTCTCGTTGACCGACTGGTCCTCGCGGCCGATGAAGTACCGATAGAGGTTGACGGGCAGGTAGTAGAGGGTCTGCACCGACGGCAGGGGCACGTAGACGAAGATGTTGTCGACGTAGAACGTGTGCTCGGGCAGATGAACCCCCGACTCGCGCAACACCTGGGTCCGGAAGGTCGTGGCATGCATGAGCAGGTTCTGCCCCGGGCCGAACGGGCCGATCTCGTTCCACGTGAACACGCGGTTCTGCGGCAGGAAGCCCCGGTAGCGAATCACTTTCTGGGTGCCCGTGTTGGTGTGCTCGTAGACGTAGTTGCACACGATCAGGTCGACCGGGCTGCCCGAGTGGATGAACCCGCGCACCTTGCTGAGCAGCAGGTTGAGGGCCACGGGGTCGAGCCAGTCGTCGGAGTCGACCACCTTGAAGTACACCCCGGACGCCGCCGCCAGTCCCGCCATCACGGCGCCGCCGTGGCCCTTGTTCTCCTGGTGGATCACCGTGATCGTGTCCGGGTGCCGCTCGGCCCACGCGTCGGCCTTGGCGCCCGTGTCGTCCTTGGTCGAGCCGTCGTCGACGATGATGATCTCAATGTTGCCCTTGCCCCGCAGGATCGAGTCGATGCAGTGGTCCATGTAGTCGCTCGAGTTGTAACAGGGGACGACGAAGGTGATGTCCTTCGTCGGTGCGGGGGAATCGGTGCGGGCGTCGTCGGGCACGGGCGTGGCCTTCTGGGTCGGGGACATCAGTGCCGCAAAGACTACCGGGGTCGCGCGTCGGCACTGGGCCTGCCGCGCGGGGTGGCTTAGTCGAAGAGATCGCCGAGCATGTCGCCGATGCCTTCGCCGAGCCCGCCCAGCCCTTCGCCGATGCCCTCGCCCAGGCCGCCCAGGCCGTCGC
This sequence comes from Propioniciclava sp., assembly GCF_029977985.1. GTDB lineage: Bacteria > Actinomycetota > Actinomycetes > Propionibacteriales > Propionibacteriaceae > Propioniciclava. Next base: position 30,698 of record NZ_JARKOT010000092.1, on the reverse strand, counting down.
CGAGGCCGTCCATGAGGTAGGGGAGCGTGGCGATGCCTTGGAAGACGAGCGCGCCCACGGCGATGTCGCGGATCAGGTTGCTGCCCCGCCAGTTCGCGTAGTAGCCCTGCGCCCACGGCGCGTACTGCTCCCCGCCCTGCCAATAGGGCACCCGCTGCGCACCGACCTGAACGGTGCGGATGTAGGGGTCGGCGCCGGCGAGGACTCGTTCGGCGTCCGCCGGGCAGGCGGGCACCGACCGCACGGAACCGCCGGGTGGTGCCCAGTCGACGTTCGTGCTGCTGGGGCCGTGGGCCGGGTTGAAGAAGCAGGGCGGCCGCTTGGCCGGCAGCGGCCGGCCGGCGACGCGGGCTTTCACGCAGGCGATGGCGTAGCGCCCCTCCTCGAGGATCTCGGTGACGAACCTGATCTCGTCGGCCCGCTGCACGGCGGCCAGCGAGTCCTTGGCGTGCTCGTAGGCGTCGAGGGCCCGCTCGTAGTCCTGCCGCATGGCCTCGTCGAGCGGGTGGCCGGCGACGTCGGTGTCGAGGCGCTGCAGTTCCTCTCCGAACCGCGTCACGTCCTCCTCGGCGGCGCGGCGCGAGGCGTCGAACTGGGCGGTGAGCTCTGCCTGCTGCCGGTTCTCGACCGCGCGCGCATTGCGTCCGAGGCGCAGCGCGAAGAACGCGACGAAGGCCACGACAGCCAAAATGAGGACGTATTCCATGCCCCCCATTGTGCCCAGCACCTGCTGTGGTCCAACCAGCCCCGGCTGTGAGATTCCTGTGAGACCGGTTCGTCGCCCGGCGTCGAGACGCGGCACCATGGGAGCGATGAATGAGCGACGATCCGCCGTGGGGGCGGTGTGGGTGGGAGCGCTGGCGACGATCGTCGCGGGCGCCCTGGCGATCGCCTGCGCCTGGTTCTTCGTGACCACGCGTCGCGGTCAGGTTCTCGACGAGCTCGCGCTGCGCGGCTCGCACATCGGCGCCTGGCGCCTGGACGCCCAGGCAGCGGCTCTGCTCCAGTTCGTCTCGGTGCCCACCGTCGCCGTCGGGATCGTCGTCGTGGCGCTCGTCGGTCTCGTCCGCGGCCGCTGGCGCGACGCGCTCGCGGCGGCGGTGGCGGTCGGCGGTGCCAACGTCACGACTCAGCTCGTCAAGAACTGGCTGCTCAGTCGGCCCGACCTCATCAGCGGGGACGCCGCCGCCAACTCCCTGCCGTCCGGGCACACGACGGTGGCGGCGTCCCTGGTCGTCGGGCTCGTGCTCGTGAGCGGCCGGTACGTCCGGGAAGCGGTGGCCGTGCTGGGTGCACTGGCCATCATCGCGTTCGGGTACGCCACGCTCGTGAGCCAGTGGCACCGGCCGGCCGACGTGGTCGCCGCCGTCCTCGTCGCCAGCACGTGGGGGCTGGGCGCCGCCACCGCGATCCGGGCGGCCGACCTGGGCCGGGGTGAGCCGGACGCCGGCGTCCGGGGCGGACCCGTCGTGACGATGCTGCTGCTCGCCGGCTTCGCGGCCCTGGCCACCACCGGCGTGCTCGCGGCGGCGGTCTGGGGCGTCGGGCTCACGGACGCCTCACGCAGCCAGTCGTTCGCCGCCTACGCGGGCGGCGCGGCCGCCCTGGTCGGTTTCACGGCCTCCTGCCTCGGGCTGTTGACCGCCGTCGCTCCGCGCGTGCGGCGCGACCCCGCTCACTCCTGATCGACGATCTCCAGCAGCGGCTCGCCGCTCGTCACGGTCTGACCGACGGCGGCCGTCAGCGAGCGCACGACGCCCGCCTTGTGGGCCGACAGCGGCTGCTCCATCTTCATCGCCTCGAGCACCACGACGGTGTCGCCCTCGGCCACCTGGTCGCCCTCGGCGACGGCCACCTTCACGATCGTGCCCTGCATGGGCGCGGTGACCGTGTTGCTCGACGGCGCTGCCGCCCGGCTGCCCGAGCGCTCCCGCTTGGGCGGCCGCTTCGCGGCGCGCGCCGGCGGTGCCGACACGGCCGTCAGGACGGCCGGAACGCGCACCTCGATGCGCTTGCCGCCGACCTCGACGACGAAGGTCGTCTTCTCCTCGGGCTCGCCGTGCGCGGCCGGCGCCGCGTAGGGCGCGAGGGTGTTGTCGAACTCGGTCTCGATCCAGCGGGTGTGGACGCCGAAGGTGCCGTCGCTGCCGGTGAAGGCAGGTTCGTCGACCACGGCACGGTGGAAGGGCAGCACCGTGGGCATGCCCTCCACGACCGTCTCGGCGAGCGCCCGGCGGGCGCGCGCGAGGGCCTGGGCACGATCGGCCCCCGTCACGACGATCTTGGCCAGCAGGGAGTCGAAGACGCCCGGGACGACGGTGCCGACCGCGTAGCCCTCGTCCACCCGGACGCCCGGGCCACCCGGCGCCCGCCACCCCGTCAGCGTGCCCGGCGCGGGCATGAAGCTGCGGCCGGGATCCTCGGCGTTGAGACGGAACTCGAACGAGTGGCCCGTGACGACGGGGTCGTCGTAGCCGAGCTCCTCGCCGGCGGCGATGCGGAACATCTCGCGGACGAGGTCGAGCCCCGTCACCTCCTCCGACACCGGGTGCTCCACCTGCAGGCGCGTGTTCACCTCGAGGAAGCTGATGCGGCCGTCGGTGGCGACGAGGAACTCGCAGGTGCCTGCACCCACGTAGCCGGCCTCCGTCAGGATCGCCTTGGACGCCGCGTAGAGCTGCGTGCGCTGCTCGTCGCTCAGGAACGGTGCAGGAGCCTCCTCGACGAGCTTCTGGTGGCGGCGCTGCAGCGAACAGTCGCGGGTGGACACGACGACGACGTTCCCATGGGCGTCCGCGAGGCACTGGGTCTCGACGTGGCGGGGCCGGTCGAGGTACTGCTCGACGAAGCACTCGCCGCGGCCGAAGGCGGTGATCGCCTCCCGCGTCGCCGATTCGAACAACTCGGGGATCTCCTCGGTGTTCCGGGCCACCTTGAGGCCTCGGCCGCCGCCGCCGTAGGCGGCCTTGATCGCGATGGGCAGGCCGTGCTCGGCGGCGAAAGCGACGACGGCGTCGGCGTCGGCCACCGGATCGGCCGTGCCGGCCACGAGCGGCGCCCCGACCTTCTGCGCGATGTGCCGGGCCGTCACCTTGTCCCCGAGCGCCTCGATGGCCTCCGGAGGCGGTCCGATCCACGTGAGCCCGGCGTCGATGACGGCGCGGGCGAAGGCGGCGTTCTCGGCGAGGAACCCGTAGCCGGGATGCACGGCGTCCGCGCCGGAACGCGCGGCCACCTCGAGGATCTTGCCGATGTCGAGGTACGACTCCGCCGGCGTCGACCCGCCGAGGGCGTACGCCTCGTCGGCGAGCCGCACGAACAGGGCGTCGGCGTCCGGGTCGGCGTAGACGGCCACGCTGCCCAGGCCGGCGTCCCTGGCCGCCCGCACCACCCGTACTGCGATCTCGCCCCGATTGGCCACGAGCACCTTGCTGAGGGACACCTCGACTCCTTCGCCGCAGCCCCGCCACGCCCAAGGGGCGGGGGTCGTTTCGGAGCCTAGTCCTGTTCGCTCAGGAGAACACGCCGATCGCGACGGGAATCACCCAGGCGAGGCCGAGCACCTGCAGGACGCGGTCGGACAGGACCACATCCTCGGGCTCGCCGGCGCCGCCGGCGTCGATCGTGTACGCGTAGCGGAGCAGCGCCAGGGTGAAGGGGGCGATGGAAAGGGCGTGCCAGTTGATGCCCACCGAGTCGGGGGCCTGCTCGAACGCCCAGAGGCTGTAGGACATGATGACGGCCGCGCAGCTGAGCGCCCACACGAAGCGCAGGTAGCTGGCCGTGTAGCGCGCCAACGACGCGCGCGTGCCTGCCTCAGGGCCCAGCTCGACCATCTCGGAGTAGCGCTTGCCGGCCACCATGAACAGCGACCCGAACGAGGCGACGAGGAGGAACCACTGGCTCAGCGGGATGTTCGATGCGACGCCGCCCGCGACGGCCCGCAACAAGAAGCCCGCCGCGACCATGGCGAGGTCGAGGATCGGCTGGTTCTTCCAGAACAGCGAGTAGCCCACCTGCAGCACCCAGTAGACGGCCAGCGTGACCGCCAGCAGCGGTGCGATGAACCACCCGGCGACGAGCGCCGCGACGCCGGTGACGGCCGCGAGGATCGCGGCGGTGCGGATGCTCACCTCGCCTGCAGCGATCGGCCGGAACCGCTTCTTCGGGTGGCTGCGGTCGGCCTCCACGTCCCGGATGTCGTTGATGAGGTAGATCGACGCGCTCACGAGACAGAACGCGGCGAACGCGCCGAGCGTGTTCAGCAGGACGGCGGGAACGAACAGCAACCCGGCGGCGACCGGCGCGGCGAGGACGAGGACGTTCTTCACCCACTGGCGTGGCCGCATCGCACGGATGGGGGCCGGGAGGACGTGGCTGGGCGCTGCGGGCGTGATCTCGGTCATGGCAGCGCACGAGTCTACCGGGCCCGGCGCATCCGGGTCAGGGGGTGGGGCGCCACAGGTCGGTCCACCTCACGCCGAGCTCGGCCAGCATCGTGCGCAGCAGAGGCACGCTCAGGCCCACGACGTTGTGCGGATCCCCTTCGACGCCGGTCACGAACGCGGCCCCGAAGCCGTCGATGGTGAAGGCGCCCGCGACCTGCTGCGGCTCGCCGGTCGCCACGTAGGCGTCGATCTCGGCGTCGGTCACGTCGGCGAAGTGCACGACGGTGGACGCCGCCCGCGTCAGCCGGTCGACCCGGCCGCCGCGGACGGCCACCACGTGGTGGCCGGTGACGAGCACGCCGGAGCGTCCGCGCATCGCCCGCCAACGCTCCACGACGGCGGCGTCGGTTCCTGGTTTGCCGCACAGGGTGCCGTCGAGATCCAGCACCGAGTCGCAGCCGACGAGGACGAAGTTCCCGGCATGCGCGGTGCCCGCCAGCTCGGCCAGCACGGCCTCGCCCTTGAGGCGGGCCAGTTCGGTGGCCAGACCGGCCGCGTCGGCCGCGGCGACGACCGACTCGTCCACGCCCGAGACGTGCACGACCGGCTCGACTCCCGCCGCGCGCAGGGTGCTGAGGCGCGCGGGCGAGGCCGAGGCGAGGACGAGCCGCACCGTCAGCGGCGACCGAACAGGATGTCGGACAGGATGCTGCCGAGCGGGTTGTCGGCCTGCGCCGGGGACTGCGGCGCCGCTGGGGCCTGGCTGGTGGCCTGGCCCATGGACAGGTCGGTTTCTGGCACGTCAGGCGCGGTGAACGGGCCCGAGCCGGTCGACGGGGACGTGCGCGGCGCCTGAGTCGGCACCGACTGCTGCTGCGTCGGCACCGACTGCTGCTGGGTCGAGCCGCCGCCCAGGAGATCCCCCAGAATGTCGCCGAGGCCGCCTCCGGAACCGGAGGAGGACTGGCCGCCACCGAACATGCCGCCCAGGATGTCGCCGAGGCCACCGCCACCGGTGCGCCCGCGGGTGTCGGCTCCGATCGCGCCCGAGAGGCGCTGGGCGAGGTAGGCCATCACGATCGGGGCGAGGATCGGGAGCAGCTTCTGCAGCAGCGATCCGGACTGACCGCCCGACAGCGCCTGCAGCTGGGTGGGGCTGTACACGTGGTCGACGATCTTGGCTCCGTCAGCCGTATCGATGGCGCCGAGGTCGACCGTGTTGCCGAAGGCCGCCGAGGACACGTGCTGGTCGAGCGCGCGCGTCAGGCTGGCCGCACCGGCGGCGTCCGAAACGTTGTTGTCCAGCTGGCCCACGAGCGAGGCGAGCGCCTCGTCCACCAGCACGTTCGCCTCGTCGGGGTTCGTGCCCAGCAGCTGGGCAACCTGGTCGAGGTCCAGGTTGGCCTTGATGTCGTCAACGGCTCCCATGGCTTGCTCCTTCGCAGTGTCGGTGGGGATGGCGTGAGCCCAGCTCACCGCCGGAACGTGCTGCGCCACGCGGAGGCACCGGCCAGCACGTCGTGCCGGACGAGGTGCCAGCGGGACACCCAGCCACCGGCGATGCGGGTGTCGGTCGGGGCATGCGGACGCCCCCGCTCGCGTCGCAGCATGGCGAGCACGGTGACGAGGGCCGCGAGCTCGTCGGCGTCCGGTTCGCCGGCCAGCACCTCGAGCGCGGGACGGGGCTCGTCGGCGTTCACAGCGGGATGTTCCCGTGCTTCTTCGGCGGCAGCGACTCGCGCTTCGTGCGCAGCAACCGCATGACGCGGGCGATCGTCTCACGGGTGGCGTGCGGGTGGATGACCTGGTCGATGTAGCCGCGCTCGGCCGCCACGTACGGGTTGGCCAGCTCGTCGTTGTACTCGGTGATGAGTTGGGCGCGGCGGGCGGCCGGGTCGTCGGCCTCGGCCAACTCCCGGCGGTAGAGGATCTCGACGGCGCCCTCGGCGCCCATGACGGCGATCTGGGCGGTCGGCCACGCGAGATTCACGTCGGCACCCAGGTGCTTGGAGCCCATGACGTCGTAGGCGCCGCCGTAGGCCTTGCGGGTGATGACGGTGACGAGCGGCACCGTCGCCTCGGCGTAGGCGTAGATGAGCTTCGCGCCGCGGCGGATGATGCCCGTGTGTTCCTGGGTGACGCCGGGCAGGAAGCCGGGGACGTCCACGAACGTCAGGACGGGGATGTTGAAGCAGTCGCACGTGCGGACGAACCGGGCGGCCTTCTCGGAGGCGTCGATGTCGAGGCAGCCCGCATACACGAGCGGCTGATTGGCGACGATGCCGACGACGCGGCCCTCGATGCGTCCGAAGCCGCACACGATGTTGCCGGCGAACAGCTCCTGGACCTCGCAGAACTCGTCGTCGTCGAGCACGTTCGTGATGACGGCGCGGATGTCGTACGGCTGGTTGGGGGAGTCGGGGATGAGGGCGTCGAGTTCGCGGTCGTGGTCGGTGATCGTGAGGTCGGCCTCGGCCTCGTCGTAGACCGGGGGTTCCTCCAGGTTGTTCTGCGGCAGGTAGGTGAGCAGGTCGCGGACGTACTCGAGGGCGTCCGTCTCGTCGGAGGCCAGGTAGTGCGCGTTGCCCGACTTCGTGTTGTGGGTGCGGCCGCCGCCGAGCTCCTCGAGGCTGACATCCTCGCCGGTGACCGTCTTGATGACCGCCGGGCCGGTGATGAACATCTGGCTCGTCTGGTCCACCATGACCACGAAGTCGGTGAGGGCCGGCGAGTAGACATGGCCGCCCGCCGCCGCGCCCATGATGACCGAGATCTGCGGGATGACGCCCGAGGCGAGCGTGTTCCGGCGGAAGATGTCGCCGTAGAGACCCAGGCTCACCACACCCTCCTGGATGCGCGCTCCGCCGCCCTCGATGAGCCCGATGATCGGGCAGCCGGTCTTCGTGGCGAAGTCGATGATCTTCACGATCTTCTCCCCGTACACCTGACCGAGGGCGCCACCGAAGAGCGCCACGTCCTGGGAGTAGACACACACAGGACGCCCGTGGATCGCCCCCACCCCCGTGATGACGCCATCGGTGTAGGGCCGCTTCCTCTCCATGCCGAACGCCGTGGAACGGTGGCGGCTGAACTCGTCGAACTCGGCGAACGTGCCCTCGTCGAGCAGCGCATGGATGCGTTCGCGGGCGGTCATCTTGCCCCGCGCGTGCTGCTTCTCGACGGCTTCGGGGGAGGCGGCGTTCAGGGCGGCCTCGATACGGGCGTCGAGATCGGCCAGCTTGCCCGCGGTGGTGTGGATGTCGGGCTCCATGGTGCCTAACCTAGCCCTGCATCTCGTAGGCTCGCGGGCGTGAATGCGTTTCTCGATGCGGACGCCCTCCACATCGCCTGCCGGGGTGGGCTCTGGGGCGACGTGCAGGTCGTCGACAGCACCGGTTCGACCAACGCCGACCTGGCGGACGCCGCCCGCGCCGGCGCCCCCGCCGGGGTGGTGCTGGTCTCCGGCCACCAGAGCGCCGGCCGCGGGCGGCTGACCCGCCGCTGGGAGGCGCCACCCAACACGTCGGTCGCCGTGTCGGTGCTGGTGGCACCGGCACGGCCCGTCGCCGACTGGGGGTGGCTGCCGCTCGTCGTCGGCATGGCCGTCGTCGACGGCGTCCGGGCGGCGTCCGGGCTGGAGGCGGGGCTGAAGTGGCCGAACGACGTGCTCGTCGACGGACGCAAACTGTGCGGCATCCTCTGCGAGACGGTGCTGACGGACGCCGGGCCGCGCGCGGTCTTGGGGTTCGGCATCAACGTGAGTCTCGCCGAGGAGGACCTACCCGTGCCGACGGCGACGTCGGTGCGGCTGGCCGGGTCGGGAGCCTCGGCGACCGAGATCACCGCCGCCAGCCTCGCCGCGCTGGAGAATCTGTTCGGTCGCTGGGAGGCCGGCGACGACCTGACCGCCGACTACCGGGCGAAGTCGGTGACGCTCGGCAAGGACGTGTCCGCCGCTGTGGGCGACACCGTCTGGGAGGGGCGGGCGCTCGACATCGACGCGACGGGGGCGCTGAAGCTCGCGACGGCGTCCGGCCCGCGCACCGTCGTGGCGGGGGACGTGACGCACCTCCGCTAGGGAAGTGGGTCTTTGGGACCCGCTCGATCGTCGGGGCTATCCACGCCGCTTGGGCGCATGCACGCCGTTTGGGTGCAGAAACGCCGGATCGGCAGCGACGTACGCCGTTTAGGTTCAGAAACGCCGGGTCTGCGCGGCGTATGTGCACCTAAACGGCGGGAGTGTTCCTTGCGGACAGCGGGTCTCGACAGGCTCGATCAGCGGGGGTGGCCCGGATCATTGCCGTGAGTGGCTTTCGTCCGCCTGGGGCGTCCGCAACGATCGGAGACCACGCCGTGGAGTGGGTTTCGTACACCCGCGGCATCTGAAGCGTGCGCCACCCACACTGTGGGAGTGGCCATCGACGCCGCCCTGAGGAGGGTGTCGACAAGCGCGACCACCGGCTGCCCTAGACGTGCCCCGCCTGCGCGGAGGCCTGCAGGTGGGCGTCCATGAGGGCGCGGGCGTTCACGCTGAGCGTGCCCCAGCGCGGGTCGGACGCGCCGGCTTCCACCTGCTCGGCGAAATCGATCACCTCGTACTGCATGGAGTTCTCCGGGCCCTGGCGCTCGCCCTGCCACAGCACGCGCGGCTCGCCGCCGCGTGGGGTGAGGGTGACGTGGGTCATGTCGGCCGGATCGTCGAAGGCGAGGGCGGCGTCCTCGCCGTGGACGACGCTCGGCCCGGATCCGGCCACGATTTTCGACCAGGCCAGCTCGACGACGGCGTTGCCGTGGTCGAGGTACATCACGCCGCCCGCCTCGAAGCCGTTCGGGAGGAAGACGCTCGAGCCGCCCGCGTTGCGCGGCATGCCGAACAGGTCGAGTGCGGGCTGGAGGCAGTAGACGCCGATGTCGGCCAGCGCCGAGTTCCCGAGCGACGGATCGAAGGCGTTGAGTACCTCGCCCGCCCGGAAGGCGTCGTAGCGACGCGAGTACTGCAGCTTCTCGAAGTGCGCGTGCCGCACGGTGCCGAGCTCGTTGATCGCGTCGCGGATGACCTGGTGGACAGGGGAGTGGACGTTGCGCATGGCTTCCATCGCCACGACGCCAGCCGCAGCGGCGGCGTGCAGGATCTCGACGACCTCGGCGGCGCTCGCGCCCATCGTCTTCTCGACCAGGACGTGGCGCCCGGCCTCGATCGCCGCGAGGGCCTGGGGGCGATGCGCGCCCACCGGGGTGGCGACATAGACGGCATCCACGGCGTCGAAGAGGGCGTCGAGGGAGTCGACGGCGGTGGCGATGCCGTGGCGCCCGGCGAAGTCCTGTGCCTTGGCCAGGGTGCGGGAATGGACGGCCGCCGCCTCGGCCCGGCCGCCGCTGGCGCGGCAGGCGTCGACGAAGTGGTCGGAGATGAAGTTCGTGCCGATGACGCCGAACCGGAGCATGGTGGTCCTTTCCTGTCAGGCGGAGGCGAGGAAGCTGAAGACGGCGTCGTTGAACGCCCTCGGGTTGTCGGTGTGAGCCGTGGCGCCGGCGTCCGGGATGACGGCCAAGGCGGCGTCCGGGATGCCGGCCGCGAGTTGCTCGGCGGCGGGCCGGTTGGGCTTGTCGCGGTCGCCGACGACGACGAGCGTGCGCGCGGTGACCTCGCCGAGGCGCCCGGAGTAGTCGAAGCCGGCGGCTTCGTCGAGTGCGGCGAGGAACCGCTTCTTGCTGATGCCCATCGTGGCCAGCTTGCGGGCGGGCATGAGCCCGAACGCGAGTCGCTGGACCTTCGCCAGCCCCGGCGGGGGCTTCACCTGGCCGGCGGCCAGAACGAGTTGCGCGACCGTTGCGGGGGCGCGGACGGCGGCGTCCAGGGCGACGACCGCACCGAGGGAGGATCCGATCAGGGCCATCTGCTCGACGCCGTGCTGGTTGAGCAGCCGGAGGACGTCATCCGCGGCACCCGTGATGCTGAACGCCTCGTCACGGCCGGGTCGTGTGCCGCGCAGCCACGGCGCGACGGCCTTCACGCCCGGCGGCAGCGCGACGACCTGGTCCTGCCAGGCCTGCGGCGTCTCGCCCACGCCGTGGAGGAACACGAACAGCGGCATGCGCACAACCTACTTCACCCTCGAGCGCCCCGGCGGTCCGCGGTGCGAGGCCCCGGCGTTTGCGGCGAGTAGCACGGGTTGGTGCGCCGACAGCCCCCGCATGGGACCATGAGCGCTGTGACCGACACCGAGCCGCGACGCAACCTCTCCCTGAGGTCGCAGCTGGTCCGGTTCATGCTCGTCGGCGTCGTCTCGGCGATCGTCGACTACGGCTTGCTCGTGGTGGGCATGAACGTCGCCGGGCTGGATCACACGATGGCCAAGGCGATCAGCTGGGTGTTCGGCACGGTCACGGCGTACGTGCTCAACAGCCGCTGGACGTTCGACTCCGGCGGTTCGCGCACGAAGTTCGCGGCCGTCGCGATCCTCTACGCCACCACGTTCGCCGTCCAGGTCGGCACCTTCGCCCTCATCTACCCGCCGCTGCACGCGACGTTCGGAGTGGACGCCGCCCAGATCGTCGGGTTCGTCATTGCCCAAGGCTTGGCGACCACGATCAACTTCGTCATCCAGCGGACGCTCATCTTCCGGTCCTGAGGGCCTTCGCCGCGCGACGCGGGGCTGAGCGGGTTCAACGGCCCGGCAGGCGGGCCCTCAGACGACCGTGACCTCCAACGGCTGGGCCAGCACACCGGACGCCGTCGGCTCGCTCGAGCCGCTGACCGCCAGGACGCGACGGCCAGAGGCGTCCGCGACACCGCCGGCGAGGACGCCGTCGGTGATCAGCACCCCCGCACCGTCGTCGCACGCGTAGCCGCCGGGCAGGAAGCCGGAGGCGACGGCGTCCGTGTAGACACCGACCCGGCCGTCCTCGGAGTCGAAGTGGCTGCAGAAGCTGCCCGGCACCAGACCCAGGCCTCCGCGCCAGGCACGGAAGTCGCCGAAGCTGTCCGTCACGCACCCCGAGAACCACACGTTGCCCCCGGCGGACGTCCCGGCCAGCACCACGTCGCCGGCGTGGTAGCGCTCCTGGAGGGCGGCATCCACGCCGTGGGCGCCCCACAACGCCAGCATGTTGATCGTGTTGCCGTTGCCGACGAGCACGAGGTCGGCGTCGCGGATGCGGCGCACGGCGTTGGCGGCGTCGGTCCACAGGGTGAGGACCATCGGCCGGACGCCGAGGGTGCCGTAGGCGGTCAGGAACGCCCGGATGTACACCGGGTCGTCGGCCGACGCCGTCGGCACGAAGCACACCAGCGGGTTGCGTTTGCCGGTGAGGGAGACGAGCCAGCGGTCCAAGGCGGTGGGAGCGCCCAGGCTGCTGGTGGCGAAGCCGCCCCCGCCGAGCGCGACGATGTGGGTGGTCACGCGACCATCCTTCCACCCGTAGACTCGCCCGCGTGTCAGAACCACGGATCGGCGTCATCGGCGGTGGCCAACTGGCGCGCATGATGCAGGAGGCCGCGTTGCCCCTCGGGCTGCGCCTCCGGCTGCTCGCCGAGGGGCCGGAGACCTCGGCCGCTCTCGCCGTCCCCGGCGCCGAGGTGGGCGACTTCACCGACCCGGACGCCGTCGTCGCGTTCGCCGCCGGGCTGGACGCCGTCACCTTCGATCACGAGCACGTTCCCACCGAGCTGCTGCGCCGCCTCGCCGACGCGGGCGTCGCCGTCCGCCCCGGCCCCGAGGCGCTCGTCCACGCCCAGGACAAGGCGGCCATGCGCGAGCGGCTCACCGCGCTGGGCGTGCCGTGCCCGCGCTGGCGCGTCGTGGCGTCGCCGGCCGAGCTCACGGCCTTCGCCGAGGAGGCCGGCTGGCCGGTCATCGCCAAGACGTCCCGCGGCGGTTACGACGGCAAGGGCGTCTGGAAGGTCGATGCTCCGGCGGATGCCGACGCCCCCTTCGCCGCCCTGGCCGGCCCGCAGGGGCCCACCGAGGCGCAGCGCGAGGCCGATCCCTCGGTCGTCATCGTCGCCGAGGAGTTCGTCGATTTCGCCCGCGAACTCAGCGTGCTCGTCGCCCGGCGCCCGGGAGGAGAGGCGGTCGCCTACCCCGTGAGCGAGACCGTGCAGCGCGACGGCATCTGCCACGAGACCACGACCCCCGCGCCGGGTCTGAGCCCCGCCCGCGCCGCCCGCCTGCAGGAGATGGCGCTCGGCGTCGCGGACGCCCTCGGTGTCGTCGGCATCCTGGCCGTGGAGCTCATGGAGCGCCGCGACGGCGAGGTCGTCGTCAACGAGCTCGCCATGCGGCCGCACAACACCGGCCACTGGAGCATCGACGGTGCCGTGACGAGCCAGTTCGAGAACCACCTGCGCGCCGTCGCCGACTGGCCACTCGGCGCCACCGACCCCGTCGCCCCGGTGACCGTCATGAGCAACATCCTCGGCGGCGCCAACGGCGACCTCGTCGGGTCGCTGCCCCAGGTGCTCGCCGACCCGCGCGTCCGCGTCCACCTGTACGGCAAGGCGGTCAAGCCGGGCCGCAAGGTGGGGCACGTGACCGTGTGCGGCACCGACCTCGCAACCACCCGGGACGCCGCGCGGGCGGCGTCCGACCTGCTGGAAGGACGCACGCATGGCTGAGCAGCCGTTGGTCGGGATCGTGATGGGCTCGGACTCCGACTGGCCCACGATGGAAGCGGCCGCCCTGGCGCTGGCCGAGTTCGGGGTGCCGTACGAGGCGGACGTGGTGTCGGCGCACCGGATGCCGGAGGAGATGGTCCGCTACGGCCGCGAGGCGCACACGCGTGGCCTCAGGGCGATCGTCGCCGGCGCGGGGGGAGCGGCTCACCTGCCGGGCATGCTCGCCGCGGTGACGCCCTTGCCGGTCATCGGCGTGCCGGTGCCGCTGAGGTATCTGGACGGACTCGACTCGCTGCTGTCGATCGTGCAGATGCCGGCGGGCGTCCCGGTGGCGACCGTGGCGGTCGGCAACGCACGCAACGCCGGCCTGCTCGCCGTGCGCATCCTCGCCGCCGCCGATCCCGCGCTGCAGGACCGCATGATCGCCTTCCAGGAGGAACTGAGGGCCGTGGCGACGGCCAGGGGCGAGCGAATCCGGAGCCGCTGAGCGGACACGCCGCGCCCGCACCGCACCGGCCCTCGTCAGCGCCCCGATACTGGGCATGCCCTCCCCCCTGAAGAGTCGTCGAGGTGAGACCGTGGCCACGACCCATCCCGAGCCCACCGCGCGCCAGCGCGGCGAGCGACTCGCCTTCCGCCGCGGGATCACCCTGTTGGCACTCACCCTCATCGCGCCCGGCTCGGCGCAGCTCATCGTGGGCGGGAAGGGCCTCGGCCGGTTCGCGCTGCGCATCTGGGCCGGCGTGTGGGCGCTGCTGATCGGGTTCGGCCTGCTCGCCCTCGCCAACCGCAACGCCGCCATCGCCGTCTACGCCCACCCCTTCACCCAATGGGTCGGCTCCGCCGCCGTCGCGGTGCTGGGCGTCGGCTGGGCCATGTTGCTGTTGGACGCGTGGCGGCTCAGCCGGCCCCGCCAGATGGGCACCCCGCGCACGTTCTGGATGGGCGTCACCGCCCTGGCGCTGGCCTTCACGCTCGGCTTCGGTGCGCTGCAGGCGTCGGCTGTGTCCCGCTCGCAGGCGCAGCTGTTCAGCTCGGTGTTCGCCGGGGGCGGCATGGTCGATGCCACCGACGGCCGCTACAACGTCCTCCTCATCGGGGCGGACGCCGAACCCGATCGCCCCGGCATCCGCACCGACACGATCATGGTCGCCTCGGTGAGCGCCACCACCGGGCGCACCGTGCTGTTCAGCCTGCCGCGCAACCTGCAGTGGGCCCCGTTCCCGCGCACATCGCCGCTGCACGCGCTCTACCCCGGCGGGTACTGGTGCGAGGACCAGTCCTGCCTGCTCAACGCTGTCTACAATCTCGCCGAACAGCACGCCGACCTCTACCCCGGCAATCCGCATCCGGGGATGACGGCGCTCCGTGAGGTCGTCTCCGAGACCCTTGGTCTCACGCTCAACTACCACGCCATGATCGACATGCGCGGCTTCGAGCAGCTCATCGACGCCATGGGGGGCGTCACGCTCGACATCGCCAAGGCCGTCCCGATCGGCGGCGGCAGTGCGCGCATCGACGGCTGGATCCAGCCCGGCACCGATGTTCACCTCAACGGCTACGAGGCGCTCTGGTTCGCGCGCTCCCGCGAGGGTTCGTCCGACTACGAGCGCATGACGCGCCAGAAGTGCGTGGTCAACGCGATCGCGAAGCAGGCGACGCCGCTCGTGCTCGTGACGCGGTTCAACGAGATCGCAGCCGCCGGGGCGACCGTGCTCACGACGGACGTGCCGTCCAGCCAGATCGGCCCGTTGGCCCAGTTGGCGGACGCCGGCCGTCGCCTCCCCATCGCCTCGGTCAGCTTCGCCCCGCCGCTCGTCGAGCCGGTGAAACCCGACCTCACCGTGATCCGCGACACGGTGCGGGAGTACCTCAAGGCCTCCGTCGAGGCCGACCGGCAGGCGGCCGAGGCAGCCGCGGCCGCCGAGGCGGAACCCGCCGAGGCGACGCCGGCGGCGTCCACGGACACCGGCGCCACGCCGGCGCCGCAGCCCACGCCCGAGCCTGCGGTGGAGCCCACGAACCCAGGCACGCCGGCGGTGGTGAGCGACACCAAGGGCAGTGGCACGGGCGATTTCACGCAGGAGCGCACCACCGACGACCTCGACCAGATCTGCGGGGCCTGACCGGCGCGGCGGCTCGGCTTCAGGAGAGCGTGCCCGAGCCCAGGAGGGTGAACAGGTCGGCGCCGATGGCGTCCACGAGAACCCGGCCGTCGGCGAACGTCGGCCGACGGCACATGATGGCCGCGGTGTAGTCGCGGCCCTCGCCGCTGACGTGGCCGATCGTGTTGACCGCCCACAGGTTGTCGAGCGACGCAAACTGCACCCAGCCGTTCTTCATCTGGACGCGGACGTCGCCCCCCCGGTCGTGGCCGACGCCCCACGTCTGCTCGGCGTTGGTCTTGCCCATCAGGTCCAGCAGGTAGAGCCGGTCGTCGACAGCGAGCGCGGGCGACCCGTCGACGAGGGCGTCGACGAGGGCCCGCTGGTCGTCGGGCGTCGTGTTCGTCCAGGACCAGAACTCGCTCCGCTCGTCGCCGCGCGTGTGCGCGAGGCCGAGGTCGGCGGCGAGGGCGGTGTAGGCGTCCTTGCCACCCACCCACTCCCACAGGGCATCGGCAGAGTCGTTGTCGGAGTTGATGATGGCCTTGGAGGCCCAGGTGTACTGGTCGAAGGTCAGCTCGGTGCCCTCGGCGCGTGCCTTGCGCAGCGCGAGCAGGACGATCATCACCTTCGCGATCGACGCGCTCTGCGTGGAGTAGTCGCCGCGGAACGCGTACGTCGCCCCCGAGCGGCGGTCACGCAACGACAGGCCCAACAGGTCGGTGTTCTGCGCATAGACGGCCATGACGGCGTCCAACTGCTCGCGGACCGTGCCGGCCGGAGAGGCCGTCGGCGTCACCAGCGGCGCAGCGCCTTTCGTGCAACCCGCCAGCGCCAAGCCGGCGCCGAGGGTGCCCACGAGGAACGTGCGGCGTCCGAACGCGCTCATGGGGGAATCCTTCCTGCGGTGGGCGCTGCCCATCTTGGCACGCGGGCACGCTCGGCCGCGGCGCACCGGGCCAGCGTGGCGGCGTCCTCGACGACGACGAGCGAACCGCCCCCCAGCACGGCCCGCACGAGCCACGCGACGGCGGCCCACGGCCCGTCCGGGGTGACCGCGACCCGATCGGACACGGGCTCCAGCGCGGCCAGGTCCCCGTGCGTCCGGACGCCGCCGCCGTCGGTCCATGCGGGGGCCTCCGGGGCGGCCGGCGCCCCCGGGTGACCGTCGGGCTGGGCCAGTGCCTCGGAACTGTAATCGGCGACGCCGCCCGGCAGGCCGGTCAGGCCGCGGCCCCAGGGGTCGAGCGAGCAGGCGAACGTCTCGGCGCCCAGCGGCGTCGGATCCTCCGGCCCGGTGACGACGAGGGCGGCGGGGGCGGCGTCCGGGCGCGCGACGACCCGGACGCCCACACCGGCGCGCCAGCAGGCGAACGGCCACACCAGGGCCATCCAGTGCGCCGGAGCCTCGATCAGGACCGGGAGGGCCACGTCGGCGTCGGCGTCCAGCCCGAGGTCGTCGAGGAGGTTGGCGGTCTTGTCGACCCAGTTCGCGAAGCTCGCCACCGACAGTTCGCTGCGCGACCCGTCGGCGCCGTAATGGGTGAGCAGCGGCGTCCCGCCCGCCGCCCGGACGCGGCGCGCCAAGGCCTGCGGGACGAGTTCGTGGCGTGGCACGGGGCCAGCGTAGGCGACGCTAGGCTGACCGCCATGCGCTACGTCGTCATCATGGCGGGCGGCTCCGGCACGCGTCTGTGGCCTCTCTCGCGCCAGGGAACCCCCAAGCAGCTTCTCAAGCTCATCGAGGGCCGCAGCCTGCTGCGGTTGGCCTTCGAGCGTGCGCTCGCGCTGGTCCCGGCCGACCGCGTGCTCGTCGTCACCGGGGCCGCGTATCTCGACGAGGTCGCCGCCGACCTCCCCGAGGTGGCCCCCGCGAACCTGCTCGGCGAGCCCATCGGCCGCGACTCCCTGAACGCGATGGCCTGGCCCGCCGCGGTGCTCGCCGCCCGCGACCCCGACGCGGTCATCGCTCAGCTCACCGCCGACCAGCTCATCGAGCCCGTCGACGCCTTCGTCCGGGCGGTCGAGGAGGGCTATGCGATCGCGGAGTCCACTCCGGACGCCCTCGTGACGCTCGGCGTCGTGCCCGCCAGCGCCCACACCGGCTACGGCTACCTCCAGCGTGGGGCCGAGCTGGACGGGTTCCCCGGCGCCTGCGTCGTGCGCGAGTTCCGCGAGAAGCCAGACGCCGCCACAGCCGCCGCCTACGTGGCCTCGGGGGAGTTCTGGTGGAACGCGGGCATGTTCGTCTTCGCGGCTCGCACCTTCCTC
This sequence comes from Propioniciclava sp., assembly GCF_029977985.1. Lineage (GTDB taxonomy): Bacteria > Actinomycetota > Actinomycetes > Propionibacteriales > Propionibacteriaceae > Propioniciclava. The sequence goes on along the minus strand of NZ_JARKOT010000092.1, from coordinate 13,317 downwards.
GAGCAACTCCAGCTGCTCGAGCCCGAGGTGCACGCAGCCGTGTTGGGGCTCGCCGCGAAGCCGGCCACCCTGCCCGACGTGTTCCCGACGCTCAAGAAGATCTCGGTCGACTACGCGATCTTCGAGCCCGTCAGCCGGGGCCTGGGCAGCGCCCGCGTGGTCGCCGTGCCCCTGCCGATCAGTTGGAAGGACGTAGGCGGCTTCGGCAGCCTCGCCGAGGTGCTTCCCGCCGACGAGCAGGGCAACGTGGTCGACGGCCTGGGGGTGGCCCTGGCAGCGAGCGACAACCTCGTGATGAACACGGTCGAGGGGCACGTCGTGACCGTCCTCGGCGTTGCCGGGCTCGTGGTCGTGCACACCCCCGACGCCACCCTCGTCACCACGCTCGCGGGCGCCGAGCAGGTCAAGGCGCTCGTGGGTAAGGTGGCCGAGGCTGCCGGGCCGAACTACGTCTGAGAAGGAACGTCGATGGTCGAGAACCTCAAGCGGCTCCGCGAGCCGGTCGCCTGGATCGTGCTGGCCGTCACGGCCGGCAGCATCGTGCTGGCCCTGATCCGGTTCGGCGTCGCGCTGTCGACCGGCCTGCCGTTCGCCGAGGCGTCCCAGTCGATGGCGCTCACGGTGATGAACCTGACCTTGGTCGTCCTCGTGGTGGCGCTCGTGTGGACGTGCGTCTTCGTCGAGCCTGCCACGCCACGCGCCTCGCGCCTCGTCACCCTCTCGGCCGTCGTCGTCACCGTGGGAACGCTGCTCACCCTGCTCGGAGCTCTCCTGGGGCTGAGCGCCATCCAGGGCGTTCTGGCTGTCGTGCTGGAGTTCGTCGGCGGACTGCTCGACATCGTCGTGAAGGCCGTCGGCGCCGTCACCTTGTGGCTCATCCACCGCGGCGTCCGCGCGGGACGGATCGCGGTCTCGAGCGGTGGGCTCGCCGCGGGCGCGGGGGTTTCCGCACGAGCGACCGGCGGGGGCTCGACGGGTGCGGATCCGTTCCTCCCTGACCCGGGCAGCGGTGGCGAGGTGGAGATCGCGAGCAGCTGGACGCCCGATGTGGCGAGCGGGCACGTGTGGACGTCGGCGTCCGACGCGGCAGCCGGGGCACCGGCCAGCGGGTCCGGCCGCCCCGGCTCGGGGAACGGCTGGCGGCCGGTTCCGCGCGAAGGTGACGATTCAGCGGACGGAACCGACCGCCGCGGCTTGACGAACGGCTAATGACACAGGTGTAATTCAGGTGTCAAGCAACGCTCTCGGCGCGTCGAGGAGGTCAAGTCGCACATGCGTGAGTTGATGATCGTGGGCCCCGACGATGAAGGCATCCTCGGGTGGCAGGAGCGGGCGCTGTGCGCCCAGACCGATCCCGAGGCGTTCTTCCCGGAGAAGGGTGGCTCCACCCGCGAGGCGAAGAAGGTCTGCCAGACCTGCGTCGTCCGTGCCGAATGCCTGGAGTACGCGCTCGCGCACGACGAGCGGTTCGGCATTTGGGGCGGGCTCTCCGAGCGCGAGCGCCGCAAGCTGAAGCGCCGCGCTGTCTGACCGGCACCGGGCCGCGATGACCTAGGCTGAACCGGGTGACCGACGTCGACTCCGACTCCGCTCTCGACCCGTGGGGTTGGCTCCACGAGTCCGCCGTGGAGACGCCCCTCCCCGACGGTGGCGATGTCACCGCGGTCCTCGTCTCCCACGACGGTCCTCGCTGGCTGCGGGACACACTCGCCTCCCTCGCTGCGCTCACCGTCCGGCCCGCGCACCTCGTCGCCGTCGCGACCGGCACGGACGCCGACGCCGCCGCCCAGCTCGCCGCCGCCCAGCGCGACGGTGTCCTGGACACGGTCCTCACCGCTCCCGCGGACTCCTTCGGCGCGGCCGTGCGCATCGCCCTCGCCGACGGCCCCGGCGACACCCGCTGGCTGTGGCTTCTCCACGACGACGCCGAGGTCTCCCCGGACGCCCTGGGTCGCCTCCTCGCCCGCGCCGAGGCCACCCAAGGGGCCGCCGCCGTCACTCCCGTCCTCCTGACGCCCCGCCGGCGCGGCGTGGGTGCGCTGATCAGCGAGGTGGGGCAGACCGTCACGCGCGGCGGCTCGATCACGAGCGCGGGCGCGAACGGCGTCATCGACCAGGGGCAGCTCGAGTCGCAGCAGGTGCTGGGGGCGTCCACGTGCGCGTTGCTGGTCGCCCGCGCGGCGTTCGACGCCGTCGGCGGCACCAATGACGATCTGCCCACGTCCGTGCAGGGCCTCGACCTCGGCGCCCGCCTGACCGCGGCTGGCGGTGTCGTGGTCACCGAGCCGGAGGCGAAGGTGCGCCACGTCGAGGCCTCCGCGCGCGGGCTCCGCGGGCCGGGGGAGGACGCCGTCGCCCTGGAGCGGCGCACGTACGGTCTAGCCTTCGACGCGGTCGCGCACGGCCGTGGCGGCAGCGCGCTCGGCACGACGATCGGCTCGTGGGCCCGGACAGCGGGCCTCGTGCTCGGCAAGGACACCCCTGGGGCGGCCGTCGAGCGCCGCGCCCTGGCAGCCTGGCAGGGAGCGCGCGACGCACGGGCGGCGGCCGCAGCACGGTTCGCAGCGGCGTCGACCGGCGTCGACCTGGCGCCGTTGCGGCCCACGAGAGCCGATGTCGCGCGCCGCGGGATCGAGGACGCGGGCGGCCGGTTCTCGGAGTGGGCGGCGTCCTTCACCGACCGCAGTGTCGGCGTCGGGTTCGACACGCTGACCGGAGACGACTTCGCGGGCGGCGGCCTGGAGAACCGCCGCCGGCCGTGGACGCCGTGGGCGGTCGTGCTCGGCCTGCTGGTCGTGGCGGCCGCGGTGGCCGCGCGCGACATCGTCGGTCTGGCGCCGCTGCGCGGCCCTCAGTTGCTGCCGGCGCCGGGCACGCCGACGGGGTTGCTCGACGCCTACCTCGCACCCGTGGCGGGCACCGATCCCGGCTCGGGCGCGCCGTGGGCCGCGTTGGCCTGGCTCACTTCCTTGCCCCTGCTGACTTCGGCGGACGCCGTGGTCACCGTCGTGCTGACGGCCTGCGTGCCGGCCCTGTTCCTGCTCGCCCGGCGGTTCCTGCTGCGTGCCACGGACGACCGGACCGTCGCCGCTGCCGGCGCGTTGGGCATCGCGCTGGCCCCCGTGCTCACCGGCGCCGTGGGCCGCGGCGACGTGGGAGCGGTCGCGTGGACCATCCTCGCGGTGCTCGCCGCCACCGGCCTGCAGACCTGGCTCGACGAGGGGCTCACGTGGGGCGGCGCCGCCCGACTCGCCCTGGCCCTCGCGGGACTCACCGCCCTCGCCCCGCTGACGGGGCTGCTCGCGATCGCGGGCATCCTCGCGCTCGGCTTGGTGCGTCGCGCGGGCGTCGGCCGCCTGCTGGTGGCCGCGCTCGCTCCGCTCGGCGTCTTCGTCACCCCGTGGACGGCCGAGCTCGCCGCGCATCCGGGCCGGTTGCTCACCGGCATCGAGCCGCTCCTGGCACCGACCGTCGTGGCCGAGTGGTGGGCGCTCCTGCTCGGCCGGCCGGCCGGCGACGGACTGCCACCGCTCTGGCTCTCCGCGGTCGTCGTCGGAGCCTGGTGGTTCCTCGCCTTGGCGGGTGCGGTCTTGCGACCGGCGAAGGCTGGCTGGGCGCTGGCGGCCGCCACGGGGTCCGGGGTCGTGGCAGTCGCCATCTCGCGGGTCGGGGTCGGCATTCCCCCGGACGCCGTCGCCGTGCCGCAGGCGACCGAGTGGGCGATTCTGCTCGTCGGTGCGCTGGCGGTCGCGACCGCCCTCGGTTTCGCCGGTCTGGCCGAGCGGGCCAGCGCCACCAGCTTCGGTACCCGCCAGCTGCTGACCTCAGCCGTCGGCGTCCTCGCCGTGGGGGCGCTCGTGGTGACAGGCGGCTGGTGGGTGTGGGCCGGGCTGGCCCCGCTCGAGCGCCGTGACGTGGGCGCGGTGCCTCCGTTCATCGCCCGCGACCAGGAGCGGGGCGCCACGCGCACCCTCGCCCTCGAACTCCACGGCGACACCTTGGCGTGGGCGCTCCACGAGGGCGACTTCGCGCGCCTCGGCGATGCAGAGCGCGGCCTCGTCCTCGCCGGAGACCCCGAGGCGCGGGCGCTCGCGGCGTCGGTAGCCGCCCGAATCGCCGCCGGAACCGCCGACGACGCCATCGCCGCCGATCTTGCCCGCCTCGGCGTGGGGCACGTGTGGCTCAAGGGCGCGAGCCCGGCGCTCGCCGTCCAGGTCTCGAACACCCCGGGCCTCGGCACGGCTGCAGGGGAAGGGGACGTCAGCACCTGGGCGCTGCCCGCGTCCGGGCGTCTGACGATCCGCAGTGGCGCGGAGACCTCGCGGGTTGACCCGGCCGCCCAGATCGCCGCCGGCGGTGCCGACCGCACTCTCGTCCTCGCCGAGCCGGCCGACCCCCGCTGGCGAGCGAGCCTCGACGGCGTCCAGCTGGCACCCGAGCCCGACGCTGCGATGCCGACGTTCCGGCTCGGGGCAGGCGGCGGGGCATCGCGGACCTGGCTGGAGTCCGGCGGGCCCTGGTGGGCGTGGGTGCAGGTGGGTGGCCTCGTCGTGTTGGCCCTCCTCGCCGCCCCCGCCACGACCGGCGGGCGAGAGGCGGAGCGTCGCTCGGCGCGCGGCGGACGCCGCGCCGCGGACGGGCGGAGAGGGGTCGACGCATGAGGTGGTCCTGGACCTCTATCGCTGTCGCCGGCGCGCTGGCCGCGGCCACGGTCGCCGTGGGCGCCACCGCCCCGGCCTGGACGCCCCCGGCCGACACCGCCGCCACCACCGGCGCCAGCGTCGAGCGTGCCTGCCCGGGCACTGCCGGCGACACCGCTACGACGCGCCTGGCGGCCTGGGCCGAGGGCGGCGTCACGACCGCCACCCTGGCCGACCCCGCCGCCTCGAGCGATCAGTCCGCCCCGACGTGGGACGCCGCGGCCGAGGTCACCCGCGTCCTGACCCCCGCAGACGCCCCCGCCGCGGTGACGGCGTCCGCCTGGGCGGCCGACGGCCCCGATCGCGGCCTGTCGGCAGTGGCGTGCCCAGCGGCCCTCGGGGACGCCTGGTTCGTCGGTGTGCGCAGCGATGCGGCGCACACGACCGAACTGTTCCTCACCAACCTGGATTCCACGCCGGCGGAGGTCTCGCTCACGATCCTCGGCGCCGACGGACGGGTGGCCGCCGCGGGCACGCGGGGCATCCAGGTGAACGCCCGCACGACCCGGACGGTCGCGCTGGGCCCGCTGCTCGACTCGGGCGAGCCGGCGACGATTCGCGTCGAGACGACCGCGGGGCGGGTGGCGTCCGTGGTGCGCGAGCGCGCCTGGGATGCCGCGACGCCCCGCGGCGCGCTCTGGCTGGGTGCGACTGCGGCACCTGCGGCGTCCGTCGTGGTGCCCGGCATCCCCGGCGGTGCGGGGGAGCGGACCGTCGTCGTGACCAACCCGGGCGATCGCGTCGCCACCGTCAGCGTCGACGTTCTCGGCGACGCGGGCGCCATCCAGGTGGCCGGCGCCGAGACCCTCGAGTTGCCCGCGCAGACCACGCGCACGCTCAACCTGGCGCCGGGCCTCGCCGGGCACCCCGCGTCGGTGCGCCTGAGCGGATCGCGCGAGGTGCTGGCAGCCGTGCGCGTCACCAGTGGGGACGACCCGGCCACGGCCTCCGCGGCCGTCGTGCCCGCCGCGACCGGGTTCGGTTCGAGGGCCGCTCAGCGGGTCACCTCGCCCGAGGGCACGACGACGCTGCTCGTGCTGGCCAACCCATCGGACGGCGCGGCGCCCGTCCGGATCCTCGCCACCGGCCCCGACGGCGGTCGGCTCAAGGACGAGGAGATCGTCGTGCCGGCCAACGGGGCCGTGGAGGTGGGGGACGCCCCCGGCGTCGACACGCTCTGGCAGGTGACGACGGACGCCCCCGGCGTGGTGGCGGCCGTGCTCGCCTCTGGGCCGGTCGGGGGCACCGCCGGCCTCGTCGTGGTGCCCGTCGTGGGGCAGGCGGCGACGGCGTCCGGGCCCACGCCCGTGGCCGATCCGCACGCGGGCACCTGAGGCCACTCGCTTCCGCAACCGACCCGCCGTTTTCCGCAGCGCAGCGGAAAGCGTGGGGTCTGGACCCCTTCGCTGCACCGTCGTACTGTGACGTTGAAGCACCCTCGACGGTCCTGGGCGCTTCGGCGCAGCCACAGCGGAGTGGAGGTGAGCGCGCGTGGACGCACGGATGTGGGACATCCTCGACCAGATGGACGCCGCGCCCGTCGTCACGGCCGAGGACCTGGGGGTGGCGCTGGGAGTCACCCCGCGCACCGTCCGGACGATCATCGCCCGCTCGCGCCGGCACCTGCAGGGGGCGGGGGCGTCGCTCGAGTCGAAGCCCGGCCAGGGCTACTGGCTGGAGGTGTCCGATCCCGCCTCGTTCGCCGAGTTCCGCGCTCGCCGCGGTCAGCAGGACGGCGTCCCGCGCACATCGGCGGAGCGGGAACGCTACCTCCTCGAGCTGTTGCTCACGGCGTCCGACTACGTGAAGATCGACGAGGTCGCCGAGCGGCTCTACGTGTCGAAGAAGACGGTCACCCACGACCTGGCGGCCGTGGAGGACGTGCTGCGCGAGCACAACCTGCTGCTCGACCGGAAACCGTACCGCGGCATCAGGGTGGTGGGGTCGGAGTTCGACGTGCGCCACTGCCTGGCGACGAGCTCGGCCGAACTGCGTGAACTGCTGGAGCCGTCGGTGCCGCTGCGCTCGATCGTGCGGGATGTGCTGGCCGACGAGGGGATGGACATTTCCGACGTCGCCCTGCGCAACGTGGTGCTGCACGTGGCGATCGCCCTGAGCCGGGTGCGGGCGGGCAACGCGATGCTGAGCGGCACCGACGAGGTCGGCCGGTTCGTCACCGAACGGGAACTGGCCGTCGCGGGGCGCCTGCTGCACCGGACGGGCGAGGCGGCCGGCGTCGCCTTCACCGAGCCTGAACGCGCCTACCTCGCGCTCCACCTGGCGGGCAAGCGCATCCTGCGCGACGCCCGCGCGGCCGAGGCACTCGGCGTCCACGCGGACGCGCGCGAACTCGTCGACGAGATGCTCAAGGTCGCCGACTTCAACTACAACCTCGGCCTCGGTAACGACGACGACCTGCGCAGTTCGCTCACCCAGCACGTGGTGCCCATGCTCGTGCGGGTGCAGTTCTCGATGTCGCTCACCAACCCGATCCTGGCGCAGGTGAAGGAGGGCTATCCGCTCGCGTACCTCATGGCGTCCCAAGCGTGCGCGGCGGTGCAGTCGCGGATGGGGCGTCCCCTGTCGGACGACGAGGTCGGCTACGTCGCTTTGTGGTTCGCGCTGTCGCTCCAGCGCCGACGCCGCAAGCCTGCCCGCAAACGGGTGCTCATCGCCTGCACGTCGGGGCGTGGCTCGGCGCGTCTGCTCGAATACCGCTACCGAGAGGAGTTCGCCGACCTCATCGCGTCGGTCGAGACCTGCGAGGCGCACAAAGTGGCGTCGGTGGACTTCTCGACGATCGACATCGTCTTCACCACGGTCCCGCTGGCCTTCACGCCGCCCGTGCCCGTCCACCAGGTGAGCAGTGTGCTCGGCAGCGACGACTCGGCACGCGTGCGCCGGGCGCTGCAACGCGACCGCGAACGCAGCATCAGGGCGTGCTTCCACCCGGACCTGTTCCTGGTCGGCCTCACCGAGGAGACCCCGGAGGCGATCATCGGCACGATGGTGGACGCCGTCGGCGCGCGTCAGGAATTGCCCGGGGTGTTCCTGCGCTCGGTCCTGCGGCGCGAGCGGTTGTCCTCGACCGACTTCGGCAATCGGGTGGCCATGCCGCACGCGGAGGTGGCGATGCTGCCCGAGACGACGGTGTGCGTGGCGGTGCTCGACCGGCCCGTGCATTGGGTGCACAACCCGGTGCAGGTCGTCTTCTTGGTGTCGATCTCGACCCACGAGGGCAAGGACCTCCATCGCTTCTACGGCACCCTCAGCAAGTTCCTCATGAGCCAACGGCACGTGGCCGACCTCATCGCACGCCGCGACTTCGACGAGCTCATGGACGTCCTCAGCGAGATCGAGACCAACCTGGAGGTGCACGGATGACGGAACAAGGAGCCCCCGCGCTGCGGATCCTGCTCGCGTGTGCGCTCGGCATGTCGACCTCGATCCTCGTGGCCCGGATGCAGGAGGAGGCGGCCCGACAGGGCAAAAGTCACCGCATCTGGGCGGCCGACCAGTCGACCATCGAGGCCCAGCTCGGTGAGTTCGACGTCGTCCTGCTGGGACCGCAGGTCAAACACTTGCTCAAGAAGGTGAAAGGCATCGTCGGGGAAGCCGCGCCCGTCGATGTGATCGATGCGCGCGCATACGGGCGGGGCCAGGCGGCCGCCGTTCTCCATCAGGCCGAACAACTCATGAGAAAGGACTGACATGTCTTCTTTCGGCGAGAAGTTCTCCGAGTCCCTCAGCACCGTTGCTGAGAAGGTCGAGGAGAACAAGTACCTCAGCTCACTCAAGAACGCCTTCGCGTACTACCTGCCGTTCATCTTGGTGGGTTCGTTCGCGACCCTCCTCAACACGCTGATTTCGTCCAAGACGACCGGCCTCGCCCTCTGGGTGCCGGCGCTGGCCGAACTCGCGCCCGGTTTCACCGCCCTCAACTTCGCGACGATGTCGTTCATGACGATCCCGATCGTCTTCCTGCTCGGACTGCTGCTCGGACGCCGCAACGGCACGCAGGAGTACGCCACCGCCGCCCTGGCCGTGGTCGCCTATGTCTCCGTGGTGCCGCAGGTCGTGACCGCCGCCGTCACCGACCAGCCCGACCTGACGACGAGCGCCGCCGGCATCCCGGCGGCCGCCCTGGGCGCCCAGGGCCTGTTCGTCGGCATCATCTGGACGATCGTCATCACCGAGCTGTTCCGGTGGCTCGCCTCGGTCGAGGCGCTGCGCATCAAGATGCCCGCCAGCGTGCCGCCCGCCGTGAGCTCCTCGTTCAGCAACCTGCTGCCCGTGTTCATCGTGCTCGTCTTCAGCGCCATCTTCGGCATCCTCTTCCGGATGCTCACCGGCTCCTACCTGAACGAGTGGATCTATTCGGTTCTGCAGGCGCCGCTGGAGGTCATCTTCCAGTCGACTGCGGGCATCGTGATCATGCTCATGACCGCCCAGCTGTTCTGGTTCCTCGGCATCCACGGCGGCCTCGTGATCTCCCCGATCCGCAACCCGCTCATGGCGGCCGGCATCGCGACCAACGTGGCGCTCCACAACGCGGGTGACGCCCCGACCCAGATCCTCACCTTCGGCTTCTGGCTCGTATTCGGCGTCGTCGGCGGTGCGGGCATGACCCTCGGCCTCAACATCGCGGGCATGCTGTTCTCGAGTCAGCAGGACCTCAAGATGGTCTGCCGCCTTGGCCTCCTGCCCGGCCTGTTCAGCATCAGCGAGCCGATGGTGTTCGGCGTCCCGCTCGTGCTCAACCCCATCTACGTGATCCCGTTCATCGGCAACGCCGGCATCTCGGGCTTCATTGGCGTTCTGGCTCACCAGATCGGCTTCGTCAGCCCGAACGTGGTCGACGTGCCGTTCGGCCTGCCCATCCTCCTCAATGCGTTCATCAGCTACGGCTGGCAGGGCATCGTCGTTCAGGCGATCATCATCGTGGTCTGCACGCTCACGTGGATCCCGTTCGTCAAGATCGACGACCGCCGCGCCCGCCTCGAGCAGGAGCGTGCGGCTGAGGCCGAGGTGGCGCTGTGAACGCCAAGGACGTCCTGACCGAACTCAAGCCCGAGTTCCCCCGAGGTTTCCTCTGGGGCGGTGCCCTCGCCGCGAACCAGTGCGAGGGTGCTTGGGACGCCGACGGCAAGGGACCGTCGGTGGCCGACGTGACCCGCCGCAAGGAGAACATCGATCCCAAGGATTACAAGGGCAGTCACGCCATCTCGCTCGCCGACATCCATGCGGCCCTCGAGTGGACCGACGAGCTCGGACCCTATGGCAAGCGCCGCGGCAACAAGTTCTACGAGCGCTACCTCGAGGATCTCGACCTCTGCGCCGAGATGGGCTTCAAGACCCTGCGGGTCTCCATCCAGTGGACGCGGCTGTTCCCCGAGGCGGAGGAGAAGCAGCCGCTGGAGGCCGGCGTCCGGTTCTACCGGCAGCTGTTCGAGGCGATGCGGGAGCGGAGCATCGAGCCGCTGGTCACCCTGCACCACTACGAGCAGCCGCTCGCCACGGTCTTCAACCGGCGTGGCTGGTACGACCGCGGGATGATCGAGCTGTTCAACCGGTTCACCGAGGTCTGCTTCCGCGAGTACGGCGATCTGGTCACCTATTGGCTGACCTTCAACGAGGTCGACTCGATCTTCCGCCACCCGTTCACCACGGCGGGCCTGGTGGAGGAGCAGTTCGAGGGCCTCGACATGGAACAGGTGTGCTACCAGGCGCTCCACCACCAGCTCGTCGCGGCGGCCGTGGCCACCACGCAGATGCACGAGCTGGCGCCCGGAGGCCGGATGGGGTGCATGCTCACCAAGACGCTGCACTACCCGCTCACCTCGCATCCGGACGACCAGCTGCTCGCCCAGCGCGTCAACCGCGAGAACCATCTCGCCTCCGACGTGCATGCCTTCGGCGAATACCCCGGCTGGGTGCTGAAGGAGTGGGAACGCAAGGGGATCACGGTCGAGCGGACGGACGCGGACGCCGCGGTGCTGAAGGAGGGGGTCATCGACTACTTCTCGTTCAGCTACTACATGTCGATGGTGTCGACCCGTGACGAGGCGGACAAGGAGAAGGTCTCCGGCAATCTCACCTCGGGCGTGAAGAATCCGTACCTCGACGTCACGGAGTGGAACTGGCAGATCGATCCGGAGGGCCTCCGCTTCTCGCTCATCGACCTCTACGACCGCTACCGGATGCCGCTGTTCATCGTGGAGAACGGCATCGGCGCCATCGACGAATTCAAGGACGGGACGGTCGTCGACGACTACCGCATCGCCTACTTCCGCAGCCACATCACCGAGATCGGCAAGGCCATCGCCGACGGCGTCGACCTGCTCGGCTACACCCCGTGGGGCTGCATCGATCTCGTATCGATGTCGACCTGCCAGATGAGCAAGCGGTACGGCTTCGTCTACGTGGACGCCGACGACGAGGGCCACGGCACGTACGACCGGTCCAAGAAGAAGAGCTTCGACTGGTATGCCCGTGTCATCGCCACCAACGGAGCCAACCTGGAGGATCTGTGAGCAAGTCCCTGCCCGAGCAGTTCCTGTGGGGAGGTGCCCTCGCCGCCAACCAGTGCGAGGGAGCCTGGCTCGCCGACGGGAAGCAGCCCTCGACCGCCGACACGGTGCCGGTGGGCGCGGGACGTTTCCTGCGGACGACGCTGGAGGTCGCCGAGGGCGTCCACTACCCGAGTCACGATGCGATCTCGTTCTACGAGCACTACAAGAGCGACCTCGCGTTGCTGGCCGGGATGGGGCTGCGCTGCCTGCGCATCTCCATCGCGTGGACCCGCATCTTCCCCAACGGTGACGACGCCGAGCCCAACGAGGCCGGCCTGGCGTTCTACGACGACCTGCTGGACGAGATGATCCGGCTCGGCATGGAGCCCGTGGTGACGATCACCCACTACGAGTACCCGTTGAACGCGATCAAGAAGTACGGCGCCCTCGACAACCGCGCCTGGCTGGACCTGTATGCCCGCTACATCGACGTGCTGTTCCGCCGGTACGGCTCGAAGGTGACGTACTGGATGACGTTCAACGAGGTGAACAACACCACGCGCATCCCGTACCTGTCGGCGGGGCTGCTCACCGAACCGGGCGACGCGGGTGCGGTGCAGCAGGCCTTCCAGGCGGCTCACCACCAGTTCGTGATGAACGCGATGACCGTCAAGCTGGCCCGCGAGCTCATGCCGGACGCCTGGATCGGCTGCATGCTCAGCCTGTCCACGATCTACGCGGCGACGTGCCGCCCCGAGGACGTGCTGGGTGCCTACGTCTACCGGCGGCGTTCGCTCATGTACTCCGATGTGATGCTGCGCGGTGAATACCCGGGCTACGCCAAGCGCCTCATGGCCGACGAGGGCCTCGAGCTCGAGATCGCCGACGGCGATCTCGAGTTGATCAGGGAGTACACCTGCGACTACCTCGCTTTCAGCTACTACCGGACGACCGCCTTCGCGGTGGGCGACGAACCGCAGTACAACACCGCGGGCGTCGTCGGGTCGGAGAACCCGTACCTGGAGACCTCCAGCTTCGGGTGGCCGAAGGATCCGGTGGGGTTCCGGTACGTCTGCAACGAGTTGTGGGACCGCTACCAAGTGCCCCTGTTCATCGCCGAGAACGGGCTGGGCACCTACGACGAGGTGCAGCCGGACGGCAGGATCCACGACGAGGAGCGGATCCACTACTTCTACGACCACGCCGAGCAGCTGCTGGAGGCCATCGAGGACGGTTGCCAGGTCTTCGGCTACACCTGGTGGGGTCCCATCGACATCGTCAGCGCCGGCACCGGTCAGATGGCGAAGCGGTACGGCTTCATCCACGTCGACCTCGACGACGACGGGAACGGCACGGGGGAGCGGCGCATCAAGGACTCCTACCACCGGTACAAGGAGTGGATCGCCACGCACTGACCCTGGACGTCGGCCGCCCGTCGGCCTGTCGGAGCCCCTCGTCGGTCCCGGCAGGCTCGACCGGCTGATTCGTCGCTCCCTTCGAGCCCGGTCGACCAGGGCCGGGCCGGTGGAAGGATGGTGTCGGCACCGGACGAAGGAGGCATGGTGACGGACGAGGAGCGCAGGGCCGCGGCACGCGGCGTCGCGGCGGGGCTGCTAGGCGTGTTGGGTGGCTTCCAGATGGCCCTGGCCGCCGGCGCTCCCTGGGGTTCAGCGGCGTACGGCGGGAAGCACCCTGGCGTCCTGCCGACACGCCTGCGGGTGGTCTCCGCGGCGGCGGTGCCCGTTTACGGTGCGCTGTTCGTGCTGGTCGCGCGCGAGCCCCTGGGCCAGCGGCAGAGGCGCGCCCATGAGGTCGTCGCCGGGTTGTTCGCGGCGGCTGTCCTCCTCAACCTCGCCAGCCCGTCGCGAGCCGAGCGTGGGTGGGCGCCGGTGTGCGCGGCCATCGCGACTGCCACGTTGGCCGCGCGGCCCGCGCGTTCCACCGCTCTCGCGCGCTCGACCAGTGCTCAGTCCCAATCGTCGTCTTCGGAGCCGCGGTGGCCGAGAGGATCGATCTCGTCCACGGCGATGCCGGTGGCCTCGGCGAGCTGCTCGACGATGGTGCGGAACACGAGGATGCGCAACCCCGCCCGGGTGCGGGCGCGC